>NZ_CP055305.1:1200000-1523118 GCF_013377995.1 Mannheimia pernigra
ACGACACCATTCTCTGCTTCTCAAGCCGTGGTCGTTTATATCAATTAAAAGTGTATCAACTACCTCAAGCTAGCCGTGGGGCGAGAGGCACGCCGATTGTGAATATTCTGCCCTTGGTGAAAGAAGAAAATGAACGTATTACCGCAATCCTTCCAATTCCAAACGGCGAATTTAGTGCGGATAAATTTATCTTTATGGCAACTGCAAGTGGCGTGGTGAAAAAAGTTTCGCTTGATGCGTTCAGCAATGTTCGATCAAGCGGTCTCATTGCATTAAAACTTCGCGAAGGTGATGAATTAATTGGCGTGGACATCACAGACGGCGAGAGCGAAATTATGCTATTCTCAGCACAAGGTCGAGTGGTTCGTTTTGCAGAAAAAGCCGTCCGTGCAATGGGGCGTACCGCAACAGGGGTGAGAGGTATTAAACTTTCCACCACTGAAATTTCAGCAGAAGAGATTGAAGAAGCCGAAATTATTGAGATGGAAAACGAAGACGCGGAAGATACCTCAAGCGTTAGCCTTGATACCGATCGCGTGGTTTCACTTGTGATTCCTCATACCTCAGGTGACATTCTTACTGTAACGCAAAATGGCTATGGAAAACGCACCATAATCAGTGAATATCCAGTGAAATCTCGCGCAACCAAAGGAGTGGTTTCAATTAAGGTAAACGAACGCAACGGCAAAGTAGTCGCCGCTGTTCAAGTTGAGGAAGCTGACCAAATTATGCTGATTACTGATGCTGGCACGCTCGTTCGCACAAGGGCTGCAGAAGTTAGCCTCGTTGGACGAAATACCCAAGGCGTTCGCATTATTCGAACTGCAGAAGATGAACACGTTGTCGGTCTAGAGCGAGTGTGTGAGCCTGAAGAAGATGACAGTATTAGCGAATTTGATAACGCAGACACTAATGCAGAGAATGTAGAAACTTCAACAGAAGAATAATCTTAAACTATACAAGCGGTCGTTTTTTCAGAGAATTTTGCAAACAAGCAATATGCAAAAATTTGGGGAAATTCGACCGCTTTAATATATGAGTCATATTAGGAATACAAAAATGGCAGCTATTCAACAAAGAGCAGAACTCCATCGCCAAATTTGGCAAATTGCAAACGAAGTTCGTGGAGCCGTAGATGGTTGGGATTTTAAACAATATGTATTAGGCACACTGTTTTACCGCTTCATCAGTGAAAATTTTGCCGCCTATATTGAGCAAGGTGATGAAAATATTGATTACTCAGCCTATTCCGATGAAGAAATTGATGCGGCAGGCATTAAAGAAGATGCCATCAAGACCAAAGGTTATTTTATTTATCCCAGCCAATTATTTAAAAACATCGCTAAAAATGCCCATTTAAATAAAAATTTAAACATTGAACTTGCCGATATTTTTACGGATATTGAAAGTTCTGCAGTGGGCTTTGATTCGGAATACGATATTAAAGGTTTATTTGCCGATTTTGATACCAAAAGTAACCGCTTGGGGAATACGGTTGAAGATAAAAATAAACGACTTGCAGCGGTATTAAAAGGCGTTGAAACGTTAAATTTCGGGGAATTTGCGGATAATCAGATCGATCTTTTTGGTGATGCCTATGAGTTTTTGATTTCCAATTATGCTTCCAATGCAGGAAAGTCTGGTGGCGAATTTTTTACGCCGCAAAATGTGTCTAAACTGATTTCACAACTAGCTTTACACGGTCAAAGTGCGGTCAATAAAATTTATGATCCAGCTTGTGGTTCAGGCTCGTTATTATTACAAGCGAAAAAACAATTTGATGCTCACGTGATTGAAGAAGGATTCTTTGGACAAGAAATCAATCACACCACTTACAATCTCGCTCGAATGAATATGTTTTTGCATAATATCAATTATGACAAATTCCATATTGAGTTGGGCGATACGCTAATCAATCCAAAATTAAAAGATGATAAGCCCTTTGATGCGATTGTATCCAACCCACCTTATTCAATTAAATGGATTGGCTCAGATGACCCAACCTTAATTAACGACGAGCGTTTCGCTCCGGCTGGTATTCTTGCTCCGAAATCCAAAGCCGATTTTGCCTTTATTCTGCACGCCTTAAATTATCTTTCTGCCAAAGGGCGAGCAGCGATTATCACTTTCCCTGGTATTTTCTATCGCAGCGGTGCGGAGCAAAAAATTCGTCAATATTTAGTGGAACAGAATGTGGTGGAAACTGTGATCGCCCTACCACCCAATCTATTCTTTGGCACGAGTATTGCAACAAATATTTTAGTGCTTTCCAAACATAAAACCGACACTAAAACCCAATTTATTGACGCAAGCGGTCTGTTTAAAAAAGAAACTAACAACAATGTACTGACTGATGAGCATATCGCTGAAATCTTGAAACTCTTTGCGGATAAAGTTGATGTTGAGCATCTCGCAAAATCTGTCGAAAACAGTCAAATTGCGGATAATGAGTACAACCTTGCAGTAAGTTCTTATGTGGAGCAAAAAGATACCCGAGAAGTGATTAACATCACTGAACTCAACGAAGAAATTTGCAAAACAGTGGCAAAAATTGACCGCTTGCGTGCGGATATTGATGCGATTGTAGCGGAGATTGAAGCGGAGATTGAAGCGGAGATTGAAGCGGAGTAAGTAAATGAACGACAAACTTCCTGTAAATATTCAAGAGCTTATCAGTAAACGCATCATTGAAGATGAGCGAATTGAATTTAAAGCTAATTGGAATCCTGAAGCGGTTTTACACACGATTTGTGCCTTTGCGAATGATTTCCATAATTTAGGTGGTGGTTATTTAATTGTTGGCCTTGAAGAAAAAGACGGGATACCAGTACTGCCGCCTGTTGGTTTGTTGCCTGAACAGGTAGATGCTATTCGTAAAGAGTTATTACAGCTGGAAAAAAATCATATTGTTCCAGCTTTTCATACACTCACGGCGACTTATGAAATTCAAGGGAAGCTGATTTTAGTGCTATGGGCAGTTGGTGGTGAAATGCGTCCCTATCGTGCGAAAAAATCCTTATCGCAGAAAAATAGCGAAAATTGGGCATATTATATTCGCCAACACTCCAATACCATTGAAGTGAAGGGGGAGATTGAACAAGAGCTATTGTCACTGGCAAATAAAGTTCCCTTTGATGATAGATTATGTTTATCCGCAACCTTAGATGACCTAGAACCTCATTTAATGCGTGAGTTCTTGGCGGAAATCAAAAGCGATTTAGCCGTGAATGCGAAATTCTTTTCAGTAGAAGAGCTTGCCAAACGAATGAATATTGTAGGCGGAAGTTCAGAAGCCCTATTTCCGAAAAATGTTGGTTTGCTCTTTTTTAATAGCCAACCTGAAAAATTTTTTCCTGAAACACAAATTGATGTTGTCTATTTTCCTAAAGGAGCAGGTGGTGGAGAAATTGAAGAAAAAACCTTCAAAGGCACAATCGGGCGAATTACTCAAGATGCCTTGCAATATATCAAAAACCGTTATTTGCAGGAAAAAATAGTCAAAGTGCCTTATCAGGCAGAATCAATTCGCTTTTGGAACTACCCGTTTCTTGCCCTAGAAGAAGCCTTGGTTAATGCGGTTTATCATCGTTCGTATGAAATTCGTGAGCCGATCGAAGTGAGAATTAGCCCAAATGAAATTGTGATTTTAAGTTTCCCGGGGCCTGATCGCTCAATTAAATTAACCGATTTACAAACCGGCAAAGCAGTAAGTCGCCGTTATCGTAACCGCAGAATAGGTGAGTTTTTAAAAGATTTAGAATTAACAGAGGGACGTTCTACCGGAATCCCTACCATTCTAAGAGCAATGGCTGAAAACGGTTCGCCGGCTCCGCAGTTTGATACAGATGAAGAGCGTAGCTACTTTGCTATCAGCTTGCCAGTTCACCATTCAATGCTATCAGAAGATCAAGATAGCGACCTAGATAGCGACCTAGATAGCGACCTAGATGATGACTTGGATTTAACAGAATCGGTAGCTAAATTATTAACTGTTTTAACACAAGAAGAGAATATATCAGCACTTTTAAGATTATTAAAAATTCAGCATCGACCGTCTTTGAGAAAATATTATCTTACACCGGCAATGGAATTAAATTTAATTGAAATGACTATACCCGAAAAACCAACCAGTCGGTATCAGAAATATCGTTTAACCTCAAAGGGAAAAAGTTACCAAAAAAGGTTAAAAACAAAATCATAGTTGGTAGGATGGGCTTTAGCCCATCAAAAACATTGAGTGTATAGTGATAGTATATGATGATGGGCTAAAGCCCATCCTACATAACAACGATGAACAAGCGGTATAAAATCAAGGAAAATTTGCAAAATGAGTAATCGCATTATTGAGAAATTATTAAATGGCGCTGAGGTGGAATGGAAGCCGTTGGGGGAGGTTTGTGTTCGTACAAAAGGCACAAAAATTACCGCAGGACAAATGAAAGAATTAAATAAAGAAAATGCACCAATTAAAATTTTTGCAGGAGGTAAAACAGTTGCTTTTGTGAATTTTGATGATATTCCTGAAAAAGATATAAATACTGAGCCTTCTATTATTGTTAAATCTCGTGGAATTATTGAATTTGAATACTATGACAAACCATTCTCTCATAAAAATGAGATGTGGTCTTATTATTCAAAAGATACAAATATCAATATAAAATTTTTTTATTATTTTCTTAAACAAAGCGAACCACACTTTCAAAGTATTGGTTCAAAAATGCAAATGCCACAAATTGCAACGCCTGATACTGACAAGTTTTTAGTTCCAATTCCTAAACCAGAAATCCAAGAAAAAATTGTAAAAACACTTGACAAATTCACTGAGCTGGAAGCTACGCTGGAAGCTGAATTAGCTCTGCGTAAAAAACAATATCAGTATTACCGAGAAACTCTATTGACATTCCCTCAAGATTTAGATAGGGGGGGGTATAACGACATCACCAAAGCCTTATACCACAGTGGTAACGTGGTGTTTAAGACTTTGGGGGAGGTTGCAGAGTATTCTCAAACTCGTATTAAATTTGATTGTTTGAATGAAGAAAACTATGTAGGTGTAGATAATTTATTACAAAATAGAATGGGAAAAATCAATTCAAATTATGTACCAACAAGTGGTAATTTAACTGAATATAAAGAAAATAATATTTTAATTGGAAATATTCGCCCTTATTTAAAGAAAATTTGGCAAGCAAATAATTGTGGTGGAACAAATGGTGATGTATTAGTTATTCGTATAACAGATAGCCATGTAAATCCAAAATATTTATATCAAGTTTTAGCTGATGATAAATTCTTTTCTTACAATATGCAGCACGCTAAAGGTGCAAAAATGCCTCGTGGGAATAAGTCAGCAATTCTACAATATCAAATTCCAATTCCACCGATTGAAGAACAAAATCATATTGTAGAAATTTTAGATAAATTTGACCGCTTGACCAATTTCATTAGCGAAGGATTACCGAAGGAAATTGAGTTAAGACGGAAACAATATGAGTATTATCGAGAACAGTTGTTGGATTTTCCGAAATAATGAGGTAGTAAGATTATGAGTAAAGATTTGACTGAAATTGCAACAATGCTAAGGGATAAACAGCAGAATGTTCAACTAATTTATGCATTCAATGGCACAGGTAAAACAAGACTTTCAAGAGCATTCAAAGAGTTAGTTTCACCTAAGAATAATATAGAACTGGCAAGAAATGACATTCTTTACTATAACGCATTTACTGAAGATCTGTTTTATTGGGATAATGATCTAAATGAAGATAGTCAGCCTAAGTTAAAAATTCAGCCAAATACTTTCACCAACTGGGTATTAAAAGAGCAGGCTCAAGATCAAAATATTATTACTCACTTTCAACGCTATACCAATGATAAATTAACACCAAAATTTAACGAAGACTTTAATGAAGTTACCTTTTCTTTTACTCGAGGTAATGATGATATAGAAGAAAATATTAAAATTTCAAAAGGAGAAGAAAGTAATTTTGTATGGAGTGTTTTTTACTCGCTACTTAAATCAGTGATCGAAGAGTTGAAAATGGACGAGAGTGATCGTTCCACTCAAGATTTTAATAAGTTGCAGTATATTTTTATAGATGATCCAGTTAGCTCATTAGATGAAAATCATCTAATACAATTAGCAATTGATTTAGCAGATTTAACTAAGTCTATAAGAGGTTTAAAGTTTGTTATCTCTACACATAACACCTTATTTTATAATGTTTTATATAATGAGCTGGGTTTGAAAAATGGTTATTTTCTTAAAAAATATGATGATGGTAGTTTTGAGCTAGATGGGAAAAAAGGAGATTCCAATAAAGCATTTTCTTATCATTTGTTTTTAAAGAAAACTATTGAAGAAGCCATTAAAAATGGAGAGATTCAAAAGTATCACTTTACTTTGTTACGGAATCTTTATGAAAAAACTGCTAATTTTTTGGGTTATGCAAAATGGTCTGAATTATTGCCCGATGAGAAAGAGTTATATACTAGACAAATTAACCGATTTAGCCATTCAACATTAACCGACGATGAAGTGGCAGAGCCAACAGAAGCCGAAAAGAATATTGTAGTCTATTTATTAAATCATTTAATTAATAATTATAGCTATTGGAAGGATGTAAATAATGAATCTTGAAACCACCCCCATCACCGAAACCAACCATTTCATCGTTTTAGATAAATATGAAAAAATCGAGCAACCGAATTCTTATCAAACCGAATCAGATTTAGAACGAGAATTGATTACCGATTTGCGAAATCAAGGCTATGAATATCGTCCTGATTTAAACTCGCAACAGGCTTTATTAGACAATGTTCGTGAGCAGTTGGAACGCTTGAATAATGTGCGTTTTTTAGATTCGGAATGGAAACGTTTTGTTGATGAATATCTCGATAAAGCCTCAGAGAGCATTATCGAGAAAACCCGAAAAATTCATCAGGATCATATCTATGACTTTGTGTTTGATAATGGGCGTATTCAAAATATCTATTTGTTAGATAAAAAAGAAATTGCCCATAATAAAGTGCAGGTTATTAATCAATTTGAGCAAAAAGGTTCTCATCTTAATCGCTATGATGTCACTATTTTGGTCAATGGCTTACCATTGGTGCAAATTGAATTGAAAAAGCGTGGGGTGGCAATTCGTGAAGCCTTTAACCAAATTTATCGTTATAGCAAAGAGAGTTTTAATACTGAAAATTCGTTATTTAAATTTTTACAAATTTTTGTGATTTCAAACGGTACGGATACTCGCTATTTTGCCAATACAACTAAGCGGGACAAAAACAGTTTTGATTTTACGATGAATTGGGCGAAATCGGATAATACTTTGATTAAGGATTTAAAAGATTTTACCGCTACGTTTTTACAGAAAAATACTTTACTTAATGTGTTGATTCATTATTCGGTATTTGATGTGAATAATACGCTTTTAATGATGCGTCCTTATCAAATTGCCGCAACAGAGCGGATTTTATGGAAAATTCAAAATACGCATTTCACTAAAAATTGGGGAAATTTAGAAAGCGGCGGTTATATTTGGCACACCACAGGTTCAGGAAAAACATTAACCAGTTTTAAAGCAGCACGCCTTGCCACAGCATTAGATTTTATTGATAAAGTCTTTTTTGTGGTAGATAGAAAAGATTTAGACTATCAAACAATGAAAGAATACCAACGTTTTTCGCCTGATAGTGTGAATGGTTCAGAAAGTACAGCAGGCTTAAAACGTAATTTAGAAAAAAAAGATAATAAAATTATTGTTACCACTATTCAAAAATTGAATAACCTGATGAAATCAGAAGATAACTTAGAGATTTATAAACAGCCTGTGGTATTTATTTTTGATGAATGTCACCGTTCGCAATTTGGAGAAGCACAAAAGAATTTAAAGAAAAAATTTAAAAAATTCTGTCAATTTGGATTTACTGGTACGCCAATTTTTGCTGATAACGCATTGGGTGCGGAAACCACAGCGACAGTTTTTGGTTCGCAGCTACATTCTTATGTGATTGCCGATGCCATTCGTGATGAAAAAGTGCTGAAATTTAAGGTAGATTACAATAATGTTCGTCCTAAATTCAAAGAGATTGAATGTGAAAAAAATCAAGAAAAATTGACCGCACTTGAAAATAAACAGGCGTTATTACACCCAGAACGTATTAAGGAAATTACGCAATATATTTTGACTCATTTCAAGCAAAAAACACACCGTTTAAATTCATCAGGAAAAGGGTTTAATGCAATGTTTGCCGTAAGTTCGGTTGAAGCAGCAAAACTGTATTACGAGCAGTTTAAATTGCAACAACAAGCGGTCGAAAATCCGTTGAAAATTGCAACCATTTTTTCTTTTGCAGCTAATGAAGAACAAAATGCGATTGGTGAAATTGCTGATGAAACTTTTGAACCTACCGCAATGAATAGTTCGGCAAAAGAATTTTTGAGTTTGGCAATTGATGATTACAATCTTTTATTTAAAACAAATTACGGCGTAGAGAGTAAAGAATTTCAAAACTATTACCGTGATTTAGCAATGCGGGTTAAAAATCAGGAAATCGATTTATTGATTGTGGTTGGAATGTTTTTAACAGGTTTTGATGCCCCAACGTTAAACACTTTATTTGTCGATAAAAATTTGCGTTATCACGGTTTAATGCAAGCCTTTTCCCGTACAAATCGGATTTATGATGCAACTAAGGCATTTGGTAATATCGTGACTTTCCGTGATTTAGAGCAGGATACCATTGATGCCATTACCTTATTTGGTAATAAAAATACGCGTAATGTGGTATTAGAACGCAGCTTTAAAGAATATATGGAAGGTTATCAAGATGCTCAGGGAAATTATCATCGAGGTTATAAAGAAGTAGTTAAAGCGTTGCAAACGAAATTCCCTGATCCTGCTCAACTCGAAACTGAGGATGATAAAAAAGCATTTACCCAATTATTTGGTGAATATCTGCGTTTGGAAAATGTGTTGCATAATTACGATGAATTTCACGAGTTAAAAAATACTGAACAGAATGACAATAGCGTAAAAGAGCCTGATGGCACATATATTGTTGGAAATAATGTGATTTTGCCAGAGAGAAAATTACAAGATTATCGTTCAACCTATAATGATATTCGGGAATGGCAGAGAAAACAAAATCAAAATGGTAATGCTGGAAAATCTCAAATTGATTGGAGCGATGTGGTTTTTGAAATTGATTTATTAAAATCCCAAGAGATCAACTTAGATTATATTCTAGAATTGGTCTTTGAGCATAATAAGAAACTCAACAATAAACCAGCATTGATTGAAGAAATTCGCCGGACTATTCGTTCGAGTTTGGATAACCGAGCCAAAGAAGGACTGGTTGTTGATTTTATCCATCAAACTGATTTAGATAAAATTCCGGATAAACCAACTATCATTGAGGAGTTTTTCCTATTTGCTCAGCAAGAGCAAAAAAGAGAGGCGGAGAACTTAATTGAGAGCGAAAATTTAAATATAGATGCAGCAAAACGGTATATAATGACCTCTCTTAAACGAGAATACGCTAGCGAAAATGGTACAGATTTAAATGATCTTCTACCTAAAATGAGCCCGCTAAACCCACAATATAAGACTAAAAAGCAAACGGTTTTTCAGAAAATCGTGGCATTTGTGGAGAAGTTTAAAGGGGTTGGTGGATTTTTATCTTAAGTATAAGGATGGGTGATGTCCCATCCTTCTTTTATAATCGAACAATTTAAAGTTTTTTAAAATTTGTAAAATCATTCTGATGTAAAAACTATGGCACTACTTAATTTATCCAACGCCTATCTAGGTTTTGGCGATCATCCTTTATTAGATCACACCGAATTACACATTGAACCAAACGAGCGAGTGTGTTTGGTAGGAAGAAACGGGGCAGGCAAATCGACTTTAATGAAAGTGCTTGCTGGTGAAGTGCAACTTGATGACGGCAAGTTGATTTTTGAAAAAGATATTGTGGTGACTCGTTTGGAGCAAGATCCACCTCGTCATATTCAAGAAACGGTGTTTGATTATGTGGCGGAGGGAATTGCTCATTTAAGCGAATTATTAAAGCAATATCACTACATTTCGCAACAAATGCTGACAGATTATAGCGATGATTTATTAGCGAAATTGTCTGCAGTACAGGCTCAACTTGAACATAGCAACGGCTGGCAGTTTGAAAATCGGATTCAAGATACCTTGAAATTGTTGGAGCTTGATCCAGAAAAACGTTTGTGTGAACTCTCGGGCGGCTGGGTTCGTCGTGCGGCGCTTGCTCGGGCGTTAGTGGCAGATCCCGATATTTTGTTGCTTGATGAGCCGACCAACCACTTAGATGTGGAGGCAATTACTTGGCTGGAGAATTTGTTGCTGGATTTCAAAGGTTCGATCATCTTTATTTCTCACGACCGTTCATTTATCCGCAAAATGGCGACTCGCATTGTGGATTTGGATCGTGGCAAGCTGGTTTCTTATCCAAGCAATTACGATAAATATTTGGAAGAGAAAGCCGAAGATCTGCGTGTGGAAGCGTTACAAAATGAACTGTTTGATAAAAAACTGGCTCAAGAAGAAGTGTGGATTCGCCAAGGGATTAAGGCTCGCCGTACTCGTAATGAAGGGCGTGTGCGTGCCTTAAAAGCGTTGCGAGAAGAACGTCGCAGCCGACGAGAAGTACAAGGCACAGCAAAAATTCAGCTTGATCAAACCGCACGTAGCGGCAAAATTGTATTTGAGCTGGAAAATGCCAGCTATGAAATTGAGGGCAAAACGCTGCTCAAAAACTTCACCGCCACTATTCAGCGTGGTGACAAAATTGCTTTAGTGGGGCCGAACGGCTGTGGAAAAACCACTTTCATCAAATTATTGTTGGGTGAGCTACAACCCACTTCAGGCTCAATCCGTTGTGGTACAAAATTAGAAGTGGCTTATTTCGATCAATATCGTGCGGAATTAGATTTAGAAAAAACAGTGATGGATAACGTGGCAGATGGAAAACAAGATGTGGAAGTAAACGGCGTAAAACGCCACGTTTTAGGCTATTTACAAGATTTCTTGTTTCCACCAAAACGGGCGATGACGCCTGTTAAAGCCTTATCAGGTGGTGAGCGAAACCGTTTATTACTGGCGAAATTGTTGTTGAAACCGAATAACCTGCTAATTCTGGACGAACCAACCAATGATTTGGACGTAGAAACCCTTGAATTATTGGAAGAGATGTTGGCGGACTACCAAGGCACTTTGCTGATTGTGAGCCACGATCGTCAATTTATTGATAATACGGTGGAAGAGTGTTATTTCTTTGAAGGCGATGGCGTACTGAACAAATATATTGGCGGCTATTTTGATGCGAAACAGCAGCAGGAAAATTACCACACAACATTGGCTTCAAATTCGCAAAAAATTGAGAAAAAACAACCGCTTGTAGAAGAGCAATCAAAGCAAGAAAAGCCAAAAGCGGAAGCGAAAAAGGTTAAACTCTCTTACAAAGATCAGCGAGAGTTAGACGAGTTGCCTGCAAAAATGGAAGCCTTAGAAGCGGAAATCGAGGCTTTGCAGCACGAGGTAAACAGTTCTGATTTCTTCTCAAAAGATCAGGTTTACACCAACGAGAAATTGCAACAGCTAGCGGATGCCGAAGCCGCATTAGAACAAGCGTTTGAGCGTTGGGAAGAGTTGGAAAATATCAAAAACGGAAATCTATAAATGGCTGAAAGATTAGACAACTACGAACAACGCTTTGGCGGCATTGGGCGGCTTTACACGCCCGAAGGGCTGGAAAAGCTCCGTCGATCACATATTTGCGTGATTGGTATTGGCGGTGTTGGCTCTTGGGCGGTGGAGGCGTTGGCTCGTTCAGGCATTGGTAAGATTACTATGATCGATATGGATGATATTTGTGTAACGAATATTAATCGTCAAATTCACGCAATGAGTGGCACGGTGGCTCAACTTAAAACTGAGGCGATGAAAGAGCGGATTGAGCGAATTAACCCTGAATGTGCGGTGGAGATTATTGATGATTTCATCACGCAAGAGAATATTCCTGATTACCTCAATCGTGGTTATGATTATGTGATTGATGCGATTGATTCGGTGAAAACGAAAGCAGCACTGATTGCTTATTGCAAGCGTCATAAAATCAAGTTGATTACTACGGGCGGAGCTGGTGGGCAGACCGATCCAACTCAAATTCAAATTGCTGATTTGAGCAAAACCATTCAAGATCCGCTTGCCTCAAAAGTGCGTTCATTATTGCGTAAGGAATACCATTTCAGCCAAAATCCCAAACGCAAGTTTGGCATAGATTGTGTATTTTCTACCCAGCCGTTAATTTTCCCGAAAATGGGTGAGGGATGTGAAGTTTCTGCCACGATGAATTGTGCCAACGGTTTTGGGGCGGTGACGATGGTTACCGCAACATTTGGTTTTTTTGCGGTAAGTCGTGTGATTGCGAAGTTGCTGAAATAATCTAAGCGGTCATTTTTATTTAATTTTTTGCAAATACAGGAGATATTATGACAATACACAGAGTAAACCCCAAAGGGAGTATGGAGCAGCTTTCTCATTTAGAAATGCGATTATTGGCTAAAAATACGCAAGGGAATTTATATCAGTTGTATCGTAATTGCTCATTAGCGGTGCTAAGTTCAGGGGCTCATACCGATGATAGCCGTGCTTTATTGAGCCAACATCCTGATTTTGAAATGAGATTACTCACCCGTGAAAAAGGTGTGTCGCTTGAGCTGCATAATCCGCCTGAAACTGCTTTTGTAGATGGTAAGATGATTTTAAATATTCAATACCATTTGTTTGCGGTGTTAAGAGATATTGTTTTTGTAAATGCGTTGAAAAATGCGATTCCACCGCTTGAGAATGCGTCGCTAGAAACCTTAACCACTAATACGGTTTTTTCAATTTTGCGTAATGCAAAAGCGATTGAGATGAACACCGACCCCAATTTAGTGGTTTGTTGGGGTGGGCATTCTATCAATGACATTGAATACCAATATTGCCGAGCAGTAGGACAAGAGTTTGGTTTGCGTGAGCTAAATATCGTAACGGGTTGTGGTGCAGGTGTAATGGAAGCGCCAATGAAAGGGGTCACTATCGGACACGCGAATCAGCGTTACAAAAATGGACGCTTTATAGGCATTACAGAGCCTTCAATTATTGCGTCTGAGCCGCCGAATCCAATTGTCAATGAACTGGTGATTATGCCTGATATTGAAAAACGCTTAGAAGCTTTTGTTCGTTTGGGGCACGCCATCGTGGTATTTCCAGGTGGACCAGGTACATTGGAAGAGTTACTTTATATTATTGGCATTAAATTAAATCCAGCCAATAATGCACAAAAATTACCGCTGATTTTAACCGCCCCCAAAGCGTCTGCTGATTATTTTTATGCGATTGATAAATTTATTGGCGATACGTTAGGGGAAGAGGCTCGTCGCTTATATGAAATTATTATTGACGACCCCGCTCTAGTTGCTCGTAAAGTGAAGCAATCAATGGTAGAGGTAAAAAATCGCCGTTATGAAAGTGGAGATGCTTATAATTTCAACTGGTCATTAAAAATTGAAGAAGATTTTATTACGCCATTTATTCCAACCCACGAAAGTATGGCAAATCTGAATTTAAGTTTAGATCAACCCAAAGAGCAGTTGGCAGCCAATTTAAGACGAGCATTTTCGGGTATTGTTGCGGGGAATATTAAAGCTGAAACATCAGATCTAATTGAACAATATGGTGTATTTAAATTACACGGCGATCGTAAATTAATGGAAGAAATTGACCGCTTGCTACAGCGTTTTGTTGTTCAGCATAGAATGAAAATTCCAACTGGGCAACCTTACCAGCCTTGCTATGAGATTGTGAAGGATTGATTTGAGGCATCAATCCTTTATCGCTATAATTACGCCTAAATATTAATCACTATACTGGCTCTTTACGGATCCGTTAGCAGAGCCAGTGCTTAAATGAAAGCATTTGGGTGGTTTTTGCAACTTGCAAAATTTTACGGAAATTTAACCGCTTGTCATTAGCTTTCTGCTTTGTTAATTAAGAATTGGGTTAAAAGATTAACAGGACGACCAGTAGCCCCTTTTGCCGCACCCGATTTCCACGCTGTGCCAGCAATATCTAAATGTGCCCAAGTGTATTTTTTAGTGAAGTTTGACAAGAACTGACCTGCGGTAATTGCTCCACCTAAGCGTCCGCCGATATTGGCAAGATCGGCAAAGTTAGATTTAAGTTGCTCTTGATATTCTTCGCCTAGCGGTAAACGCCACGCTTTGTCGTCCGCTTGTTCTGATGCGGTTAATAATTCGTTGGCTAAACTGTTAGATGGTGACATTAATCCGCTATTGTGATTACCTAATGCAATCATACAAGCCCCTGTGAGGGTGGCAATATCAATGACCAGTTCTGGGTTAAAACGTTCGACATAAGTGAGCGTATCACATAATACCAAACGCCCTTCAGCATCGGTATTTAGCACCTCAACAGTTAAGCCAGACATTGTGGTAAGAATATCCCCAGGTCGGTAAGATTTGCCATCAACTGCATTTTCACAGCCGGCTAAAACACCGATAATATTAAGCGGTAACTTCATTTCAGCAACGGCTTTCATTGTGCCGTAAACGCTGGCTGCACCGCACATATCGTATTTCATTTCATCCATTGCTTCTGCAGGTTTAATGGATAAGCCACCAGAGTCAAAGGTTAAGCCTTTACCTACTAGCACAATCGGTTTAGCATCGGGGTTTGGATTGCCTTTATATTCAATCACAGAGAGAAAAGCCTGATTTTCAGAACCACGAGAGACAGCTAAATAAGCATTCATTCCAAGTTCTGCCATTTGTTTTTCATCAATAATAGTGGTAGAAATGGGCTCATAATGTTCAGCTAATTTTTGTGCGAGTTGTGATAAATACTTAGGATTACACACATTCGGTGGACAATTTGCTACATTTTTGGCACAACTTACCCCGAATGCGATGGCTTTTCCGTGTTCTAACGCACGTTCAGCCTCCGTTAAATCTTTACGATTTGCGACATTAAACACCACACGGCGTAGCTCACGACGCACTTCAGGTTTAATGCTTTTGAAATCAGTATAAGCATATTGATGCTCTTGAATAGCTTCAATAGCAAAACGAACATTCCAATACGCCGACCTACCTTTAACATGCAATTCAGTTAAAAAGCAGATCATTTCCATTGAGCCTGTATTGTTAATGGTCTGTACTGTTTTTTGGATAATCTGTTTGTACTGGCGTTCAGTGAGTTCGCGTTCTTTCCCACAGCCTACAAGTAATACGCGATCGGCTGCCACATTTGGTACGTTATGTAATAACAAGGTTTGCCCTGCTTTGCCTTCTAAATCGCCTCGCCTAATTAACGAGCTAATATAGCCGTTACTTAATTTGTCTAATTGATTCCCCGCGGAACAAAGCCTACGAGGTTCATAAACCCCTACAACTAAACAAGCCGTTCTTTGCTTTTCAACGCTACCGTTTTTAACGCTAAATTCCATTATTGCTCCCTAATTATATCGTTTGTGTTGAGTCGAGTATTTCAATCATAAATGAAAATAGAAATAAGTGCTTAGTATAATAAAATTTTCAAGAATTTACGTCTTATATTGAAATATCAACCAACTTCTTGGTTATATGGATAATTTTACTGGTTTTTCTTTTAGCTTCTTTACTTTATACTAGCAGAGATTTTTTATCTAAAAAGTATGATTACTCTCTTTTGAGAGTAAATTTGCATTTGTAAAAAAAGCATAAAAACACACCGCTTGTATTTATGATAAGCGAGCGATGAAGATTTTAAAATAATAGAGAAAAACATTGTGATTTTAAGCCGATATTTAACCAAAGAGATATTTAAAAGCCAAGTAGCAATATTGTTTATCCTCTTGTTGATTTTTTTCTGTCAGCAATTGGTGCGTGTGCTAAGCTCTGCAGTCAGTGGTAAAGTGCCTGCAGATTTAATTGTTAGCCTATTAGGTTTAGGTATGCCGACAATGGCACAGTTAATGTTACCGTTGTCACTTTTTATTGCACTACTATTAACGCTTGGACGTTTTTATGCAGAAAGTGAAATTACGGTAATGCGAGCTTGTGGTGTTGGGTCTGGGTTATTAGTGAAAGTGGCGATGTTACTCTCTGTTTTTACAACGGTATTGGCGGCATATAACGTATTTTGGCTCACTCCTTGGGCAATTAATAAACAAAGTGAATTATTGGCAGAAGCGAAAGCAAACCCTCGTTTTGCGGCACTTTCGGCTGGGCAATTTATATCTGCGGGAGGCTATGTCCTTTTTATTGATAAGATTGAAAATAATAGTTTAAAAGATATTTATGTTTTTCAGCCCGAACAAAAAAAGAGCAACAAACCTTCCGTAGCAGTGGCAGAATCAGGGACTTTGCAGGGGTTGCCAAACGGCGATCAGGTGTTATCACTGACGGAAAGTAAACGTTTTGAGGGCACACCACAAAGCCCTGATTTTCGCATTTCTCATTTTGAAACTTATTCAGCTTATTTAGGTTATCAAGATGTGGAGTCAGACGAGAAATTAGTGCAACGTGCCGATATAAAAAAATTAATTGAAACAAATACGCCAGAGGCAAAAGCGGAATTCCATTGGCGTTTAGCGTTAATTTTTGCCGTGCCGTTAATGGCATTACTGGCCGTTCCGATGAGCAGCGTCAATCCACGCCAAGGACGCTTTGCAAAACTGTTGCCAGCATTGTTGCTTTACTTGATTTATTTCTTGTTGCAAAGCTTGCTGAAATCATCTGGCTCTTCAGGCAAACTCAATGCTGAAATATTAATGCCACTGGTTTCTATCGCCTTTTTAATTTTAGGTATTATGCTAAATATGTGGAACGGTAAATTTATGTCGAAATTACGCTATCACGGTTTGCCGCTGAAAATTAACCAATAAGGCGGTGTATATGCAATTTTTCACAATGAATATTTTAGAACGATATATCGGAAAAACCATTTTATGGGCGATTTTTTTAACCTTATTTATGTTGATAGGGTTAGGGGCGATCATTAAGTTTGTAGAAGAGTTTCGTTATGTCGGTCGTGGCTCTTACGATGGCTTAAAAGCAGCGTATTACACGATTTTAACGATTCCAAAAGATGTTGAAACATTTTTCCCGATTGCGGCGTTATTAGGCTCACTTTTAGGTTTGGGTAATCTTGCCAATCGTAGTGAGCTAGTGGTAATGCAGGCGTCGGGCTTTTCTCGCTTTAAGATTGGCTTAGCTGTGATGAAAACAGCCTTACCACTTGTTATTTTTACGATGATTATTGGTGAATGGGGTGTGCCACAAACTGAGCAATTTGCTCGTAATATGCGTTCTATTGCCCAAAGTGGTGGATCAATGCTTGCGACGAAAGATGGTTTTTGGGCAAAAGATGGAAACTCATTTATCTATATCAACCGAATAAATAATGAAAAAAGTCTGAGTAATGTGTTAATTTATGAATTTGGTGAAGGCGAAAATAAACGTGAATTACAATCGATGTTAAAAGCCGAAGAAGCCAAATATAACGATGAAAAAGGCTGGGTGCTTTCTAACATTGAAAAATCGGAAATAGGCGAAAACCAGATCCAACAAGGCAAACAGCCCGAGCAGGTTTGGCAAACCAGCCTCACGCCGAGTAAATTAGGTATCGTTTCGCTAAAACCAGAATCGCTTTCTATTTCAGGATTGGCAGATTATGTCGGCTTCCTAAAAGATACGGGGCAAGATTCAAAACGCTTTGAAATTACCTTTTGGCGTAAAGTATTCCAACCGATCTCAATGGCTGTGATGATGTTACTTGCGATTTCGTTTATCTTCGGGCCACTACGCAGCAGCACGATGGGGGCTAAAATCGTGATTGGTATTGTTGCGGGCTTTATGTTTTATGTGGCGAACATTGTATTTGGAAATTTAAGCCTAATTGCTACTTGGCTACCTGTGCCAGTTGGGGCATTAATTCCAAGTTTACTCTGTTTAGTTGTGGTTTGGTGGCTGTTAAGTAAAAAACGTGATTAATGTTTACAAGCGGTCGTTTTTACAAAAAAAGTGGTAAAAACGACCGCTTGTAAATCCTGTTGAAAAATTCTAATTCTACCCTAATGCTATGTCTGATTGTCGTTTCGTTCATTTAAAAGTACACAGTGATTTCTCTATGATTAATGGTTTAGCGAAGGTTAAATCATTAGTTAAAACCGCTGTCGCCAACAATATGGTGGCAATGGGCTTAACCGATTTTACAAATTTTTGCGGCTTAGTAAAATTTTATGGCGAAGCATTAGGCTCGGGCATTAAACCAATTATTGGGGCTGATATTTATGTTAAATCAGAGTCAGGTGGTGATGGCTATGTTGAGCTTACCTTATTAGCCAAAAATAACAAAGGCTATCACAATATCACTCAAATCATTTCTAAAGCTTATCAGCAAGGCTATTTTGAATATCCGATGGTCAAATATGAATGGCTTGCTGAATTCAATGAAGGTATCATTATTCTCTCGGGCGGGAGAATGGGCGATGTGGGCAAAGCCTTACTTAAAGAAAACGTGCAAGAAGCTACGGAAAAACTTGCCTTTTATCAACAATATTACCCCAATCATTTTTACTTGTCTGTTTGCCGTACGGGGCGAGCGGACGAAGAACGCTACATCACACAAGCGGTTAAATTTGCACGAAAAAATGCAATTCCATTAG
Source organism: Mannheimia pernigra (assembly GCF_013377995.1). NCBI lineage: Bacteria > Pseudomonadati > Pseudomonadota > Gammaproteobacteria > Pasteurellales > Pasteurellaceae > Mannheimia > Mannheimia pernigra. The sequence continues at coordinate 1,218,748 of NZ_CP055305.1, forward strand.
TTGCGGTCAATGATGTTGTTTTCCTCAAAGAAGATGACTTTGATGCTCATGAAATTCGTGTTGCAATTCATGATAGTTACACTTTAGACGATCCAAAACGTCCGAAAAAATATTCACCTAAGCAATATTTCCGTTCAGAAGAGGAAATGTGCAAGCTCTTTGCTGATTTACCTAGTGCGTTAGCAAATACGGTAGAAATTGCTAAGCGTTGTTCAGTGACTGTGCGTTTAGGGGAATATTTCCTGCCAAGTTTTCCAACGGGTGAGCTTTCTACCGAAGATTTTTTAGTGAAAAAATCAAAAGAGGGGTTGGAGGAGCGTTTAGCATTTTTATTCCCTGATTCCTCAGAGCGAGCTAACAAGCGGTCAGTTTATGACGAAAGATTGCAAGTTGAATTAGATGTTATCAATCAAATGGGATTTCCTGGTTATTTCTTGATCGTAATGGAGTTTATTCAATGGTCGAAAGATAATGGCATTCCTGTTGGTCCTGGGCGTGGTTCGGGAGCAGGGTCGTTAGTTGCTTATGCGTTAAAAATTACGGATCTCGATCCATTAGCATTTGACTTGCTTTTCGAGCGTTTTTTAAACCCTGAACGTGTTTCAATGCCTGATTTTGACGTGGATTTCTGTATGGATGGGCGAGACAGAGTTATTGAACACGTGGCGGAAACCTATGGGCGGCAAGCAGTATCACAAATTATTACCTTCGGTACAATGGCAGCGAAAGCGGTAATTCGAGATGTAGGACGTGTGCTTGGGCATCCTTATAGTTTCGTGGATCGGATTTCTAAACTGATCCCTCCTGATCCAGGTATGACCTTAGAAAAGGCGTTTGCTGCGGAACCAAAATTGCCAGAGCTATATGAAACCGATGAGGAAGTGAAAGACCTTATCGATATGGCGCGTAAGCTCGAAGGTTTAACGCGTAATGCAGGTAAACACGCAGGTGGAGTGGTCATTGCCCCAACGTCTATTACTGATTTTTCACCACTTTATTGCGATAGCGAAGGATTACACCCTGTTACCCATTTTGATAAAAATGACGTGGAATATGCTGGGCTGGTGAAGTTTGATTTTTTAGGGCTACGTACGCTGACTATCATCAAATGGGCGTTGGAAATGATAAATGAGCGGTTATCTCGTGAGGGTAAAGAGCCGATTCGAATTGAAATGATTCCGCTTGATGATAAGAAATCCTTTGATTTATTGCTCGCCGCGAAAACAACGGCGGTATTCCAGCTTGAATCAAGGGGTATGAAAGACTTGATCTCACGCTTAAAACCCGACTGTTTTGAAGATATTATCGCGCTAGTCGCATTGTTCCGACCAGGTCCGCTTGAATCAGGTATGGTGCAGAACTTTATCGACCGTAAACATGGTAAAGAAGAGGTTTCTTACCCAGATCCACAATATCAGCACGAATGCTTAAAACCAATTTTAGAGCCGACATACGGTGTTATTGTTTACCAAGAGCAAGTAATGCAGATTGCCCAAGAGTTGGCTGGTTATACACTGGGTGGCGCGGACTTACTTCGCCGTGCAATGGGAAAGAAAAAGCCCGAAGAGATGGCGGCTCAACGTGAAGTGTTTGAAAAAGGGGCAGAATCAAAAGGGATTGATGGAAAACTTGCAGGGCAAATTTTTGACTTAGTAGAAAAGTTTGCAGGCTATGGTTTTAATAAATCGCACTCAGCAGCGTATGCCTTGGTTTCTTACCAAACGCTTTGGTTAAAAGCCCATTATCCAGCCGAATTTATGGCCGCTGTGATGACTTCAGAATTGGATAATACCGATAAAATCGTTGGCTTTTACGATGAATGTATAAATATGGGGCTAACCGTTGTACCACCTGATGTAAATAGCGGAAAGCACCGCTTTAGCGTAAATGAAAAAGGTGAAATTGTGTATGGGCTTGGTGCAATTAAAGGCGTTGGAGAAGGTCCGATTGAGGCGATTTTAGCTGCTCGTAACAAAGACGGCAAATTCAAAGATTTGTTTGATTTAACTGCTCGTGTCGATCTGAAAAAAATTAACCGTCGAACTTTTGAAAGCCTGATTATGTCAGGTGCTTTTGATAAACTTGGTCCACATCGTGCGGCGTTAATGAAAAATTTAGAAGATGCGCTTAAAGCGTCCGATCAGCACGCGAAAATGGAAGAGTTAGGGCAGAGCGATATGTTTGGTGTGCTGACTGAAACACCCGAAGAAGTACAAAATGCCTATGCAAATACGCCAAAATGGTCTGAACAGACTATTTTAGATGGCGAACGTGCAACATTAGGGCTCTATTTAAGTGGGCATCCAATTAGCAGATTTTTGAAAGAGTTATCGCACTATGCCCCTAGTCGGTTAAACGAGTTACAACCGACTTTCAGAGGGCAAATGGTCACGGTTTCTGGTATGGTAATGGCATCACGGGTAGCAGTAACAAAGCGTGGTAGCCGTATTGGTATCGCAACGATTGAAGACCGTTCGGGTAAGCTCGATATTACGCTTTTCTCTGAAGCATTGGAAAATTTTGGGCATTTAATGCAACAAGATCAAATTATTGTCGCCACAGGTTCTGTGCAGTTTGATGATTTTAGTGGTGGTCTAAAAATGTCGGCAAGGGAAGTGCTTTCTCTTGATGACGCTCGCAGCAGATTTGCAAAAAGTTTGGCACTTGCTATTAGTAAAGAGCAGCTTTCTGCCAATTTTCTCAAAAAAATGACCGCTATCATAGCGCCTCACAAGGAAGGCACGTTACCACTGCATTTCTATTACCAAAGTCCAGAGGGGCGTGCGTTGCTGAAAGGGGGCGTAGAGTGGCGAATAACGCCTAATGAGCAGATGTTTTCGGAACTAAAAGATTTACTGGGTGAAAATGCGGTGGAATTAGAATTTGAATAAATGAAAGGGTAAGTTTTAACTTACCCTTTATTTTCAATTATTTATATTTTTTGTGATATTCACGTTTGAGTATTTCAAGCTCTGAAATCATCATTTTAGCCTCTTGTAAATCGCCTGATTGGGCTTTTTCGTCCGCTTTTTTTACCACCTCAATCAATTTCTGCATTCCAGCTTGGTAATCTTCAGTTGCTTTTTTATCGCCCTCTACACTGTCAGGCAACATCGATTTGGTTTTCTCGGTAATCTCGATAAAATCTTTTGCGATTGCCTGAAAATCGTCTGCGCTCTTTGCTCTCATCAATTTGCTGGTATTCATATTGAGCTGCATCATTTCCATTTTGATGCTTTGAGCGTTGCCTAAGGTTGAAAATGCGAACACAGTTGTTGCTAAAAAGAGTTTAAGTTTCATTGTTTCCCCACATAAAAAGAGAGATTGTAATGGATTAACTTGCCAATATGCAAGATTTCTTAGAAAATAGACCGCTTACACTTTCCTCTGGGAAAGTCCTGACTTGTTATCAGAAAAAAGAGAATGATATGACCTTAAAATATGCCAAACCTGAATTGCTTTCGCCTGCAGGATCGTTGAAAAATATGCGTTATGCGTTTGCCTATGGTGCAGATGCCATTTACGCAGGGCAGCCACGCTATAGCTTGCGTGTGCGTAATAATGAATTTAATCACGATAATTTAAAAATTGCGATTGATGAAGCCCATTCATTAGGTAAAAAATTCTATGTGGTCGTCAATATTGCACCTCATAATTCCAAATTAAAAACCTTTATTAAAGATCTAAAAGTGGTTGTGGATATGAAACCTGATGCCCTGATTATGTCGGATCCTGGTTTAATTATGCTTGTGCGTGAAAATTTTCCTGAAATGGATATTCATCTTTCAGTACAAGCAAATGCGGTAAACTGGGCAACAGTAAAATTTTGGTATCAAATGGGATTAACTCGTGTGATTTTATCGCGTGAATTATCATTAGAAGAAATTGAAGAAATTCGCCAACAAGTACCAGAGATGGAATTAGAGATTTTTGTTCACGGTGCGTTATGTATGGCTTATTCAGGTCGTTGCTTACTTTCAGGCTACATTAATAAGCGTGATCCAAACCAAGGCACTTGCACCAATGCTTGCCGTTGGGAATACAAAATGGAAGAGGGTAAAGTCGATGAAGTCGGTCAAATTGTACCGAAATACGAGTCTGAAATTGAGATCAAAAATGTCACCCCAACCTTAGGTAGCGGCGAGGCAACGGATAAAGTTTTCCTTTATACCGAATCGCAGCGTCCTGATGAGCAAATGACTGCCTTTGAAGATGAACACGGTACTTATTTTATGAACTCAAAAGATTTGCGTGCGGTACAACACGTGGAACGTTTAACCCAAATGGGCGTGCATTCGCTTAAAATTGAAGGGCGTACCAAATCATTCTATTATTGTGCAAGAACCGCTCAAGTTTATCGCAAAGCGATTGATGATGCCGCAGCGGGTAAGCCATTTGACGAGTCGTTATTAGATACGCTTGAGAGCCTTGCACATCGTGGCTATACTGAAGGTTTCTTACGTCGCCACACGCACGATGAATATCAAAATTATGAATATGGTTATTCGATTTCCGAACGCCAACAATTTGTGGGGGAGTTTACTGGCAAACGCAATCAGCAAGGTATGGCAGAAGTGGCGGTTAAAAATAAATTCTTAGTCGGCGATTCGGTGGAAATGATGACGCCAAAAGGCAATATTGTATTTAAAATCGAACGTATGCTTAATCGTAAAAATGAAAATGTAGATGCGGCACTGGGTGACGGGCATTTTGTCTTTTTAGATGTGCCACAAGATGTTGATCTGGATTTTGCCTTATTAATGCGTAACTTAGTAAATGCCAATACTCGCAATCCGCATCAAGCATAATTTCGTTTAAAATAATGTAAACCACGAAATCCAAGCTATTTCGTGGTTTATGTTTAGGTATAATAAGGCAAGATTTGCAAAAAATCAGAAAAAAAAAGACCGCTTGTAAGGAAAATAAATGCTGCGTTTACTCTATATTTGTTTAAGTTATTTATTGCAGCCAATTGTACTCTTTTTAATGTGGTACAAAGGGGGGAAACAACCTGCCTATCGTAAGCGTTTATGGGAGCGTTATGGTATATATGAAGAGGCTGAAAAGCCAAAAGCAAAAGGTGTTGTGATTCATGCCGCTTCTGTGGGCGAAGTGATTGCGGCAACCCCGCTTATTAAAGCGATTGGAAAGCAATATCCTGAACTCCCACTTATTATTACAACGGTAACACCAACAGGCTCGGATCGAGTAATAGCCGCATTTGGTGATTCGGTCTCACATTTTTATTTACCTTACGATCTACCTGATGCCGTAGAGCGTTTTTTAGATTTTGTCGATCCGAAATTAATTATTGTGATTGAAACAGAGCTCTGGCCAAATTTAATCCGCAAAGCGAATAGGCGACATATTCCGTTTGTGATTGCTAATGCCAGACTATCACCTCGTTCAGCGAAACGTTATGGCTGGATTAGAGAGAGTATGAAGGATATGCTAAATCAAATTTCTCTTATTATGGCACAAGATGAAGTGAGTAAAGATCGCTATTTGGCATTAGGCTATAATCCTGCCAAAATGGTAAATACGGGCAACCTTAAATTTGATTTGGAAATCACAGCACAGCTGCGTGATCTTATCGTTGATACAAAAGAACAACTAAATTTACAAAATAGAGCGATTTGGATCGCAGCTAGTACGCATGAAGGTGAAGAAACACTTATTTTAGAAGCACATAAATTGCTCTTGCAACGCTCTCCTCACTTGTTATTAGTTCTAGTTCCGAGACATCCAGAACGTTTTGATCGTGTTGAGTTATTGATTGAAAAATCAGGGTTGAGCTATGTCAAACGCACGAATAATCAATCAGTAAGTCAAGACACCAAAGTCTTACTAGGTGATACCATTGGTGAAATGATGATACTCTATGGGCTTGCGGACATAGCTTTTGTGGGAGGGAGCTTAGTAAAGCACGGAGGGCATAATCCGCTTGAGCCAATAGTTTTTAAGATTCCTGTCATTTCAGGTTTATTCACCTATAATTTCCCCGAGATTTTTGAAAAGTTACGAGATGTTGAAGGGGTCATTGAAATAGAAAGTTCAGCAGAAATGCTAGCTGAAAAGGTGCAATTTTTACTAGAAAAACCAAGTCTTGGTCAAGAAATTGCACAGTCAGGTTTTAGTGTATTGCAAGAAAATCAAGGCGCGTTGAAACGCCATTTAGATTTGCTTGCTCCCTATATAGGTACAGAGTAGAGAAATAAAATGAGTTATACCGTTATTTATGCAGGAACCTTTGATCCAATTACGAATGGACATTTAGATATTATTTACAAGGCATCAAGGCTATTTAGTAACGTGATCGTTTCAGTGGCTAAAAACCCAAGTAAACAGCCACTCCTTAGCCTTGAAGAACGAGTTGAATTGGTAAAACAAAGTTGTGCAGAGCTTGATAATATTGAAGTGATTGGTTTTAGTGGCTTACTGGCTGATTTTGCTAAACAGCATAATGCAAAAGCTCTCATTCGAGGTATTCGTGGAGCTGATGACATCGACTATGAAATCCAACTGGCTCAATTAAATCATAAATTATCAGGCGATTTAGAAACCATTTTCTTCCCGCCTTCGGTAGAATGGCGTTATCTTTCATCCACAATGGTGAGAGAGATTTATCGTCACAAGGGTGATATTAGCCAATTTGTACCACAAGCGGTCAAAAATGCACTAGACTTTACGAAAAGTAGCGGAGAGGAAATAAAATGACTCAAAAGGAACCCAATTTAATTTGGATCGACCTGGAAATGACGGGTTTAGATCCTGAAAAAGAACGCATTATTGAAATTGCAACTATAGTGACCGACAAAGATCTGAATATTCTAGCGGAAGGCCCTGTTTTGGCAATTCATCAATCTGATGAATTGTTAGGAAAAATGAGTGATTGGTGTATGAAAACTCATTCAGAAAATGGGTTAATTGAGCGTGTAAAAGCGAGCAAACTTACTGAACGTGCGGCAGAATTACAAACCCTTGATTTCTTAAAACGCTGGGTACCGAAAGGAGCTTCGCCCATTTGCGGTAATAGTATTGCACAAGATAAACGTTTCCTTTATAAATATATGCCTGATCTGGCGGATTATTTTCACTATCGCCATTTAGATGTGAGTACGTTAAAAGAATTGGCAAAACGCTGGAAGCCAGAGATGTTAGAAAAATTCAGTAAAGGCAATACGCACTTGGCGTTAGATGATATTCGTGAGTCTATTAACGAATTGAAATTTTATCGGAAACATTTTATTAACGTAGATGAAAAATAATGGCAGCTTTACTCTCTTTTTACTGTGGAAATGAAACCAAATTACTTGAATTTGGTCAATCGTTTGCATTAGTGCTCAAAAAATATTTATTGCAAGATAGCAATCACTCTCTTGTTATTTATCTGAATGGCGACTTAGGTGCAGGTAAAACAACTTTAACTCGTAGTATTGTTAAAGCATTTGGGCATCAAGGTAATGTCAAAAGTCCAACTTATACGTTAGTTGAAGAGTATCATCTTTCCCCTTTTAATGTTTACCATTTTGACTTATATCGCTTAGCTGCCCCTGAAGAACTAGAATTTATGGGAATGCGTGATTATTTCAAACCACAAACATTGTGTTTGCTTGAATGGGCAAGTAAAGGTGAGGGAATGATTCCAGAGGCTGATTTTGTCATTCAAATTGATTATATGGATGAAGGGCGACAAATTACGGTTATTCCACAAAATCAATCTGTAGCAAAATCTTTTAGTAAATTTTAATCAAAAATAGACCGCTTGTAGGGAAGGTGATGAATAAAGTTATCAAATATATTGCTTTTAGTGCGTTGAGTTTATTAAGTTTTTCGAGTGTTGCCAAAACTATCGTAGCAATTGATGCTGGGCACGGCGGAAAAGACCCAGGGGCAATTGGGAAAAACTTAGGTATTTTAGAAAAAAATGTGACACTCGCTATCTCTAAAGAGCTAAAAGTTTTATTAGATGCTGACCCGAAATTTAAGGCGGTGATGACGCGTAATGGTGATTATTTTATTCAATTACCACAGCGTACCGAAATTGCACGGAAACATCGTGCTGATTTATTGGTTTCTATTCATGCAGATTCCTCTCCAAGAGGAGATGCCTTAAAAGGTGCTTCTGTTTGGGTGCTTTCTAATAGCCGTGCTAGTGATGAAATGGGAAAATGGTTAGAAGATCACGAAAAACAATCGGAATTACTGGGAGGGGCAGGTTCAGTGCTTGCCAGCAATAAAGAGCGTTATTTAAACCAAACAGTATTGGATTTGCAATTTTCGCATTCCCAACGTACAGGCTATGAGTTAGGTAAAACCATTTTAGACAAAATGGCAGGTCTCACCTCACTTGTTAAATCCTCTCCACAACACGCAAGTTTGAGTGTATTGCGTTCACCAGATATCCCATCAGTATTGATCGAAACAGGGTTTCTATCGAATTCAACGGAAGAGGCAAAACTGGCAAGTGAGAATTATCGTCGCCAGTTAGCGAAAGCGATTTATCAGGGGTTGGTAGCTTATCGTTATAAAAATGATTCAGACTCATTGAGCGTAAGTAAAAAAGCATATAAAAACGATAAAAAAGCGGCAACGAAAAAACAAGAGAGATCGACTAAAGTCAAGAAAGAGAAGAAAGCTTCCTTAAAAGAAACCAAGAAAGAGTCGCAGATCAAAGAGAGAACGTCTAAAAATCAGGAAAAACAGGTAAAAAATAAGGAAGACCACTCTTCTTACAAGAAAGGTGTTAAAGTATCGAATAATGGCTATCACATTGTCCAAAAAGACGAAACGGTTTACTCCATTGCCAGAGCATACGGCACAACTCCACAAAAAATTAGTGAGCTGAATAACTTAAAAAATTATCAGATTACGGTGGGGAAAAAGTTAAAAGTGAAGTAAATTGAAAGGCTGATGAATTTAATTCATCAGCCTTTTTGACTATTAAGGTACTGCCAAAATTTTGCAGTTACATAGATCATCACTTTCAAACTCGGTTATGTCTCCCGCCTTTCTATTTGGAATGGGGAATAAACGCACAGTTAGCGGTTTATTGAGCCTAAATGCCATTGTTCCTGTATCTCGCATTAATGCGGCAATTTGTTCAATACTTGCATCGCTCGGAATAGGAACTGTGTCTAAACCTATCCCACATACTGCACTGTAAGTAAGCAATGCCCTAATATCAAATTGTGATTTTTGCGTGCCTTCAGCAAGCCCTAAGTCTTCTGTAACAGCAAGCATTAAGCCAGAAAAACCCACAAGCGGTACATTTTTAACGGATTTAAACACTTTGGTGAGCAGTGATGAAGCCTCAACGGTGCCAGCTGCTCCAAAATAAGGGACACCCATTAATTCATACACTTCTGTCATTGAAGCACAATTTTTTGACGGAGCCGCAGAGCTATCAATACCTGCAAATTTAAATGTTAGTGAATCTTGTACAGATTTGACCGCCGTTAATACTTCATCAACGTGATATTGAAGTGCCTCTGCCATCACGTCATAGCATTGGCGATAGAAATCATTATGCTCAGTTTTATGTAGCCCTTTTAATACTGCCACTAATAAATCAGGTGTTTCCAAGCCAATGACGAAGCTATTTGGCAACTCGCTAGAGTGATAACTCGCAGGGAAATAAGGAATAAACGGCTTGCAATTAAAATTAACGGTAAAATTAAAGTTACCTTCGCCTCTAGGTGTAATGTCAGCAATTTGCTTCACAATTTGAGCAGATTGTAAAATTTTATCATTATCTAAAATGCCAAATTCATCGGGTTCAACATTGACACAAGCGTTAGATAAATCGCCATAATTTAGAATAAGTTCAGGCAAAAGTGCTAACTCTTGAGCCGTTTTGGCTTCTCCAATCGCAAAACGGATTCGCAATCCGCTGTCGTTTAATTCGCTCAATAAATTTTTCAGATAGGCTAAATCTTGTTTCGCTGTGTCAATATTGGTTAAATCTAAATATTCGCCAAAACTGTTAGTTACGATGCGAATAGATTGCAGTGAATAGCCTTGATTTTGGATAGCTGGCACAAGTAAATCAAATTCCGTTTTGGCAGATTTTAGAGCTATTTCCCATTGTGATTTATCTTTGGTAAGGCTGAGAAATAAGGTAATGGTTCGCACTTGGCAGAGTGCTTTATTTTGGTAGATTTGCATAGGATTTTCCTTTTTATATGTTGCGTTTTCGCAGAGAATAGCAAAAAAATAACCGCTTACACAAGCGGTTATTTTTTATCAGGAATTTGCAAATTAGCCTGTTGCTAATAGCGTTGGTAATTCAATCACAGCGTATCCAAAAATTACAAGTAAGATGCTTAAAATCATCTTTTCTGGGTTTGAAAGCGTTAATCTACCGTTGAATTTATAGTTAGAATAGAGATACAACAAAATACCTGGCACATAAAGCACAACCGAGAGCAGTAAATATTCTAATCCAGCAGCATAAACAATCCATAAGCCATAAATTGATGCCATAAAACCTGTGAGTTTAATGTACCAAGCTGCATTGGTTTGAATAGCTAATTTGAATAAATATGCTCCGATTAAAAAATACGGAATTAAAATCATTGAAGTAGAAATTAACAATAGCGTGTTATAGCTTTGTTCAAAGACAAAAACCAGCACAAGGCAGAATTGTACAACAAAACCCGTAAACCAAAGGGAATTAATGGGTGTACCGTTTTCATTTAATTTATCTAAAATTTTAGGGAATGCTCCGTTTTTTGAACCACGATAAGGCACTTCAGCAGAGTACATCGTCCAGCTGATATAAGAGGCAAGTACGGAAACAATTAAACAAGCGGTAATGATCACTTTGCCAGTTGGTCCCATCATTGCATCAAGTAACGGACCCATTGATGGATTTGTCATATTCGCAATGGTTTCTCGCGGTAGAATACCGAGTGAAAGAATGGTAATTGCTACATAAAGTGCGAGTGCAATTAAAATTCCTAGTACGGTGGCTAAGCCTACATCAGAACGCTTTTTGGCGTGAGCAGAAAGTACAGAAGCACCTTCAACACCTGTAAATACCCATAATGTAATGAGCATCGTACTTTTAACTTGATCACTTACACTTTTATTCAAAGCGGTTGCTTTTACATCGGAGTTGAATAAATCCACATCAAAATACCAAACGCCTAGCCCGATAAATAGAATAAGCGGTGCAACTTTTACAAAGGTAGCAATCAGATTAACAAACGCAGCTTCTTTAATCCCTCCGGCAATTAAAGCGTGAACCAGCCAGACAATAATCGATGAGCCAATAAAAGCTGCAAGCGTATTACCTTGCCCGAAAATGACTGTGCTTTCGCTATCAGTAAATACTCCTAATCCTTCAAACGCTACAGTCAAGTAGCCCACAATGCCGATAGTGGCACATAGCCAATAGCCCCAAGCTGACATAAAGCCCATCAACTCACCAAATCCCTCTCGTGCATAGGTGTAAATACCGCCGTCGAGATCAGGGCGAAGTCGGGAAATGAAGAAAAATGATAAGCCTAAAAAGACAATACCCACGCCCGTAATTAGCCAACCAATCGTAATTGCTTCAGCCCCAGCCACTTCCGCCATATTTTGAGGCAAGCTGAAAATGCCTGAGCCAATCATTGAGCTTAACACGAGGGCGGTAAGCGAGAGTAATCCTATTTTTTTATTTGACATAAGGTTTCCTTACTTTAAATTTTTTGCAAGTGTTTCAATATATTCCACACCAATACCACAGCAACCACCAATAATAGTTGCCCCTTGTTCAGTCCATTTTTTTGCCCAAGCTAAGTAAGCATCGGGATCTAAATCTTTACGCACTTCATCTAAACCATCATTTGCGGTTGCATCTTTGGGCTGTGGAGCAAAGGCATTCGCATAAGCCCCGATGCGAATATGATTGGCTTTTAGTTCTGCTAAGGTTTTTTGTGTCACCGCCAACGCCTTGCTTATCACCTCAGGTTGACAACAATTAAATAAAATGGCTTGCACATCTAATGCTACCATTTTTTCTATTGCTTGTTTTACATTTTCGCCTGATCGAAGTTGTGGTTCTGGGGTTGGTTCGTCATCGATAAGAGTAAAAGAGACCCAAAGTGGGCGATTGTCTTTGGGTAATAATGCCTTGATTGAAATGGGTTCAATAATCGCACTTTGGGTTTCGCATAACCAAATATCCACATAAGGTGAAAGACCATCAATTAATGGTTGAGCAATTTCAGTAAAACGCTCGGCTTTAATTAGATCGGCTCGGTAAGAACCAAACATTGGCGGTAGAGATCCTGCAATTTGAGTTGCAAAATTTCCTGAATTTTTGACCGCTTGTTTTGCAAGACGGCCAGCTAAATCCGCCAAACTTTTGCCATCAGCGGCAAAACGTTTTTCGCCGATATGAAAAGGTACAACGGCGTAGCTATTGGTGGTAATAATTTCTGCCCCATTGGCAATGAAATCCTCGTGAACGGCTTGTACAAAGTGCGAGCCTTCATAGAGTGCAGCTGCTGACCATTCTGGCTGATGGAAAGGTGCGTTACGACGCATTAATTCACGGCTCATTCCACCGTCTAATATCGTGATTGACATAAAATTTCCTCATTGAAAGGTAAGACCATAAAAAATAAATTCGAGCAGTTTACAGGTTTTTTGGCATAAGTGCTTATAACTAAATAGTATAAATTAGATTTTTGGTGAAATTTTTATAGCTGGCTTGATTCAAGATAAATTAAGAAAGCACGTTTTGCCAGATGGTTTATGTTGTTATCGGATCGATTGGGTTATAGAATGCTATTGGTTTACAGTTCAGACCAGTTGATAGGTTTTAAGGATAAAAGATGAAGAAATTTTTAATTGCTACTTTAATTGTAGTGGTGGCAGGTGGCGCTTATTTATGGCACTACATACAGAGCGAGCGTACCGAATTATCGGGTGTTGCGTCGGTAAATGGGCGGTTAGAATTAGAACGCTTAGATGTTGCTACGCTTTATGCAGGAAAAGTGGAAGAAATTTTGGTTAAAGAGGGGCAAAATGTTGAGAAAAACCAACCGCTTGTACGATTCTCTTCTACCCAATCAGAAAGCCAAGTCATTTCTGCAGAAGCGCAAATTTCTGCTGCAAAAGCACAAGTAGAAAGTGCGAGAGCCCAAAAATTACGGGCAGAAGAAGCCGTTGCCCGTGCTTTAGCAGAAATGAGTGCTCAACAGCAACAAGCCTCAGTGGCCAAATTAGAATTGGATAATGCGAAAAAATTACGCCGTGAGAATTTAGTGTCTGCCAGTGAATTAGAACGTCGTCAGGCAAGTTATAAAGCAGCGTTAGCAGCGGTTGAAACGGCAAAAGCTGCCAAAGCAGAAGCACAAGCTGCGGTTAATCAGGCTCAGGCAGTCATTTCTCAAGCAGAAGCAAATGTGAATCAGGCAGAGGCTGCGGCTAACCAAGCCTCTTCACAAAATGATGATATGTTAATTAAAGCCCCGATTGCAGGTAGAGTAGAGTATCGTATTGTTGATGTCGGTAATGTAGTGGGTATGGGGGCAAAAGTGGTGAGTTTGCTCGATACTAAAGAGGTTTACCTAAATGTATTTTTACCCGCTTATCAATCAAATAATGTCAACATAGGCGAAGAAGCTCGTATTAAAATTGATGGTGTAGATTACGTTTTTCCTGCTCAAATTAGCTATGTTGCAAGTGAAGCTCAATTTACGCCAAAATCTGTAGAGACAGCGGAAGAACGCACAAAATTAATGTTTAAAGTGAAGTTACAGATTCCAGCGGAAATTGCTCAGCAATATGTTGGCTTTTTCAAAGGCGGTATGACAGCAATGGGCTATGTGAAATATGATAAAAGCGTAGATTGGCCTGAAACATTATCTGTAAAACTGCCAGAGAGCCGATAAATGATGACTGAGCTTGCGGTTAAAATAAGCAATTTTCGCCATACTTATAAAAATACCGTGGCGGTTGATAATGTTTCGCTTGAAATTCCTAAAGGCAGAACAGTTGGTCTTATTGGCCCTGATGGTGTAGGGAAATCTACGCTACTCTCTCTCATTGCAGGGGTAAAAATTCTTCAGCAAGGCGAAGTTTCGGTCTTTGGTTTAGATGTATCAAATGCGAAAGATAGGGAGATTTTAACCCATAAAGTGGCGTTTATGCCGCAAGGGCTAGGCAAAAATCTTTATCTCACACTGTCTATTTATGAAAATATTGATTTTCACGCTCGAATGTTTGGCTTATCTCCAAGCCAGCGAAAAGCACGAATTCATCGTCTGTTAAAAGCAACAGGTCTTTTGCCATTTGCAGATAGGGCAGCTGGCAAACTTTCGGGAGGAATGAAGCAAAAGCTTAGTCTTTGTTGTGCTTTAGTGCATAGCCCCGAGCTGCTCATTTTAGATGAACCGACAACAGGGGTTGATCCGCTTTCACGTCGGCAATTTTGGGCGTTGGTTGAAGAGTTACGTGCCGAAACGCCTGATATGACGGTGATTATCGCCACCGCCTACATCGATGAAGCAGAAGGCTTTGAATATGTGATTGCGATGGACGATGGCAAGTTAATTGTTGATAAACCTACTCAAACCGTCATTGCTGAAACAAATAGCCAAAATTTAGAACAAGCCTATATTAAATTATTACCGCCTGAAAAACGAGGTGCGGTCGATGGCTTGGTTATTCCATCTTTTGAACCACTAAAAGATGAGCCGCCTGTTATTGTAGCCGAAGGCTTAACTAAGAAATTCGGCGATTTTGTTTCGGTAGATAATGTGAGCTTCGTGATTCCTAAAGGCGAAATTTTTGGCTTTTTAGGCTCTAATGGCTGCGGTAAATCCACGACAATGAAAATGCTAACAGGCTTACTTGAACCAACAGAAGGTATGGCACTATTGCTTGGTCAGCCGATTGATGCGAGTAATATCGACACCCGAAAGCGAGTAGGCTATATGTCACAAGCTTTTTCACTTTATGAAGAGCTGACTGTGCGAGAAAATCTGGAGTTACACGCTAAACTTTACCAAATTCCGCGTAGTGAATGGTCGCATTATGTGAATAATGTGATGAATCAATTTGATCTTGCTCATTTAGCCGAAGAAAAGCCGTTATCTTTGCCACTTGGTATTCGCCAACGCTTACAACTTGCCGCAGCGTGTTTGCATCAGCCTGAAGTGCTGATCTTAGATGAACCAACTTCTGGGGTTGATCCCGCCGCTCGTGATATGTTTTGGGAGTATTTAATTAAACTTTCCAGAGAAGATCGCATTACGATTTTTGTGACAACCCACTTTATGAATGAGGCGGCTCGTTGCGATCGTATTTCCTTTATGCACAGAGGAAAAGTGCTTGGGGTTGGCACGCCTGAAGAATTAAGAATAGGAAAAAATGCGAAAACGCTTGAAGAAGCCTTTATTGTTTATTTAGAAGAACAAGCCGATGAGGTCACTGCACCGAAACAAATAGTTGATACAAACGAGCAAGAAAATGACTCATTACAAGCGGTCAAAAATCAGAAATTTTTTGCAAATGGGTTGAGTGTCGTTTGGACTTTTGCGATGCGTGAAGGTAAAGAACTGTTAAGAGATAATATACGCTTATTATTTGCTTTACTTGGTCCGTTAGTGATGTTATTGGCTATGGGATCAAGCATTTCTTTTGATATAAGACCGTTAAATTTTACCGTGCTTGATCACGATAATAGCTCGGAGAGCCGTAAATTGATTGAAGCCTTTTCTGGCTCGCCTTATTTTATTCGTCAAGACAATATTTATTCGATAGATGATATAAACCTTAGTTTACAAACAGGAAAAGCAAAATTAGTGTTAGAAATCCCATCTGATTTTGGACGTGATTTATTAGCCCAAAGAATGCCTGAAGTTGGTTTGTTTATTGATGGGGCATATCCAAGTACGGCAGAAAATTTACGAGGTTCGGCACAAGGGGTTATCGGGCAATATATGCAGGAAATGTTAAGAGAAAATGGCATTAGTGCAAACATTCCCTCTGCAACAGAACCTAGAATGATCTATAACCAAGATTTCAAAAGCGTTTTTGCTATGACACCTGGTATTATTATGCTTGCGATGATGCTTGTCCCTCCAATGATGACCGCACTGAGTGTGGTAAGGGAAAAAGAGATGGGAACAATTATGAATCTTTATGGCTCACCCGCTTCTCAGTTCCAGTTTTTATTGGGCAAACAACTTCCTTATATTGCACTTTCGTTTATCAGCTATTTAATTATGGTACTGGCAGCTATTTTTGTATTTGGTGTGCCGATTAAAGGTTCAGTAACTGCTATGTTTTTAGGGGTGATATTAGCAATTTGTGCTTCCACTGGCTTTGGCTTGTTAGTTTCTAGCTTTGTGAAATCGCAAGTAGCTGCAATTTTTGCTGCGGCAATTATTTCGATTGTGCCAACCATTAACTTCTCGGGAATGATGTATCCAGTTTCTCGCTTAGATGAAAATGTGCAACTGGTTTCAATGATTTTCCCTGGGGCGTGGTTTCAGCAAATCAGCTTAGGCGGATTTACTAAAGGGCTTGGATTTACGGATTTTATTCAACCCTATTTGGCGTTGGCGATTATCTATGCCGTTTATCTTGCGCTAGCAACTTTTGCGTTGAAAAAACAGGAGAAATAAATGAACCGTTGGTTTAAAAATGTTGGTTTCCTCGCATTTAAAGAGTTGAAAAGTTTATTTAGTGATAAGGTTTTGGTTTTACTCATTATCTATATGTTTTCATTTGCCATTATTACGATTGCTAAACAGGGAATGACCGATGTTAAAAATGGATCAGTTGGCATTATTAATTATGATCATTCGGCACTATCTTACCGCTTGAAAGATGCGTTAATTCCCCCTTATTTTAAAACAGTGGAAGATATTGAGCCTAAAGCAGTTGATCGTGCAATGGATGTAGGTCAATATACCTTTATTGTAGAAATTCCCCCCAATTATCAACGAGACACCCTAGCTGGAAAAGAGCCCAAAGTGCAATTATTAGTTGATGCAACAGCAATGACACAAGCAAATATAGGGGCTTATTACATCAGTCAAATTTTTAACCAAGAAATTCAACGTTTTGTTGGCTCTAGAGCGTTGCCTATTCCATTTAATACTGCAATCAATGTGCTATATAATCCTAATTATGATACTGCTTGGTTTATGGGAGCAGGGCAAATTGTGGGTAACCTTACATTATTAACTTTGCTACTTTCAGGCTCTGCAGTAATTCGGGAAAGAGAACGTGGCACAATAGAACATTTATTGGTTATGCCCGTTCGTTCAAGTGAAATTGCTGTATCAAAAATTCTTGCTAATGGTGTAATACTGTTAATTGTTACTTTACTCTCACTGAAATTTATTGTTTCAGGCTTTCTCGGTGCGCCAATAAGTAATCAACAAATCGCTATTTTTATTTTAGGGGTAGCCATTTTTCTGTTTTCTATTGCTTCATTAGGGATTTTATTGGCGGTATTTGCACCGACAATGCCACAATTTGGTTTGCTTTGTATTCCAATCTATTTAGTGATGTATATGCTTTCAGGAGCAAATTCCCCGCTTGAAAATATGCCACAGCTAGCACAACAATTAACGCAGTTCTCGCCGACAACCATTCTTGGCAGTTATGCTCAAGATGTGTTATTTCGCAATGCAAGCTTAGATTTGGTCTGGCTACACTTAGTAAAAATGGCATTAATTGGAGCGGTTTTCTTAAGCATCGCACTAATGCAATTTAAATCTATGTTATCTAAACAAGGATAAAAAATGAACATTTATAACTTATCGACAATTGCAATTTTTACTGCTTTTTTGACCGCTTGTAGCAGTATTAAGGTCGATACCCAATCTTCTGTTGAAATACCAGTTGAGTTTGATAAAACGCAAGCAGCTAAAGGGTCGAATGAAATTCAGCAATGGTGGAGAAACTGGAACGATCCACAATTAACCGCCTTAATTGAAAAAGGATTAGCGAACAGTCTTGATATTAAATTAGCTCAAGCCCGATTAGCAGAAGCTCGAGCTAATAGTGAATATACTGAAGCTGATAAGGGCATCAATGTTGGGGCAAGTGGCTCTGTTGGTGGTGGAATGATGGATATGAATACAGGGCTGTTTGATCCCAAACGAGCTGGGATGACAACGGCACAAGGCGGTATTTCTGCTTCTTGGGAGCCTGATTTTTTCGGCAAAAAACGTAGTGATGCTGATGCGGCAAAAGCTGGAATGTTAGGACGCCAAGAGCAAGTTTATGGTACTCAACTTTTAGTTTCTAGCAGCATTGCAGAAAATTATTTCAAAATTTATGCGATCGACCAGCAACAAGAGATCCTTCGCAAAAATGTGGCTATGTTAGAAGAATTACATCGTTATATTCAAGGGCGTTTTAATGCGGGCCAGGCAACGGCGTATGACATCAGTGAAATTAAAGCTCAAATTATCGCCTTTCAGGCTCAGCAATCAACTTTGCAATCACAATCTGATGCTCTCCAACGTAATATTGCGGTATTAGTTGGCGCTGTGCCGCAAGGCTTTCACATCGTGAAAAGTGGCAACCCGTTAGCGAAAATTCCTGATAGCCCAAGCGGACAAATGCCAAGCTCCGTCATTGCACGCCGCCCTGATATAAGAGCGAATGCCCGCCAGGTGGAGGCGATGTCGGCTAAGTTAGCCAGTGCGAAGGCAGATCTTTACCCTCGCTTTGATATTCAGTTTTTAGGGCAAGGCGGCTACATTAAAATCAATAATGATTTATCGCCAATTTCCGCTTTAGCTAATTTAGTCAGCCTCGGTATAAAATTGCCCATTTTTACTAATGGCAGAATTCAAGCAAATATTAATGCCTCAGATGCTCGCTTGCAAGCAGCGATGATTGAGTATGATAATAGCCTCTTGAAAGCACTTGGCGAGGTAGATTCTGCTTATCAGCAGCAATCAAGTCTAACTAATCAAAGCCGATTACTACAAAATGTAGTACGACAAGCACAAAAACAGGCAAGTGATGCCCAAAGTTTGTTTAAATATGGTGAGAAAACATTAGATGTGGCTATTAGAGCCAGAATGGCTGTGCTAAGTTATCAACAGCAACTGATGCAATCTCAGCTTTCACAAGCCTTGAATTTAATTAATCTGTATAAAGCACTCGGTGGTGGGTGGAGATAGCTTACAAGCGGTTAGATTTTTTGTGATTTTTGCAAAAAAGCAAACAAAAATGACCGCTTGTAAGGCGGTCATTTTTATTAGATAAACGATTATTTCTTTCCCTATTCTTTGCCGTAGTAGGCTTTCGTCATAATTGCTTCCATATCTTCAATCATTGCTAAACGAGGGTTTGCTGGCGTGCATTGATCTTCAAATGCGTGTAGAGCAAGCTCTCGGCGAGCATTTAGGAATGCTTGTTCATCAACGCCTTGCTCACGTAATGACATTTTTACCCCACAACGCATAGCTAAATTATGCACCGCTTTAGCGTAGGATTCCACCCCTTGTTCGGGTGTTTCAGCGGGTAAACCAAGCATTCTTGCAATATCTTGGAAACGAATATCTGCCACATAGTGAGTATATTTTGGCCAAGTTGCCACTTTGGTTGGGCGAGTGCCGTTATAGCGAATAACGTGTGGAAGTAAAATAGCATTGGTTCTGCCGTGAATGGTGTGGAATTTGCCTCCGATTTTGTGTGCCATAGAGTGACAAATACCTAAGAATGCGTTAGCAAATGCCATACCCGCCATAGTTGAAGCATTGTGCATTTTTTCACGTGCAGCTTCGTCAAACTCTTTCACCGATTTCTCTAAGTTTTCAAATACTAATTTGATCGCTTGTAACGCCAAGCCGTCCGTATAGTCGTTGGCTAAAATCGACGTGTAGGCTTCGGTTGCGTGAGTTAATACGTCTAAACCCGTATCTGCTGCCACGTGAGACGGCACGGACATTACCAATGCTGGATCAACAATCGCAATAGTAGGTGTGAGAGAATAATCTGCGAGTGGATATTTAATATCGCCATCGGTAATTACTGCAAATGGAGTGACTTCGGAGCCAGTGCCTGAAGTGGTTGGAATACCGACAAATTTCGCTTTTCTGCCTAATTGTGGGAATTTGAACGCACGTTTGCGAATATCCATAAATTTTTGCACTAAATCACGGAAATCCACATCAGGTTGCTCATAGAATAGCCACATGATTTTGGCTGCGTCCATTGGTGAACCACCGCCTAATGCAATAATCGTATCTGGCTGGAAGCTACGCATTAATTCCGTGCCACGTTGTACGGTTTGCAAGCTTGGGTTTGGTTCAACATCGGTGAAAAGCTGGATCATTACTTGATTACGGCGTTGGCGTAGTTGTTCTGTAATTCTATCAACAAAGCCTAGATCTACCATTGAACGGTCGGTCACGATCATCACTTTATGCACATCGTGCATTGATTTTAAATATTGAATTGAATCACGCTCAAAGTAGATTTTTGATGGCACTTTAAACCATTGCATATTATTTCTCCGTCTGCCCACACGTTTGATATTGATTAAGTTCACTGCACTTACGTTGTTGCCTACGGAGTTTTTGCCGTAAGAGCCACAACCTAAGGTGAGCGATGGGAGGAAAGAGTTATACACATCACCGATACCGCCGAAAGTAGATGGTGAATTCCAAATTACACGAATCGCTTTCACACGTTCACCGAATATTTTCGCTAGCTCTTTGTTTTCAGTATGGATGGCGGCACTATGCCCTAAACCGTGGAAATTTACCATTGCCTCAGAAAGCGCCAGACCGTGTTCAGTGGAGTTAGATTTGAGCAAGGCTAATACGGGTGAAAGCTTTTCTCGTGTGAGCGGTTCACCCTCGCCGACAAAAGCACATTCCGCTAATAAAATGTTAGTTTTTTCTGGCACTTTAAAACCAGCTTGTTCAGCAATCCAAGCGGCAGGTTTACCTACTACCGCAGAATTCAGTTTTGCACCCGCACAGTTTTCATCTTTCGCTTTATCTATACCGAAAATATATTTTTCAAGTAAGGCTTTCTCTTTTTTATTTACCAAGTAAACGCCGTAAGATTGCATTTCTTTCACAAAATCGGCGTAAATTTCTTTATCTACAATCGCCGCTTGTTCAGATGCACAGATCATACCGTTGTCGAAAGATTTAGACATCACAATATCATATACAGCTTGTTTTACTTTAGCTGTTTTCTCTACATAAGCTGGAACATTGCCAGCACCAACACCTAATGCGGGTTTTCCGCAAGAGTAAGCAGCTTCTACCATTGCGTTACCGCCTGTAGCTAATATAGTTGTAATACCTGAATGTTTCATTAAGGCTGAAGTACCTTCCATTGAAGGTTGTGTAATCCATTGCACACAATGTTCTGGTGCACCTGCAGCAACCGCGGCATCACGCACAATTTGAGCGGCGTGGGCAGAGCATTGTTGAGCTGATGGGTGGAAAGCGAAAATGATAGGGTTACGAGTTTTAAGAGCGATTAATGCTTTGAAAATGGTCGTAGAAGTAGGATTGGTTGTTGGCGTGATTCCACAAATGACACCGACTGGATCAGCAATTTCAGTAATACCCGTCACATCATCTTCGTTAATTACACCAGCTGTTTTTAAATGTCGCATATTATTGACAACATACTCACAAGCGAACAGGTTTTTAGTGGCTTTGTCTTCAAATACACCTCGCCCAGTTTCTTCATAAGCGTGCATTGCTAAAATACCATGCTTATCTAGTGCTGCAACAGAGGCTTTGGCTACAATAAAATCAATTTGTTCTTGATTAAGTTTTCTAAACTCATCAAGGGATTGTAAGCCTTTCTCGACAAGTGAATTGACTTCTGCTTGGGCATCAAATGCTTGGGTGCTTTTAATCATAGTTTATTTCCTCATAAGATTTTAAATTTTTTAACTGATGAAATTATTACCCAAAAGAGTTATTTTGTCGTTAAAAATCAGCAAGGTTTTATCATTGATTTGATCTATGTCAATATTTTTTAAGTTATATATATGCTATAAAAAGCAAGAAATACGATATAAGTATTTGGGTAGAAAAAAGCTGTTTTGGGGTTAAATATAACCAGAAATCAGCGATTATTTTTGGCAGTTCAAGTAAAAAGTGGTAGGATGAACCATTTATTATGGTGTTTTAATTTTAGAATTAATGAAAGATATTTTACGCATTGCAACACGTCAAAGCCCTTTGGCTTTATGGCAGGCTAATTTTGTAAAAAATGAATTGGAAAAACATTTTTCACAATTATCGGTTGAATTGGTGCCGATAACAACCAAAGGTGATGTGATTTTAGACACTCCACTGGCAAAAATTGGTGGAAAAGGCTTATTTGTTAAAGAGTTGGAATTAGCGTTGTTGCAAAATAGAGCCGATATAGCTGTGCATTCAATGAAAGATGTGCCAATGAGCTTTCCTGAAGGATTGGGGTTGGCGGTAATTTGTGAGCGTGAAGATCCTCGAGATGCGTTTATTTCCAATAAATACCCGAGTTTAGATGATTTACCCCAAGGTGCGGTGGTTGGCACATCGAGTTTACGTCGCCAGTGCCAGTTAATGGCGAAATACCCTAATTTAGACGTCAAATCATTGCGTGGTAATGTGGGAACTCGTTTAAGTAAATTAGATAATGGTGAGTACGATGCGATTATTTTAGCCTCTGCGGGTTTAATTCGTTTAGGGTTACAAGAGCGAATTCGTAGCTACATTTCTGTTGAGCAATCTCTACCCGCTGTAGGGCAAGGTGCTGTAGGAATTGAAACTAGAATTGACGATGAGCGAGTGCTAAGTTATGTTGCAAAATTAAATCATAATTTAACCGCTTGTTGTGTGATGGCTGAGCGTGCAATGAATAACCGATTACAAGGTGGCTGCCAAGTGCCAATTGGAGGTTTTGCAACATTATCAGGTGATGAAATTACGCTGAACGCTTTAGTCGGTGCGTTAGATGGTTCACAAATTATTCGGGCTTCTGCTAAGGGACATAAAGACGATGCTGAGCAATTAGGCATTGCCGTTGCAGATCAGTTACTTGCAGAAGGTGCAGATAAAATTTTAGCGGAAGTTTATAGCCATAATCCCATCAAATAAAATGAATGTACTTGTCACACGCCCAGATAGCCGAGGGCAGGAATTAGTCGATATGCTAAATGAACGACAAATTTTTGCCGTGCATCAGCCATTATTCACCATTGAGGCGGGTAGAGAATTACCTATGTTGCCTTCTGTGTTATCTCGTCTTAAATCGGGCGATTATGTTTTTGTCGTCTCGCCGAATGCAGTCGATTATGCGGTTAAAACATTAATAGATACGGGGTTTCACTTTCGTTCAGATTTGAAATATTTTGCAGTAGGGCAACGAACGTCGAAATATTTTACAGAAAAAGCTGAACAAGCGGTTATTTATCCGCTAGAATCAGAAAATAGTGAAGGTGTTTTGGCTCTGCCAGATATGCAAAATCTAACCGATAAAACCATTTTGATTTTAAGAGGAAATGCGGGGCGTGAGCTATTGGCTGAAACCGCAATCCTACGAGGGGCAACAATTCAATATTTGGAATGTTATCGTAGAGAATCGGTTGCTGTCGATATTCCTGAAAAAATCAGCGTATGTAAGCGTTTAGGCATAGATACTATTGTGATAACCAGTAGCGAAATTTTAAAAAGCCTTTATGAGCAAACAAATGAAAATTGTCGAGAGTGGCTATTTGAGTGTAATCTTGTAGTTGTAAGCCAACGTATTGGCAAAATTGCTATGCAAATGGGCTGGCAAGCAGAGAAAATTTTTGTATCAGATAAAGCTGATAATGTAACATTGATGAATACATTATTATTTAAAGTTGACAAATATAACTAACTAAGGTGGGCGAGTATGTCAAAATCGAGGAAGGTACCTGAAAAAGTAGAACGTATAACGGCAGAAGTTGTAGCGGAAAACCAACAAGCGGTCAATTCTGAGCAATCTTTTGCAAAAAATGAGATTGAGGAAGGTATTTTGAACGAATCTATTACTGAAAAATCGACAATTGAAAAAACTATGTTTGAAGAAAAAAAAGAGCCGAGTAAAAAGAAAATAAGCACGGAAGAACAAGCTATTGTTCAACAGAAATCAGGTGGCAAAGGGTTAGCATTATTAGCTTTATTAGTGGCACTTGCGGTCGGTGGTGCGGGTCATTTTATGGCAAATAAAAAATTTGGTGAAGTTGAAGCTCAAATGCAAGCTTTATCAGATAAGGTTAACCTGCAAGCATTGGCTAAACCTTCAGTTGAACTACCAAATTTTGAGAATGAAAAAGCAGAAATTGCTGAGCTTTCAATGAATTACCAAAAAGCATTAGATCGTATTAAAGAGCTTGAAAATGCACAAAGCGATTATGCCCAACTAGTTAATGGCTTGCAGTTACAAGTGGAAAAATTAAATAAGGCTTCAAGTTCAGATAAGAGTTTTTGGTTATTATCTGAAGCTGAGTTCTTATTAAATAATGCTGTTCGTAAAGTGGTATTAGATAACGATATCGAAACTGCTAAAAATCTGCTCTTAGAGGCCGACCAAGTTCTGGCTCAAGTTTCAGATGCAACGAATATTCGTGAAGCAATTAAAGCAGATTTAAATACTTTAACCAATATTAACAATATTGACCAAAACGCATTAATGCAGCGTGTGGCTAA
Source organism: Mannheimia pernigra (assembly GCF_013377995.1). Lineage (NCBI taxonomy): Bacteria > Pseudomonadati > Pseudomonadota > Gammaproteobacteria > Pasteurellales > Pasteurellaceae > Mannheimia > Mannheimia pernigra. Next base: position 1,243,413 of record NZ_CP055305.1, read on the forward strand.
TTTGACTAATCGATTAGATGACTTACCAATTTTAGAAAGTGAGCAATCACAGGCAGCTGTCGCAGAAGGTGAAGTTACAGATTCAATTGCAGATTGGCAGAAAAATTTAGAGAGAAGTGCAACTTCCTTCTTAGATCATTTTATTCGTGTATCATCTAAGCGTAATGTTGCTGATGAGAAAGCCTTTGTTGCACCTAATCAAGAAATTTACTTACGTGAAAATATCCGTTTACGTTTACAAATTGCGATTTTAGCAATTCCTCGTCAGCAAAGTGAGTTCTATAAAAAATCATTGCAAACAGTGGGAGTTTGGGTAAGAAGTTATTTCGATACTTCAAATGATAATGTGCAAAATTTCTTAAAAGAGATTGATGATTTAGCTGAACAGACTATCTATGTTGATGTTCCAGATTCTCTACAAAGCTTGAAAGTATTATCTCAGCAAATTAATAAAGCTCCCCAACAAATTGATAAAGTAGAAATTAAAGCTGAGAAAGAGTTGGAGCAGGCAGAGCCTGTAAAACCAGTAGAAACAGAACCAGCTAAATCAGAGGAAGCTGAACAGCCTACTCCTTTGGCACAATAATCAGTAAAAGGAGAACAAATAATTATGTTTAGAACGCTCTTTTTAATGCTTTTATTATTGGCAGGCTTAATTGCAGGACCTTATATTTCAGGTAATCAAGGGTATGTCAGAATTGAAACGGCGGCTACAGTAATTGAAATGAGCATTGTGATGCTTGTGGTCTTTTTTGTAGTAGCAATGGCAGTCGTTTATCTACTTGAATGGATTTTCATTAAAATTTGTCGTATGAGTAGCGGAGCTTATAATTGGTTCTCAACCCGTAAGCATAAAAAAGCTAAACAAGAAACGCTTGAAGGCTTAATGCGTATGAGTGAGGGTAATTATTCGAAAGCTGAAAAGCTCTTTAGCAAAAATGCGAAATATGCAGATGAGCCTGTGCTGAATCTTATTAAAGCTGCGGAAGCGGCTCAGCAAAACGGTGATGATTTAGCAGCTAATAAATACTTAATTAAAGCAACCGAAATTGCAGGAACAAATAATTTAGCCGTTGAATTAGCTCGAACTAGAATTTTATTACAGCAAGGGAAGTTACCTGCTGCTCGCACAGCAATTGACAGCTTATTAGAATTAGCTCCACATAATGATGAAGTATTACGTTTAGCGATTCAAATTTACAAAGAGTTGAACGCTTATGTAGCATTAGATCGTTTACTATCGGATATTGGTCAGCGTAATTTCTTAACTGCGACAGAATATGCAGATTTAGAGCATTTTGTTGATGATGGATTACAAAATGAACGTTTACAAGAAGATGGTCAAGAAGGTCTACTCATCTGGTGGGAGAATCAGCCAAATCGTCGCCGTAAATCAGTTTATAGTCGTGTTGGTGTGATTAAGCGTTTAATTGATAGCGATGATCATCAATCTGCAGAGCAGATTGCTTTAGAAACCTTGAAAAAATTTGAAGACGAGCAACTACAGGGATTATTCACTCAATTAACACGCCTACAAGTTGCTTCTGATAGCAAGTTTGTTAAAGTATTGACTAAGCGTGCTAATAAAGCAAATGTAAAATATGCCGATGATTATGCTAGAGTATTAGGTTATATCTATACTCGAAATAATGAGTATGAAAAAGCAAAATTACAATTTGAATTATTATTAGCTCACGATGAATGCCTGCCTGATGACCGTATTATGGCACTGTATGTTGCAGAGCAAACAAATGACTATATACTTGCCAATCGTATTCGTGAGGAGAATCTCAAACAAGTAAATATGGAGGCTCTACCTAAAACGAATGAAGTATTTGCATTACCTGAAAATATAGATAATGTAAAATCAATATAATTTAAAATAGCAGGGTTTTCCTGCTATTTTTATTATACTTAGACAATAAAATCTCAGATTTAAGTAATTGACTTATATTTTGCCAGTATGATTTAAAAGTAAAAGCCTTGATTTTCAAAATCAAGGCTTTTACTTTGTTTTATATGCTTTTAATGTTAATGTGCTTTTTTAGAAAATAATTTTATTAGAGGCAAAATAATTATATAAGCAATAACTCCAACAACAATTCCAACAACTAAATCAATTAAGAAAGAAAAATCAGGGTGAATATTTAATGTTTCAATAAAATGGTGGAGCATTGAAGAGTTATGGGTAAAAATGCCACCCCCTACTAAAAACATTGCGATAGTGCCAATTATAGAAAGTCCTTTCATAAACCACGGCATAGTAAATAATAAGCCTTTTCCGACCGCTTGTGAGAATGTATTTTTCTTCTGGATTAGCCATAGGCCAATATCATCTAATTTAACGATTAATGCTACTAAACCATAAACAAAAGCGGTAATACCAATACCAATCGCTGAAAGTGATAAAATTTTGGTTAAGGTAGAAGCATTTTGTAATACTCCTAACGCAATAATAATAATTTCAGCGGATAAGATGAAATCAGTACGAATTGCACCTCTAATTTTATCTTTTTCTGACAGTTCTTTTTTATTATTGTCTTCCTCTTTATGGAATAAGTGATGAAATAATTTTTCTACACCTTCAAAGCATAAATAAGCTCCGCCAATCATTAATAACGGAATAATTAATTGTGGGAGGAAGAATGATAAAAGCAATGCAACGGGAATTAAGATCACTTTATTGATAAATGACCCTTTGGCAACTGCCCAAACAATCGGTAATTCACGCTCTGGCAGTACGTTTTTCCCACTTACTTGATTAGCGTTTAAAGCAAGATCATCGCCAATTACGCCAGCCGTTTTCTTTGCGGCCATTTTAGTCATAATAGCCACATCATCAAGTACGGCAGCAATATCATCTAATAAAGTAAATAATGAGGCAAATGCCATATTTTTTCCTTAAATAAAATTCCTAGAGTAGAAAAGCCGAGCTTTTCAGCTCGGCTCTCATTTCTAATATTTGAAATTAGCGACGTAAACCTAGACGTGCGATAGTTTCTGAATATTTAGCAAGATCTGTACGTTTTAAGTAGTCTAATAATTTACGACGACGTGACACCATACGTAATAAACCGCGACGACCGTGGTGATCTTTTTTATGCTTAGCAAAGTGTGTTTGTAAATGGTTGATTTGTGCAGTGAGTAATGCAATTTGAACTTCTGATGAACCAGTGTCTTTTGTATCACGACCAAATTCCGCAACGATTTTTGCTTTTGCTTCTACGCTTAGAGACATGTTAATTTCCTTTTTATTAAGGGTTGATAATACATCAATAGCCGATCTCTAACTCAGCTACGACAGGAAGTGTGGATTTTAAAGAGAAAGCGGTCAAATTTCAATAAAAATTTGCAATTTATTTCTCATCTGAGAACGGGTATAATCAACGGCAATTTTTTAAGTGGTTAGGAATTTTTAAATGATTGAATCAATGCACGAACGGACAAAAGGCCCCGTATTTAAAATTATTTTTTCATTAATTGCGATTTCATTTGTTATTGGTGGAGTGGGGACAAGTTTGATTTCTACCGATAATACTGTCGCTAAGGTTAATGGCGAAGAAATTAGCCAACAGCTATTTAATAATGAGGTTAATCGTCAGCAAAATGTGTTGAATTCAGAGATGGGTAGCCGTTTCTGGGATTTAATGGATAACCCTGAATATGCGAAGCAATTTAATCAATCGGTACTTAATCGCTTGATTGATGAAGAGTTGTTACGCCAATATGCAAAAGAACTGAAATTAGATATTAGTGCAGAACAAATCAAGTCTGAAATTGTTAATAGTCAAATGTTTCAGCAAGAGGGTAAATTCAGCAATGAATTATATCAACAAACCTTACGTCAAAACAATTTAAGTCCTGATACTTATGCGGCTATTGTTCACGAGGGTATGTTGCAATCACAAATCCAAGAAGGGATCGTAAACACTGATTTTACTGTGCCATCACAGCAAGAAACGTTGGCAAAATTATTGTTACAACAGCGTGAGGTGCGTTTAGCTGAATTCTCAATTGCAAAAGAAATGGAAAATCAGACCGCTTCACAACAAGAGTTACAAGCTTACTACGATGCTAATAAAGAAAAATTATTAGCACCAGAGAAATTAACGGTTGAATATGTCACTTTTTCTCCAAAAGATGTTGAAAGTAACATCCATATTACAGATGAACAAATCCAAACTTATTATGATCGCAATAAAGGTGACTATTTAACTAAGGGCGAAGTGCATTTAGCTCATATTCAAGTTGCAACAGAGACCGAAGCTCAAGCAGTTGAGCAAGAGCTAAAAAATGGTGCAGATTTTGCAGCCGTTGCGAAAGCAAAATCGGTAGATATGTTGTCAGCTAATCACGGTGGGGATTTAGGTTGGACTCAAGCAGGAACTTTCCCTAAAGCATTTGAAAATGCGGTAGAAAATTTAGAAGCAGGGCAAGTCAGTCGCGTTGTTAAAGTTGATAACGCTTATCACATTATTAAAGTATTAGCGCGTAAGCCTGAGCAAGTAATTGGATTAGCCCAAGTTAAAGATAAAATTACTCAACTCATTCGCCAGGATTTAGTATTAACGGAATATTCAACTATTGTGCGTGAAATGGCAAATCGAGCCTTTGAAAATAATAGTTCACTTGAAGAGGTGGCAAAAGCAGGTAATGTGAAAGTGCAAAAAACTGAGCAATTTACTCGTGCAAATGTGCCAACTGCATTACAACACGAGAAGGCATTAAAAGCATTATTTGAAGGTGAACTACGCCAAAATAAACAAAATTCTGATGCGTTAGATATTGGAAGCGAAACAAATCTACAGACGTTATTTGTACGTGTGAGTGAGTACGAAGCAGAACGTCAGCAGACATTAGAAGAAGCGAAGTTAGCTGTTGAAAATACTGTGAAAGCAGAAAAAGCAGAGAAAGCGTTGTTAGCTAAGGCGGAAGAAAATGTGAAAGCGCTCAATGAAGGTAAGTCCGCTAATGTGAAATTCAATGCACCGCAAACGTTAGTTTATATGCAGTCAGCGGGAGAAGATCCAGTATTAGCTCCAATCGCATTTGCAATGAAAAAACAGCAAGATAAGGTGGCTTACCAAATTGCTCGTAACCAAAAAGGTGATGTTGTGATTATTGCTTTAGATAAAATTGTGGCAGGTAATGCTGAACAATTTAAGGCTTTTACTCCACAATTTACTCAGGCTAATCAGCTTATAGTGCGTAATGAGCTACTAAAAGCCCTTCGAGAGAAAGCCTCTGTAGAAATAAATGATGAGTTTCTCGAACAAAATTCATCACACTAAATACGACGTTAACTAAAAAGCACTCAGCTTTAAACAAAAGGCTGAGTGCTGTAGGTTTTATCTACTAAGATTAACCGATCTAATCATTTAGAATATCATTGTTTGAGGAAGTTTTTGTGGATATTGTCATTAATTTCGCCATCTACCTCCAATTCTTCATCGGGTTGTTTGCTATCGTCAATCCTTTTGGATCTTTACCTATTTTTTTCAGTATGACCGCCCACCAATATGAAGGCGAGCGAAATCGTACAAGCCTCATTACGGCTATGTCTATCGGTGTGATTTTATTAGTTAGTCTTTACTTCGGGAATCTGATTTTAAATGCCTTTAGTATTTCATTAAGCTCTTTTAGAGTCGCAGGTGGAATTTTAATTGTCAGTATTGCAATGACTATGATTAGCGGTAAATTAGGTGAACATAAGCAAAATAAAGAAGAGAAAAACGAAGATATTACCGAGTATGAAAATATTGGCGTTGTGCCACTCGCTATGCCGATTATGGCAGGTCCAGGGGCAATCGGGTCAACGATTGTATGGGGAACTCGTTACCATACTTGGGAAGATTATGTTGGTTTTAGCGTTGCTATCATTATTTTTGCCTTAATTTGTTATGTTTTATTCCGTTATTCAGCCCCTTTAGTGAAAAAATTAGGAAGAACGGGGTCAAATGTGGTGACTCGTATTATGGGCTTAATTCTAATGGCTCTGGGGATTGAAATTATTGTAGCGGGTATCACTACTTTATTCCCTGTGCTTTTTGTTAAATAGCTCATTGCTGTGGGGGGAGTATGTTGAAATTTTTACAAGCGATTAAAATTGCAAAAAAATGTGCAAAAATGACCGCTTGTGTTTTGCTGATTGTCTCTTGTGATAAATTAAATAATGCTAAATCAATTTCTCAGCCACAAGTTGACACTCAACCAAGCAGCACAGAACTAAAACGAGCTATTTATTCTCCAGTATTTCAGCTCGATCCACATAAAATAAAGATGTCAGCTGATGCCGCCCCTTTGAGAGACTTACTGGTAGGGTTGATGGCATATAATACAAAAGGCGAAGTTGTGCCAGCGATTGCACAAAGTTGGTTTACCGAAGATGGAAAATCGTGGTTATTTATTTTAGATGGCAAAGCAACTTGGTCAAACGGTAAAGCGGTGACAGCACAAGACTTTGCTCAGAGCTGGCAACGTTTGATTGATCCTAAAAATCATTCTTTACTCGCAAAATATCTCATTTATATGGGCATAGAAAATGCTAAAGCGATTATAGATCAGCAAAAGCCAATTTTAGCATTAGGGATAAAAGCATTAAATGCTCATACGCTAGAAATTCGTCTTGACCGACCAAATCATCAGTTGCCTCAAATGTTGGCTCACGTAGCGTTATTACCAACTTATCAAGGGCAAGAGCCCCATTCTGATCATTTTGTAAGTAATGCGGCGTATCAAATTAAGCAAATATCGGATAACAAATTAATTTTGAAAGCACGATCTGAAGATGTTCCATTTCAGCATGTAGTCTATGATTTAATGACCACTATGCAACAGGATTCGCTGTTTGATATTGTGGAAAATCCTCTGCTAAGCCAGAAGATTAATATTGTAAAGTTTCCACGCTTATGTTCACATTATTATGAATTTAATTTTAACGATCCTCAATTAAGTAAAAAAGAGGTTCGTGAAGCGTTACGAGCAATGGTTTCTTCAGCTAATATTGGGCAAGTATATGGCATTTTAAGCCAGTCGGTTATTCCACATCATTTAGTGAAAGAGAGAGAAAAACCGTGGCGGTCTATTATTGTCGAGCAGCTTTTAATGAAAGCTGGGGTGAGTTTGAAAAATCCTGTAAAAATGACATTACTGTATGATGATAGCCAGATGAATAGCGATATTGCGAATCAGATTACTCGCACATTATCTCAATCAGACTTATTTCATATTACGCCTAAAATGGTGGATTGGCAGACTGCTAATCAATTAAGAGAGAAGAAAGATTATCAGCTAATACGTTCTGGATGGTGTGCAGATTACCCTGATCCGCTCATTTTTTTGCAAAAATTTCATTCAGCCAGCCCAGATAATCACTCGAATTATAAAAACGAAGTGGTTGATGAAAAATTAAATCGGTTACAAGCAGAAAATTTAAACCAAGAGCAACGTGCTTTACTGATTCAAGAGATTAATGATCAGCTTTATAGTGATGTTGCTGTGTTACCGCTATTTCAGTATGAACACCGTGTAGGCGTTGTTTCCTCCCTTTGGGGTATTGATTTAAATAACGATAGCGAAGTAATTTATAGTAAGGATTTAAGGCGTATTTTAGAATAAAAGGATGAATAGATGAATCAACTTAATGAACAGCAACTTATTGAAATTAAAAATATTTTACAACAATTTACTCACCCCACGTTGCAAAAAGACCTTATCGCAATGAATGCGTTTAAAAAAGCAGAATTAGGTAATGAGGTTTTACGCATTGAAATGACGATGCCATTTGCGTGGAACACTGCTTTTGCGGTATTAAAAGCAGAAACCGAAGAAAAGCTAAAAGAATTAACCCGTGCAAGGGGGGTAAAATGGGTATTAAATTACCAAATTGCGACCTTAAAGCGTGCGAATAAGCACCCAGCAGTGAATGGGGTAAAAAATATTATTGCAGTTACCTCAGGAAAAGGTGGGGTGGGAAAATCAACTACTTCGGTAAATTTAGCCCTGGCTCTGCAGGTACAAGGGGCAAGAGTAGGTATTTTAGATGCGGATATTTATGGCCCGTCTATTCCACATATGCTGGGGGCAAAAGAGCAACGCCCAACATCGCCAGATAATAAACATATCACGCCAATTACCGTTTATGGCTTACAATCTAACTCAATTGGTTATTTGATGGAAGAAGATAACGCCACCATTTGGCGTGGTCCGATGGCAAGCAGTGCGTTAAACCAATTATTAAATGAAACCTGGTGGAATGAATTGGATTATTTAGTGATTGATATGCCACCAGGTACGGGCGATATTCAGCTCACACTTTCCCAACAAATCCCCGTAACAGGTGCGGTGGTAGTGACGACACCTCAAGATATTGCATTGTTAGATGCGATAAAAGGCATTTCAATGTTTGAAAAAGTCTCTGTGCCAGTATTGGGGGTGATTGAAAATATGTCAATGCACATTTGCTCAAATTGTGGACACTCTGAGGCGATTTTCGGCACAGGTGGGGCGGATAAAATCGCACAAAAATACAGCACGCAAGTACTCGCACAACTGCCACTACATATTCGCTTACGTGAAGATTTAGACAGCGGTGTGCCAACGGTTGTTGCAGCACCAGAACACGAAATCAGCCAAGCCTATTTAGCATTGGCTGAAAAAGTAGCGGCTGAGCTTTACTGGCAAGGCAGTGTCATTCCGTCTGAAATTATGATCCGTGAAGTGAAGTAATTTTGCAAAAATAAATGGAAAATATACCGCTTGCAGCGGTCACGATCTGCAGGCGCTATATGTTTATCGGGCGGAGTATCCTTTCAAAACCGCTTGCCAATTTTCCTCATTAAACAGAATATTCAACCGAGTTTGTTCTTTTTTGAACGAACGCAACAGCCTATCTAAATTGCTCTGTTTCCAACTTTCGCCTTGTTCAATACGGCATTTATCGAAATCGATCAACCAAAATTTTTCCTCATTTTCTCTCAAAATATTATGGATATTCAGATCAGAATGATGAACTTGATGATTGTGCAAACGGCGAATTAATTTTCCGATCTGTTCATATTGCTGATTTGAAAGCACTTGAGATTGCAAAATCTTGCTTAAATCTTGTGTATTTTCTAACTTTTCCAACATAATATCAGCACGATAGCAACACAAGCTATTTTCTACTTTAATTGCGACTGGGCGAGGTACGGGCAACTTCCAGGCTAACATCTGTTGTAGTAAGAAAAATTCTTTATAGGCTCGCGTATGTTCAAAGCGGGCGTAAAAATAGCGGTCTTTTATCAGTTTTCCAAACATCCCCCCTCGATAATAGTGACGTAACACCACATTAATGCCAAGTTCTGGCGTTGTATTTAAAAACCACGTTGTGCCACGCCCTTTTGAATAGCCTAACAAGCGGTCGGAACGTTCAATATTTTTGCAATTTAGTAAAGATTGTACACATTCTGCCTGTTCTTCAGGAATCACATCGGCATTAAAAAGATATTGGATATTTCGCATAGTTTTAGGAATATTTATCGCTGAAATAGCTCATTTTAGAACTATTTTTTTTGATGTCAATTTGTTAGAATCTTCCGCTTACATTTGAGAGGTAAACCAATGACAACGATCTCGCCCGAATTAAATGGTGTAGAAAATCAACTTTCTCCCGAAGCTCAAAAAGTTCGCCAAGCCTTATTGATAAAAGGCATTGAAACGCCAACCGTCGCCCATAAAAAAGATAAAGATAGTCGTCGTGCAGAAATTCAACAGCATATGCACGCAGTGTTAGAACTGCTTGGCTTAGATTTAACAGATGATAGCTTAGAGGAAACCCCTCATCGCCTTGCCAAAATGTATGTAGATGAGATTTTTAGCGGTCTTGATTATGCCACTTTTCCGAAAATCACGAATATTGAAAACCGAATGAACGTCAGTGAGATGGTATTAGTTGATGATATTACGCTGACTTCAACCTGTGAGCATCATTTTGTCACCATTGATGGCAAAGTTGCCGTGGCGTATTACCCGAAAAAATGGGTGATTGGGCTTTCTAAAATCAACCGTGTGGTGCAATTTTTCGCTCAACGTCCGCAAGTGCAAGAGCGTTTTACCGAGCAAATTTTAACCGCATTTCAAACTATTTTAGAAACAGATGATGTGGCAGTTTATGTGAAAGCCACGCACTTTTGTGTGAAATGTCGTGGGGTAAAAGATACCAATAGCTATACTGTTACTTCGGCATTTGGCGGTGTGTTCTTAGAAGATAGAGAAACGCGTAAAGAGTTTTTAGGTTTATTAAATAAATAATTTAATATCGCAAGCGGTAAGATTTTCGCAAAATTTTGCAAAAATTCTACCGCTTGTTTATTGGGCTGAGTAATGAAAATCGCATTAGGCATTGAATATGACGGCAGCCGCTATTTTGGCTGGCAACGACAAGAAACCGTAGAGAGTGTGCAACAAAAGCTAGAACAAGCTTTATCGGTTGTGGCAAATTCGCCTGTGGACGTGTTTTGTGCTGGCAGAACCGATGCTGGCGTACACGGCACAGGGCAGGTAGTGCATTTTGAGACGGATGCTAATCGACCGCTGCAAAGTTGGTGTTTTGGTACAAACGCTCATTTGCCCGATGATATTGCAGTGAAATGGGCGGTAGACGTGAGCGATGATTTTCACGCTCGCTTTAGTGCGACCGCCCGCCGTTATCGTTACATTATTTTTAACAACAAATTACGTTCCGCTATTCTGCCAAAAGGCGTTACCCACTTTCATTTTCCGCTAGATGAAACCAAAATGCACCAAGCAGGGCAGTATTTATTAGGCGAGAATGATTTCTCTTCTTTCCGTGCGGCAAAATGCCAATCAAACACGCCGTGGCGGAATATCCACCATTTAAATGTTTTCCGCCAAGGCAATTATGTGATTGTCGATATTCAAGCGAATGCTTTTGTGCATCATATGGTCAGAAATATTGTTGGTACGCTTCTTGAAATCGGGCAGGGCAGGCAGCCTGTGGAATGGGCAAAATGGGTGCTAGAGCAACGAGATCGTGAAAAAGCAGCGCCAACTGCGAAAGCAGAAGGTTTATATTTAGTGGAAGTGCATTACCCAGAGCATTTTGGTATTCCGAAAACGGCATTAGGCCCCCTGTTTTTGGCAGATTAATTAAAACAAGCGGTTGAATTTGTCAATTATTTTGCAAATCCAACCGCTTGAATTATTTCAACAATCTTTGGCTATTCAGCACTACCGTAATAGAGGATAATGTCATCGCAATCGCAGCAATCATCGGGTTGAGTAGCCAACCAGTAAACGGATAAAGTACTCCTGCAGCGACAGGAATCGCAACGATATTGTAGAAAAAAGCACCAATCAAGCTCTGTTTCATATTTTGTAGCACACGTTTTGAGAAAGGGACGATTTGGATCACTGGCTCTAATCCGCTTTTCATTAGGGAAAGATCGGCGGTTTCCACCGCAATATCCGAGCCGTTGTGCATCGCAATACCAACATTCGCTTGGGCGATAGCTGGCGCATCGTTAATGCCATCGCCAATCATTACGACCTTTTTTCCTTCAGCCTGCAACTGACGAATTTTTTCGGCTTTTTGCTCTGGTAATACTTCAGCAATCACGCCATTTAAGCTCAACTCTTTAGCAAAATAGTCAGCCGTTTCTTGGCTATCGCCTGTCAGCATCAAGCATTGATAACCTTCAGCTTGGAACTGTTGGATTGTAGATTTTGCTTCAGGACGAAGTTGATCTTGCACCGAAATGCTACCAACGACCTCATCATTAACTGCAACATAAATAAGTGTGGCAGTACAAGCGGTGGTTTTTTCCCAAAAATTTACAAATAAGGCATTGCCGATTTTAATGTTATCTTCTCCCACTTTGCCTTGAATGCCTAATCCTTTTTCCACTTGAATTTCACTTACCTCGCAAGCGGTCTGATTTTTCGCATATTTTACAATCGCTTTCGCAATAGGGTGAGAGGTGTGTTGCTCTAAACTTTTGGCAAGAGCAATCAAATGATTTTTATCAAAATCATTGAATGTAATGACTTTCGTAACCTCCATTTGCCCTGTGGTAAGCGTGCCAGTTTTATCGAAAACTAAAGTATCAATTTCGCTCCCTGCTTGTAAGGCTTGAATATTTCTGACCAATACGCCAAATTCTGCCGCACGAGCTACACCCGCAATGGTGGAAAGCGGAATAGCTAATCCCAACGCACAAGGGCAAGCAATGATTAATATGGTGGTAAAAATAGAAAGTACAAAGGTGAAATCTTGCCCAACAAGAAGCCAAATCAAGGAGGCAAGTAAAGCGATAGAAACCACTACAGGCACAAACACAGCAGCGACTTTATCGACAAATTGAGCCAGTGGCGGCTTGCTACTTTGTGCGTGGCGAACGGCATTGATGACACGGGCGAGAGCGGTTTGAGAGCCGACTTGTTCGGCAATGTAAATGCCTGAACCATCTTGCACCAGCGTACCGGCTCGGATTTTATCGCCTATTTTTTTCTCAATCGGTAATGCTTCGCCTGTAAGCATTGATTCATCAACCCAAATTGAGCCGCTTGCTAAAATACCATCAACCGCTAGACGATCACCTGTTAAAGCTTGCACTCGCATTGCAGGCTTAATGCCTTTCGCTGGAATAGTTTTTGCAATATTTTCTTCAAAAATGACTGCTTGTTTCGGGGCGAGATCGAGTAATTTTTCCAATGCAAGGGAAGAGCGTTGTTTGGTTTTAAGTTCAAGATATTTCCCTAAATTGATAAAGCCGATAATCATCACACTCGCCTCAAAATAGATGTGAGCATTCGGTTGAGGAAACAGCATAAGCCAAAATGAATAAAGCCAAGCTATGCCAGTGCTGATGGCGACTAACACGTCCATATTCGCAGAGCGGTTTTTGAGTGCGCTATAAGCTCCGACAAAAAAATCCCTGCCTGAAAAATACATCGTAGCCAAACTGATTACCGCCCAGCCAAACCAAAGGAGGCGGTTATTTTCATCAATGATCATTCCTTTGTATAAGCCGAAAGCGATTAAACCAAATCCCACCAAAAGAGCCGTAATAAATTGGGCTAATTTAAGTTTTAATATACGTTGAGTTTGGGCTTGCTGCTTTTCTCTGCGGGCATCTTCGCTTTCTAAAATTTCTGCTCCAAAGCCGATTTTGGTCACAGCAGCGACTAATGCTTGGGGGGCGGCATTGCCTTGCACAAAAGCAGTATGATCGGCAAGATTAACCGAGGCGAATTCTACATTCTCCACTTTCAGCAAGATTTTTTCCACACGGCGAACGCAAGCCGCACAGTGCATACCATCAATTAAAAGTTGTTGTTCGTTTGAGTTTGTCATTTGTATGTAATGAATGTAGGGACACACTGCGTGCGTCCTAAAAAATGTAAAATTTTAGTGAAAATTGACCGCTTGTAGATAGATTTTGGGCGTATGCAATACGCCATACATACAGGTATAATTACGCTAATTTTGCTTCAAAACCAATATCTTCAACCGCAGCGATTAAGGTTTCAGCATTCGCAGATCCCTCTAGCACCGCCATTTGGTTTTCTAAGGTGACGCTAACTTGGCTCACACCTTCTACTTCGTTTAACGCTTTTTCGACACTTTTCACACAATTTCCGCAGTGCAAGCCATCAAGTTGTAATTTGATTGTCATCATTTTCTCCTATTATCATTATGCGTGTTAAAAATGCTAGTTGAACCGTCTTTTTTCAATAGTAAAACATCATATTTTTCTTTTACACCACGGTGTTTGGGCTGATCCATTCCTGGCGAACCAATTGGCATTTCAGGCACAATCAGCCCAGCCGCATCAGCTGGTTTTTCTTTTAATAAACGTTGGATATCTTCGGCAGGCACGTGTCCTTCAATAAGATAGCCATCTACCATTGCGGTATGGCAGGCTTGTAATTGGGGCTGTAAATTGAGCTTATTATGTATAATTTGGTTACCAGTATCGTTGGCTCTCACCTCAAAACCATTTTCTTTTAAATGGTCGATCCAAAAATTACAACAGCCACAGGTTGGGCTTTTCCACACTTCTACCGTAGATTGTGCATAAGCCAATGAAAATAAGGCTGTGGTTGCCCACAGACTGGCTGTTTTAAATAGTGTTGATTTCATCTCAAGCTCCTTATATCAAAACGTGACAAATTGAAGATTTATCTATATGCTAAACCCTAACCTTAGGTTAAAGTCAAGAGGGAAAAATGAATATCAGCCAAGCCGCCGAAAAAACAGGATTATCCACCAAACAAATTCGAGACTATGAAAAAGGCGGGCTGCTTCCTGCTCCAAGTCGTACACAATCGGGGTATCGTTTTTATAATGAAGCGGATTTAGATCGATTGTTTTTTATTGGTAATGCAAGAAAAGTGGGCTTCTCTCTTGCTCAAATTACCGCATTATTGAAATTAAATGACAATCCAAATCGCACCAGCCGAGAGGTAAAACAACTGACCGATCAACATATTGCGGAGCTGGAACAAAAAATCAATGACTTAAACGAAATGCTTAAATTACTCAGAAGCTGGAGTCGTACTTGTTGTGGCAACAACAGCCCTGAGTGTTCGATTTTAAATGGATTGAGAGATCATTGAGCTAAAAATGCAGTAAAATAGAATGACTTTAGTCTATAGGTAAAATTTATGACAAATAATCAAAAACGAACCTTATTTGCTTCACAATAAGGTGGACTCAATGATGACGTTTCTAAAAAATTGGCGGAGAGTGGAAGCTATAAATAGCTATACGAGCGGTCATATTTCACTAAATATTGCAAATTTTCGTGGAAACTAACCGCTTGTAAAATTATCATTTGTTTCCTTTTGCTCGATTATGGCTGATACACAACATTTCGCAGTTTTCTGCTCCAGTTAACCCTCCTTTACTCCAGGCACTAACGTGGTCGGCTTCCATCTCTTTTAATGTCCAAATTTTGGTTTTATTGTTATTATCGCTCACAGCACACAATGGGCAGTTAGAGTGATTGGCTACTTTGGCTTTTTCGGTTTGCTTGCTATAGGTATCTTTTTTTGTTTTGTCGTCAAAAATCCGAATATCTAGCAAACGTTTATCTGTCATTCCGCCCAATACATGTTCCCAAATACCTTTATGGTTTTTCACACAAGGGTCATCATACAAGCGGTCAATTTCAGCATTAATTTTGCTTAAATCATAAGCTTGCTTGCCATAATTTTCATAAAGTCTGCCCCATTCTAAACCACACATCTCTTTTTTAGCATCAAAGAATGTGGTATTTACCCAATCAATCACGGTAGTAAAGTAAGTTTTCAATTCAGCGATATTCTCATCAAAACGATGGCGACTCATATAATCACTGATATTTCCCTTGCTTACCCAATTTAACGCACAAGCCAAAAAATCTTGGCGAATAACTGAACCTTTCACAAATGCCGACCATTTTTGCACATTGGCATTTTGAGAATTGCTAAATTCTGCTTTAGCAAGGGTGACAAATGAGCCTGAATAAACAGCATTTAATAATTCTTGCTCATTGAGTGGTACGCCTGCGATATTAATGGTTTTAAACCACTCTTTAATTTCGCTTTCAGTGCCTTTGCATTCATAAATTAATAACGTGGTATTTAAAATGAATTGGCGTTTATCTTCAGGTAAACTGGAAAAATAACAAGGGATATTATTTTCATCTAAAACGGCAAATTTATTCGTAACAAATCGCCCAATACTGGTAATGCGTTGCTGACCGTCCAATACTTCAAATTTATCATCATCTGTTTGATTAAAATAAATCAAACCAAGTGGATAGCCTTTCAAAATAGAGTGAATAACCGCCACATCTTTTTTACCGTCCGCATAAATATAATTGCGTTGGTATTCGGGTTGAATGGTTAATTTACCGTTTAAACCAAATAAGCCTTTGCCTTCAAGTTCGTTATATTGAAAACCTTCGCATAACTTAGCAATTGTAATCTGAGTGTTTAATCTGGTTTTCATTGATTTTCTCCTTTTTTATGACGAATTAAAAGCCGTGAGTACATTCGTTGATTATTCAAATAACCTCTATCCAATTTTCCGTTCCAATTTGATTTTTTCAATTCTGGAAAACAGCCATCTTTTAATTGGAAATCGGATGCAACAATCTCAAACTGCTCTGGGCAATACTTATCCAAGAACGAGATCGGCACGCCCATAACTCCGTCAAAATCACTCGGTATTGCTTTGGTTTCAGGTACTTCAATTGCATTGTAATTATCGTATTGTTGATAGGCATTTTTACCGTCTAGTTTTTTATTGAATTTGAGATTATCCGTCATTGTCATTAATTGTAATGGTTGATGACGGCGACCGTGTTCTATATTGGTGAACCAGTGAATGCTTGCTACTCGAGTAACAAATAATCCTTTCGGAACAGCTATGCCTAATTTTTCAAATCTATCTAACTCTAGATATTCGCTATCACTTTCATACGGACTAAAAAAATGTGCACAACTTCTAGTAAATCCTTTCCCTAACCAAATTTTGTCATCTTTAATCAATGGGAAAACTTCTTTATAAGTAATCGCATTCATATTGCCAATAATCGCAAATTTCTTATCCGCTTCCATAATCCACGTAATAAATTCACGAAATAGAGAAAATGGCGGATTAGTAATAATGATATCGGCTTCATCTCGTAGGGCTTTAATTTCATCAGAGCGAAAATCGCCATCGCTTTTTAAATATTTCCACGCTAAATCGTGGTGATCGATTTTGCCGTCATTGTTTAGATCTTTGTCAAGCGTAAAAATCTTGCCTTTAAGTGGTGAAATTAGGGCATTAAATTGTGAATCTTCACTTTCAAATAAGCTTGGTTGGTAGGGGATATTGAGAGGTTTGCTACTATGAGCAAAGCTGGTACTGATTAATTTTTTTAAACCAAGTCTGGCAAAATTTTGTGCAAAATAAAGTGTAAAATTACTCCATTCAGGATCATCACAAGGCAACAAGATGGTTTTGCCACGAAATACATCAGGATCAAAATCAAGATAAGCATTCATCTCTTTCTCAATGTCGTGATATTGTGTGTAAAACTCGTCATTTTGGGCTTTTTTAGCGTTAGAAAGATTGCTATTTTTAGCATTATTATTCGACATTCCAACCTCCCAAGTTAAAAAAAGAGTTGGCAGGTTGGAATAAAGAGGTTAAATTATTTTGATTTGATTTGATTTGATTTGATTTGATTTGATTTGATTTGATTTGATTTGATTTGATTTGATTCATTTTTTATTCCTTAGTGAATAATTAGCGTTTTATTAATTATAAATTTTTTCATCAGAGAATCAATATCTTGGCGACAAGCGGTCTAATTTTCCTAAAACTTTGCAAAACAGGCTAAATTTTCTTAAAATTCAGCCTTATTTTATTTTGTAGCCTAAGAGAAAGAATAATGTCAGAAAAACGCTATGGGGCGGATGAAATTACCGTTCTAAAAGATCTTGAACCCGTGCAGCTTCGCCCAGGTATGTACACGGATACTGCACGCCCGAATCATTTGGGGCAGGAGGTAATTGATAACAGTGTGGACGAGGCGTTGTCAGGCTATGCTGATAAAATTGATGTGATTTTACACGCTGATAATTCGCTTGAGGTGATTGATAACGGGCGAGGAATGCCCGTAGATATTCACTCTACCGAAAAAATTTCGGGTGTTGAGCTGATTCTCACTAAATTGCACGCAGGTGGTAAATTTTCTAATAAAAACTATACGTTCTCTGGCGGTTTGCACGGGGTGGGGATTTCGGTGGTGAACGCCCTTTCCGAGCGTGTGGAAATTCAAATTAAGCGTGGCGGTGAGGTATATTCCATTGCGTTTGCCAATGGCGTGAAAGTGGAAGAGCTGACAGTGATAGGCACTTGCCCGAAAAAGCAGACCGGGACGACTGTTCGTTTTTATCCAAACCCGAAATATTTTGATAGCCCACGTTTTTCCGTGAGCCGTCTTCGCCATTTGTTGCGTGCCAAAGCGGTACTTTGCCCGAAGCTCACCATTAACTTCATTGATAAAATCAATAACACCGAAGAAACTTGGTACTACGAAGACGGTTTATCCGATTATTTAACCGAAGCCTTAAATGGCTATGAAACCGTGCCAAATCCACCATTTATTGGTGATGTAACCGCTGAAACGGAAGCAGTAAGTTGGGCTTTAACTTGGCTACCTGAAGGTGGTGAGTTAGTGGCGGAAAGTTATGTAAACCTTATTCCAACGGCACAAGGTGGCACACACGTTAATGGTTTGCGTAACGGCTTGCTTAAAGCAATGGTGGAGTTCTGCGAAATCCACAACCTATTGCCGAAAGGCGTGAAACTGACCGCGGATGATGTTTGGAACCGTTGTGCTTATGTGCTTTCACTCAAAATTCAAGAGCCACAATTTGCAGGGCAGACGAAAGAGCGTTTATCTTCTCGCCAAGCCTCAAGCTATGTGGATAACACTTTAAAAGATGCGTTTAGTTTATGGTTAAATCAAAATGTGCAAACCGGTAAATTGATCGCAGAAATGGCGATTAGTTCCGCCCAGAGCCGTTTGCGAGCAGCAAAAAAAGTGGTGCGTAAAAAATTAGTTAGCGGACCAGCTCTTCCTGGTAAATTAGCGGATTGTACCGCTCAAGATTTAAGCCGTACCGAACTTTTTTTGGTGGAGGGGGATTCTGCCGGTGGTTCAGCCAAGCAAGCACGTGATAAAGAGTATCAAGCTATTTTGCCACTGCGAGGTAAAATTTTAAATACTTGGGAAGTGTCATCCGATCAAGTGTTAGCTTCGCAAGAGGTTCACGATATTGCAATTGCATTAGGAATTGATCCAGATAGCGATAATTTAGAGGAATTACGTTACGGCAAAGTCTGTATTCTTGCGGATGCAGATTCAGACGGCTTACACATCGCAACACTGTTGTGTGCCTTGTTCCTTCGCCACTTCCCGAAATTGGTGAAAAATGGGCACGTTTATGTAGCAATGCCACCACTTTATCGTATTGATATTGGCAAAGATGAAGTGCATTATGCCTTGGATGAAAGTGAAAAAGAGGCAATTCTTGCCCGACTTACCAAGAAAAAAGGCAAGCCGAATGTGCAACGTTTTAAAGGGTTGGGTGAGATGAATCCAAGCCAGCTACGTGAAACCACGATGGATCCAAGCACACGCCGTTTAGTGCGATTAATTTTTGATGAAGCGGTTGATGTGGAGGACGGTGAAGTCAGCACCTTTGAGATTATGGATATGTTACTTGGCAAAAAACGAGCGGAAGATCGTAAGCAATGGCTGCAAAATCGAGGCGATGAAGCGGATCTTGCGGTGTAACAAGCGGTTGAATTTTCATCATAATTTGCAAATAGGCATAGTGTTTTTTGCACTATGCCTATTTTATGTTTTACGCATTCTTTTTCTTGAGCTTATCCCACATTTTATCTTCTTGCCCACGCCACAATCGTTGAATATTATCGTGATGACGATAAACCAATAAACAGCAGACTAAGGCAACAGGGAAAGTAAATTGTGGCTCAAACCACCAAATATAAAATGGCACGATTAAGGCAGTCAGTACCGCACTTAACGAGGAGTAGCCAGAGATGAGAAAAACCAAAAGCCAAGTACCAATCGCTCCACCTACTACTACAAAACTTAATGCAGAAATCGCACCTAAGGCGGTGGCAACGCCCTTTCCACCTTTAAATTGAAAGAAAATGGGAAAAATATGCCCAAGACAAACAGCTAATGCGATAAACCCAAGAGCTGAAGGCGATAAGTTAAAAGACACGCCAATTGCTACGGGCAATGTGCCTTTTAAAATATCAAAAAGCAATACGCCCAAAGCGGCACTTTTTCCGCCGATTCGTAACACATTAGTTGCCCCAGCGTTGTGTGAGCCAACTTCTCTTGGATCAGCTAAACCTGCAAGTTTACAGAAAATCACAGCACTTGAAATTGAGCCTAGCAAATAGGCAATCAATATCAATAAATAGGGAATTAGAATCATAAATTTTCCTGATTAAATTTATCTTGTGCTATATTTTACAGAAATTCAAAAAATATAATAGGACGAAAAATGAGTGATAAAGTTTTTATTCGAGAGTTAATTGCTTTTGCTTCTATTGGTGCTTACGATTGGGAGCATACCATCAAACAGCGTTTAGTGTTTAATATTGATATGGCGTGGGATTTTTCTAAAGCAGCTGCAGCCGATGATGTGCAATATTGTTTAAATTATGCAGAAGTGTCTGAAAAAGTGCTACATTTTGTGGAATCTCAATCTTTCAAGTTAGTTGAAACCGTGGCACATCAAGTAGCAGCATTATTGCAAAAAGAGTATCAACTTTCTTGGATTCGGATTGAATTGCACAAACCTAAGGCAGTAGCACAAGCCAGTAGTGTTGGCGTGATTGTAGAACGGGGTCATCAATAAGACTCAATAAAGCATTTTATTTAATTTTTATATACCAATTTATAGCTGAGTTGATTTACACTCTATAGATCAAAAGAAAGGAGCTAGTATGTTTCGTACAGACATTTTAGAGCGTTTTGAACAGTTGATGTCAGAAAAAAATTGTGAAATCACAAACGCTATTATTGAGCAATTAATCAGACAAGATTTTCACGGGCAGCTATCTTATGGTGTTGTTGATGAGCTCTGTGAAAAATTTAAACGTTCTCGAATTGAATTAGCCTTGTTTTGCATTTTGATTGCAGCTTGCTATGCTGTGACACCCGTCTCTCATTTTAATGTAGGGGCAGTTGCTGTTGGTAAACGAGGCGATTTCTATTTTGGTGCAAATCAAGAATTTTCGGGAGAGTGTATGCAACAATCTGTTCATGCAGAGCAGAGTGCAATTTCTCACGCCTGGCTTGCTGGCGAAACTTTGATTACAGATGTGGTGGTAAATTACACCCCTTGTGGACATTGCCGCCAATTTATGAATGAACTGAACGGAGCCGCTAATCTAAAAGTGCATTTACCGCATAGCCAAGACAATTTATTGCAAAGCTATCTACCAGATAGTTTTGGGCCGAAGAATTTAGGCATTGAAAAAGTATTATTTGATGATCAACCACAACAATTTGACGTGACAGGCGATAAACTACAACAAGCCGCGATTGTCGCAGCTAACACATCTTACGCCCCTTATAGCAAATCCTTTAGCGGTATTGCACTACAGGTAGGTGAACGGATTATTTGTGGAAAATATGCTGAAAATGCAGCCTTTAATCCAACCTTTTTACCACTTCAAAGTGCATTAAATTACCGTCTCTTTTTAGGGCTTGCTGATGTGCCTGTAGAGCGAATTGTACTTGCAGAAGCAAAAGGCTCATTAAGTAGCTTTGCTATGACACAAGCATTAGCAACATCGCTATTTGGTGTAGATATTGAATATATTTCATTACAAGCGGTATGATTTTAATAATTTTTTCTTGATTCAATAGCAGAACTTGCAATTCAAATAGCAATAAAAAGCCCTTCATTAATGTGAATATTAACGAAGGGCAACATTTGCTAATTTTTAGGGAAAAATGACCGCTTGTTTTCCCTTCTATTGTACGGCAACAATACGCCCATTTTGATAATCCACGGTGACAGGTTTATTTGGTAATAATTTACCGCTTAGAATCTGTTGTGCGAGCGGATTTTCAAGTTCTTGTTGAACCGCACGTTTAAGTGGTCTTGCTCCAAATAATGGATCAAACCCTGCATTTCCGATATGATCTAACGCTTTATCAGTCACGATTAGGTTATAACCACGCTCTGCCAAGCGAGTAATTAAGCGTTGTAGCTGAATTTTTGCAATTGAACGAATATGATCTTGTTCTAACGAGTGGAACATTACCGTTTCATCAATGCGGTTGATAAATTCAGGACGGAAGTGGTGCCCTACAATCTCCATTACCATCGCTTTTACCGCATCATAGCCTTTGTCCGCATTTTCTTGAATAAGATGTGACCCTAAATTTGAAGTCATAATCACAACCGTATTACGGAAATCGACGGTTCTGCCTTGGCCATCTGTTAAGCGTCCATCATCGAGTACTTGCAAGAGAATGTTGAACACATCAGGGTGTGCTTTTTCCACTTCATCAAGTAATACGACAGAATATGGACGACGGCGAATGGCTTCAGTTAAATAGCCGCCTTCTTCATATCCTACATAGCCTGGAGGTGCCCCCACTAAGCGAGATACACTGTGTTTTTCCATAAACTCAGACATATCAATACGTACCATTGCATCTGGGTCATCAAACAAAAAGTTAGCTAATGTTTTGCTCAATTCCGTTTTCCCCACACCAGTTGGGCCTAAGAATAAGAACGAACCAATCGGTTTATTTGGATCTGAAAGCCCTGCACGGTTACGGCGAATCGCATTGGAAACCGCTTCGACTGCTTCATTTTGACCGATCACACGAGCGTGTAGTACTTCCTCCATTCTAAGCAGTTTTTCTTTCTCGCCTTCCATCATTTTAGACACAGGAATGCCCGTTGCTTTTGAAAGCACTTCAGCAATTTCTTCTTCAGTGACTTTAGTACGAAGTAGCTGCATTTCTGCATTTTTTTCACCATTTTCGACCGCTTGTAGCTGTTTTTCTAAGTTGGGAATCACACCATATTGCAATTCAGACATTTTCTCGAAATTATTTTCACGGCGAGCTTGATCCATTGCAATGCGAGCATTTTCCAACTCTTCTTTAATATGTTGCGTACCAAGCAGAGCTGATTTTTCTGCTTTCCAAATTTCTTCTAGCTCGGAATATTCACGCTCTTTGACCGCTATCTCTTCGTCTAATTTGGCTAAACGCTGGCGACTGGCTTCATCTTCCTCTTTTTGTAATGCTTGGCGTTCTAATTTTAGCTGAATAATACGGCGTTCTAGTTTATCCAAAGGCTCAGGTTTAGAATCGATCTCCATACGCAAACTTGAAGCAGCTTCATCGATCAAGTCAATTGCTTTATCGGGTAATTGACGATCAGAAACATAACGATGCGAAAGCGTTGCAGCTGCCACGATAGCTGGATCGGTAATTTGAACGTGGTGATGGATTTCATAACGCTCTTTTAATCCACGCAAAATCGCAATCGTATCTTCCACTGTTGGCTCATCAACCAATACTTTTTGGAAGCGACGCTCAAGGGCCGCATCTTTTTCAATGTATTGACGGTACTCATCAAGCGTTGTTGCGCCAACGCAATGTAGCTCGCCACGAGCAAGGCTTGGTTTGAGTAAGTTTCCCGCATCCATTGCACCGTCAGTTTTACCTGCACCCACCATTGTGTGAATTTCATCAATAAAGAGAATAACTTGTCCTTCTTCTTTGGCAAGTTCGTTTAACACTGCTTTTAAACGCTCTTCAAATTCACCACGATATTTTGCACCAGCAATTAATGCACCCATATCAAGAGAAAGCACTCGCTTATTTTTCAGCCCCTCAGGTACTTCGCCATTTACTATGCGTTGGGCTAAACCTTCTACAATGGCGGTTTTACCTACTCCTGGCTCGCCAATAAGTACAGGGTTGTTTTTGGTACGGCGTTGCAACACTTGAACTGCTCGACGGATCTCTTCATCACGCCCGATGACAGGATCTAATTTGCCTGCTTTTGCACGTTCGGTTAAATCGATCGTATATTTTTTCAATGCTTGGCGGGTTTCTTCCGCATTTTGATTATTCACGTTTTCTCCTCCTCGAATTTGGCTGATTGCTTGTGTGAGTTTTTCTTTGCTTAAGCCAAATTTTTTCCATAATTTGCCTAAATCACCGTTATCTTCAAGTGATGCGAGAACAAACAATTCAGATGAAATAAAACTATCACCAAATTGTTGTGCCAGCTTATCAGATTGATTTAATAGTCTAACTAACTGTTGGGAAGCTTGAGTGTTACCCCCTTGAACTTGCGGTAAGCGGTCTAAAATGTCTTGTAATTCACGAGTTAAGGTCTGAACATTTATATTTAGTGTAGTAAATAGTGGTGCAATAGAGCCACCTTCTTGTTTTAGTAAAGCATACAGTAAATGAGCAGGCTCAATATAAGGATTATCTTTTCCTACCGCGAGTGATTGAGATTCTGCTAACGCTTCTTGTAGTTTAGTTGTCATTTTTTCAAAATTCATATTTACTCCAAATCTGTTTTTATTATTTATGATAATTAAGCTATTGGGCTGGCTTAATGTTTTACGAAAATATAAATGGTGTTTGTCAAGCCCTTTTCAAGTGAAAATGTGAAAAAGATCACAAAATTAAGAATTAATGCAAAGATTACCCTGAATTTTGCAATATTTTTGCGAAACGTTACCGCTTGTAAAAAGATTACCGCTTACTTAAAAATTCAAGTAGAATGAATCCATTTACTTAAAAACACAACAGAAAAAATTTGGAGAAGATTATGCCTATTTTACGTTCTGCGACTTCAACGCAAGGTCGCAATATGGCAGGTGCTCGAGCTTTGTGGCGAGCAACAGGAATGAAAGAGGGAGACTTCGGTAAGCCTATTATTGCCGTAGTGAATTCTTTTACTCAGTTCGTTCCTGGCCACGTTCATTTAAAAGATATGGGGCAGTTGGTTGCCGCTGAAATTGAAAAGGCAGGTGCGGTCGCGAAAGAATTTAATACAATTGCGGTGGACGACGGTATTGCAATGGGGCACGGCGGTATGCTTTATTCATTGCCAAGCCGTGATTTGATTGCAGACAGTGTGGAATATATGGTAAATGCTCACTGTGCTGATGCGATGGTATGTATTTCTAATTGTGACAAAATTACCCCAGGAATGTTAATGGCGGCAATGCGTTTGAATATTCCTACCATTTTTGTTTCAGGTGGTCCAATGGAGGCGGGTAAAACGAAGCTTTCTAACCAATTAATCCGTTTGGATTTAGTTGATGCGATGATTGAAAGTGCAGATCCGAGCGTATCGGATGAGCGTATTGATTCCATTGAAAAAAGTGCTTGTCCAACCTGCGGTTCTTGCTCGGGAATGTTCACTGCAAACTCAATGAATTGCTTAACTGAAGCATTAGGTTTGAGCTTACCTGGAAATGGTTCAATGCTTGCTACCCACGCAGATCGTAAAGCGTTATTCCTAAAAGCAGGGCGTGAAATTGTGGCACTTTGTCGTAAATATTACCAAGAAGATGATTACAGCGTATTGCCTCGCTCTATTGCAAGTTTTGAAGCTTTTGAAAATGCAATGAGCTTAGATATTGCAATGGGTGGCTCAAGTAATACCGTGCTTCACTTATTGGCAACGGCACAAGAAGCCGGGGTAGATTTCAAAATGGAAGATATTGATCGCTTATCTCGTATTGTTCCCTGCTTGAGTAAAATTGCACCAAATACCAATAAATATCATATGGAAGATGTTCACCGTGCAGGTGGTATTATGGGCTTATTGGGCGAATTAGACCGTGGAGGATTAATTCATCGCCATACTAAAACAGTATTAGGTTTGACAATCGAAGAACAATTAAATCAATATGATATTATGCGAAATAAAGATCCAGAATTGCATAAATTCTTCCGTGCTGGCCCTGCGGGTATTCGCACCACCAAAGCATTTTCACAAGATTGCCGTTGGGATACCGTTGATGATGATCGTGAAAACGGTTGTATTCACAGTGTTGAAAATGCGGTCACTAAAGAGGGTGGTTTAGCGGTATTATTCGGCAATATTGCTGAAGATGGCTGTATTGTCAAAACCGCTGG
This sequence comes from Mannheimia pernigra, assembly GCF_013377995.1. Classification (NCBI taxonomy): domain Bacteria; kingdom Pseudomonadati; phylum Pseudomonadota; class Gammaproteobacteria; order Pasteurellales; family Pasteurellaceae; genus Mannheimia; species Mannheimia pernigra. The sequence goes on from NZ_CP055305.1 coordinate 1,269,140, forward strand.
TGTGGATGAATCTATCTGGACATTTACTGGTACAGCTATTGTATTTGAGAGCCAAGAAGATGCTGTTGCAGGCATTTTAGGTGGAGAGGTAAAAGAAGGGCATATTGTAATTATTCGTTACGAAGGTCCGAAAGGTGGGCCTGGTATGCAAGAGATGCTTTATCCAACCAGTTATTTAAAATCAATGGGCTTAGGTAAAAAATGTGCGTTATTAACTGATGGACGTTTCTCTGGGGGGACATCAGGTTTATCTATTGGACACGCCTCGCCAGAAGCTGCATCAGGTGGTGCAATAGCGTTGATTAACAATGGCGATACGGTATCCATCGACATTCCAAACCGTTCAATCAACTTGATGATTTCAGACGAAGAATTGGCGGCTCGCCGTGAAAATATGGAATCTCGTGGCGAGGATGCTTGGAAGCCAGTTAATCGTGAACGTGAAGTATCATTTGCGTTGAAAGTATTTGGGCATTTTGCAACCTCTGCCGACAAAGGAGCCGTACGCGATAAATCATTATTGAAATAAATAATGTTATAAAACAAGCTTCAATTTTTAAGATTGAAGCTTGTCTATGGCAAAGATTTATGGCGAAGATGAATTTTAAGCAAAATAAGCTATTTTTTTCCATTCGCCTGTTCTTCTGCTTTTTTCCGTCTAATTTCTTTGGGATCAGCAATTAAGGGGCGGTAGATTTCAATTCTATCGCCATCATCTACTGTTTCATTCAATTTTGCAGGGCGACTAAAAATCCCCACTTTGTTTTCTCGCAAATCAATTTCAGTGTATTTTTCTAATATACCCGAAAGCAAAATAATATTTTGAATGGTGGTATTTTGTGGCACTTGTAGTTTTTTCAAAAAAAACTTATCGGGGTAAGCATACACGACTTCTACATTAATTTTCTGTTCTTCTTTTTGTACGCCTAAATCAGACACTATATACCTCTCTCGCTCGTTGTTTAAACGCATTTACCATTTTTAACGTCATTTCATTGAATATTTTGCCAAATACCAATGCCACAAGGGGGCTTGAAAATTCAAAATTTAGCTCCAAGGTGATTTTACAACTTTGCTCATCAAACGGAGTGAATGTCCAAGCTCCGTGTAAATGACGGAAAGGCCCCTCAAGTAATGTCATTTCAATTTTATGTGGCGGGGTCATTTTATTGTGTGTACTGAACGTTTGGCTAATGCCTAGCTTTTGGATATGCAATTCAGCCTTCAGCTCATTTTCGCCAGTGCCCAGCGTTTTGGAGCCAACACACCCCGACAAAAATTCAGGGTATTTTTCATAATTATTGACGAGCTGATACATTTGCTCAGCACTGTAAGGCACTAAGGCAGATTGATTTACGATTGGCATAATTTCTTTAATAAATTAACAAGCGGTTGGATTTTACCAAAATTTTGCAAATCTATAAAGAAACGCTTTTGACTTGTAGATAGACGGTTTGCCCTTTTGAAATGGCCAGTTCCTCAAAAGACCACAAGCTAATCGTACTCCAAATTTGTTGATTTTCGACATTGATCTGTATATCCACTTTATTTGAGTGATGCTCAATTTGGCATACGATGCCTTTTAATATATTACGAATAGAACTTTGTGCTGGCTTTTCAATGCTTAGCGAAACATTAGCACTTGCAATAGTCACACGCAATTTTTCACCTAGGCGGTAGTGAGGGATTTCGTTAATCCATAATATCTGGCCATTGAGATCAAGCCCCAGCATTTTATAGCGAGTTTGATGTTCTTTAATAGGCAGCTCAAGCAGGCTAATACGTTGATTATTTGGCTGCCAAGCTTCAAATGCAGGGCTTTGCCAAACATTGACAACAGTATTAAAGGCGGTCACTTTGCCGTTTTCAAGCAATACTAAATTATCCGCCAGCCGCACGATTTCATCGAGGCTATGGCTAACGTATAAAATCGGGATTTCAAGTGTAGTGGCAAGCTGGCTTAAATAATCTAAAAGCTCTTGTTTACGAGGCAGATCAAGAGCAGATAAAGGCTCATCCATCAATAAAATATCTGGAGAACTTAATAACGCACGTCCAATTGCTACACGCTGTTTTTCACCGCCAGATAGGCTGGCAGGGTAGCGATCTAACAAATGAGAAATGCCTAAAAGCTCGACAATTTGCAAAAAATCGGCAGAATTTGACCGCTTGCAACCGTATTTGAGGTTTTTCTCCACCGAATAATGAGGAAAAAGTCGATGTTCTTGGAATACATAACCAATATGGCGTTTTTCAGGCGGAAGATTTATGCCTTTTTGGCTGTCAAACAGCGTACGTCCGTTTAATTCAATCAGCCCAGATTGTGCCGTAGAAAGCCCCGCAATTAAATTAATCAGGCTAGATTTACCCGCCCCCGAACGACCGAAAATAGCAGTAACGCCTTTTGCTGGAAGAGTGAGATTAATGTTCAGCTCAAAGTTACTGAGTTGTTGGGTAAGATTAAGTTTTAGCATAACGTTTTTGCCTTTCCGCTAACCATTCGGAACAGAATAGGGCGATAAGTGAAATGACGATTGCCACCATACAAAGCCGAGCAGCTGCCATTTCGCCATCTGGGGTTTCGATAAAGGTAAACAGGGCAGCTGGAATGGTTTGGGTTTGGTTTGGAATGTTGGACACAAAGGTAATGGTTGCCCCAAATTCACCCAACGAGCGAGCAAAACCTAACACCGTGCCAGCCACAATACCCGAGAATGAAAGCGGTAGCGTGAGGGTGAAAAAGACGTTGAGCGGTGTTGCCCCCAAGGTGCGGGCAGCTTGTTCCAGTTTAGGATCAACTGAATCAAACGCTAAGCGAATAGAACGCACCATTAGCGGAAATGCCATCACCATTGAGGCAAGCACCGCTCCCTTCCAAGAAAAACTAAAGCTAACATTAAACCACTCCCACAGGTATTGTCCGATTACTCCTCGTTTCGCCATCGAGATAAGCAATAAATAGCCAATAACAACAGGAGGCAAAACTAGGGGAAGATGCACAATGCCGTTTAAGAGATTTTTACCCCAAAATTGTTTGCGAGAAAGCAACCAAGCCACCCACACGGCAAGTGGCAGGGCAAGCATCACTGCAATGGAGGCAACTTTTAGGCTGAGAACAATCGCATTGAGTTCTTGTGGGGTAAAATCAAACATCACTCAATCAGTTTAAATCCAGCGGCTTCAAATCGGGCTTTGGCTTCTGGTGTTTGTAGAAAATCTAAAAATTTTATGGCAGATTGTTTTTCACTCACCACCGCGGCAGGGTAAACAATCTCGCCATAGCTTTCAGGTGAGAAAATAGCAACGACTTTCACTTTATCAGACGCTTTTGCATCCGTTGCATACACAATGCCTAATGGCGATTCGCCACGTTCAACAAAGGAGAGCGCATCTCGCACATTTTTTGCACGAGCTAATTTGGGCTCAACCGTTTCCCATAAATTATAGTAAGTTAAAGCTTTTTGGGCGTATCTGCCTGCTGGAACGTGGGAAGGATCGCCCACAGATAAATAGCTGTTTGCTAATTCTTTGGTAAAATCGACCGCTTGTATGCTATTGGCTTGAATTTCACTCTCTTTCGGGGCAACTAAAACGAGGGCATTTTTGATGATATTGGTTCTGTTTTTAATTTTAGCAGGTTGTTTTTTGGCAAGATAATCCAGCCATTTTAGATCAGCAGAAATAAAAACATCTGCTGGTGCATCTTGTTCAATTTGTTTGGCTAATGCGGAAGAGGAGGAAAAAGAAAAGGTTACTTTATCTTCAGGATATTGTCGCTCAAAATCTTGATTAATTTCCTGCAATACGTTTGTCATTGAAGCTGCGGCAAAAACAGTTATGTTCTCCGCCCACGCTGAAGTTGAGGCAAGGGCGAATAAAGCGGAAATAGTGAGTTTTTTGAGTTTGTTCATTTGGTTTTTCTCCTTTTTCCCCCGCACGGCAAGCCATAAAGGGTTAAGCATAATTCAGCCCCTCTAGGGCTTCGTAATTTAGAGTGGCAGAGCCACTCATCTATGCGTAACCTGGTTACGCACTTGTGCGTGCCAGGCACATATCTAAGACCTTAGCCCAATCCCTCGTTGAATTAAAGAATAAGCTACACTATATAGCACCACACATAATGCAATGAGTACTGCAAATGTATAAATCAAATGCACATCGCTAATACCAAGAAAGCCGTATCTTAAGCCATTAATCATATACACAATCGGGTTGAATTTTGACACTGTTTGCCAAAATTCAGGCAGTAGCGAGATAGAATAAAACACGCCACCTAAATAAGTAAGAGGCGTAAGTACAAAGGTTGGAATGATCCCTATATCATCAAAAGATTTAGCAAAAACCGCATTAATCAAGCCACCTAATGCAAAGGCAATAATGGTTAAAAAGAGCGTTAAAATAATGACGCTAACGCAATAGATATCAAGTCTGACGAAAATCATCGCCACACACATTACTAATAGGGCGGCTAAACTTGCTCGTAGGATACTGCCTAACACATAGCCCCAAATAATATTATGAGTGGAAAGGGGCGAAATCAGTAGCTCTTCAAAATCACGAGTGAATTTGCTTAAAAAGAAAGATGAGGCGGTATTCACATAAGAGGCGGTAATTGCTGTCATCATAATTAAGCCAGGAGCGATAAATTCCATATAGCCTATACCGTTCATTTCCCCAATACGTCCGCCGATTAATTTACCAAAAATCAAAAAATATAGCGTAGTGGTGATAACTGGTGGCACAATGGTTTGTCGCCAAATTCGTAGAATACGGCGACATTCTTTGCAAGCTAAGGTATAAAATCCGATAAAATTCATTTTATTGAGCCATATTGATAAAAAGTTCTTCCAAGCGATTAGATTTGTTACGCATACTTAATACTTCTGCTCCTTGCTCAGCAATTTGCAAGAAGAGATGAGTGAGCCCTTGCTGGCGTTTTACATTCACTTCAAGGGTATTTTCATCTAGCCACTTATGTGGATAATGTTGAATAACAAGCGGTTGATTTTTATCAGAATTTTGCAAATCTAACACAAAAACCTCACTTTCTAATTTTGTAAGCAGAGCCTTCATTGAGGTATTTTCAATGAGTTCACCATTTTGAATAATACCGATATGACGGCACAGGATTTCAGCTTCTTCCAAGTAGTGCGTAGTAAGAATAATGGTTGTGCCTTGATTATTCAGATCTCGTAGGAAATCCCATAATGAACGGCGAAGTTCAATATCTACACCTGCTGTTGGTTCATCTAAAATCAACAGTTTTGGATTGTGCATTAAAGCTCTGGCAATCATCACTCGACGTTTCATTCCCCCTGAAAGTTCACGGGTAAGATGAGTTCGTTTTTCCCATAAATCGAGTAATTTTAGCCACTTTTCTGCCCGTATTAATGCTTCTTTATGAGCAATACCGTAGAAGCCAGCCTGCTGCACCAACACATCAATAACTTTTTCAAATTGATTAAAATTAAACTCTTGTGGTACTAAGCCAATTTGGTGTTTTAGTTGCACTTTTTGCGTATCTAAATCGTAGCCAAAGACTTTCACGCTCCCACTTGTTTTATTCACAAGTGAGCTGATAATGCCAATAGTTGTGGATTTTCCTGCACCGTTATGTCCTAACAAGGCGTAGAAATCGCCTTGTTCAACCACAAGGTTGATCCCTTTTACCGCTTTTATGCCAGTTGGATAGGTTTTAACAAGGTTGATTAATTCTAATGCTTTCATCTCTTTACTCACTTTCTGCAACCGCCCGAATAGTCGATTCGTCAATGTTTGCATCAAAGGCGTTGCGAAGTAACATCAATTTTTCATCATTAAGCAACGCTGATTTGGCTGCTTCCGTTAATTGTTTGAAAATTGTTCGGCGAATTTCGAGCGGAGTCGGTTTTTCCGCATTGTCGCCTATGGATAAATCGTAGGTGTAACCTTTTTCAGCTAAGGCTATTTCTAAATTTTTACGTGATTCTACATTATCTAAATGTGCCATATTCGGTTTCAAAACCAAAGAAAGGTGGCTATCAGCGTGTTTGTCTAAGTAGCTATTTAGGCCAATTTGGCGAGAAAAACCGCCTAAGTGGAGCGAATTGGTAATATCGCACCATCTATCTTGTTGGCAAGATAATTTAATGGTTTTTTGCACCAATTCAGGCGTACGTTCTTGCAAAATGGCTTGTTTAATATCCGACGGTTTAGCACTGTCTTCTTGGCTTTCTAATTCAGGATTGAGCCAAGTCCATTGGTAATCTTCATCTTCAACGCTTTTGGGTGCAAATTCTACTTTCTGAGTAGTTGGCTGAGCAACTTGGTGTTGATTTTCAGTAAAGTGAATAAAGTGTTCGTGCAATAAAGCGGTCGAATTTTCTGATTTTTTTGCAACAAATCGAGTAGGTGTTAGCTCAGGCTTTTTTTTTTCAGTTTGAGCTAAATTGGCTTGCTGTTGCTGTAATTTTTTACGAGCTTCAAGTGCTGCCATTGCAGGAGAAAGCGTAGGCGGACTATTTTCTTGCTGTATTGCTGGTTTTATATCAGTCGCTTTTGTTTCAATGACTTGCGTATCGGGTGAGTCAATGACTGCTTTTTCCTGAGTTCTATCAAAATTTTCTTTTAATTTAGCGATTTGATTTTGTGGTTTTGATTGCGTATGTGAAGCCAGATGGTTTACTTGTGGCATAACAGAAGTAGGCGATGTGGCTAATGTAGCCATTCTTTCAGTCTGTTTTGGGTGGAAAGCTAAAGCACGCAATATTGCCATTTCTACTCCAGCACGCTGTTCTGGAGCAAATAGCAGCTCTTTTTTACTGTTAAGAATGAGTTGATAGAAAAATTGCACATCTTCAGGTGGTATCTGTTTTGCCAGAAAATGAATAAGGGTTTCTTCGGTTGTGGTTGTTTTCAAGAGTTGCAGCATCGCAATTTTGTGCAAGGTTTCTGCAATATCGCTGAGTAGCTGTTGCCAATTCACGCCTTTAGAGGCAACTTGCTCAATGATTGCCATTGCTTTTTCGCCATCAGCTTGGGCAATCGCTTGCACTAATTCTAGGGGTTGGTTGTCATCAATTAGCCCGAGCATTTGGCTTACAATAGGTAATGTAATATTTCCATTACTCATTGCGATAGCTTGATCAGTCAGGCTGAGAGAGTCTCGAATGCTACCTTGTGCCGCTTTTGCCAGCTTTTCAATCGCAAGGGTTTCGTAGGGAATGCTTTCTGCGTTGAGAATGAACTCTAAATGGTTTGCGATTTGCGATTGCTCTAATGCACGCAAATGAAATTGCATACAACGCGATAAAATGGTAATCGGTAACTTTTGTGGATCGGTAGTGGCTAATAAGAATTTGACGTATTCAGGCGGCTCTTCAAGCGTTTTTAGTAACGCATTAAAACTGTGGCGGGAGAGCATATGCACTTCGTCAATCAGATAAACTTTAAAACGCCCAACAGTTGGTTTGTATTGCACATTATCAAGTAGTTCACGGGTGTCTTCCACTTTGGTGCGAGAGGCAGCATCGATCTCAATCAGATCGATAAAATGCCCCTCTTCAATTGCTTTACAATTAGCACATTCACCACAAGGCTCGGCCGTAATACCGTCTTCACAGTTTAGCCCTTTAGCAAACAGACGGGCAATTGACGTTTTACCAACACCACGCGTACCTGAAAACAGGTAGGAATAGTGAAGTCTATCTTCTCTTAAACTATTTTCAAGAGCAGATAAAACGTGCTGTTGCCCAACGACTTCTGAAAAGCGTTGTGGTCTCCATTTGCGGGCTAAAACTTGATAACTCATAGGCTTTTCTAGTGAGAGAATATTTACAAGCGGTTCATTTTTGTTATTTTTTTGCAAAAAATTAATAAAAAACGACCGCTTGCAACAGGTTAATGTCCTTCAAAACTGACTAAGCTAAAGGAGGTAATGCCTTCTTTTGCTAAACGCTCTTTGCCACCTAACTCAGGTAACCAAATAACAAACGCAGCATTTTCTACTTTGCCCCCCAAGCGGCGGATTAATTTGGCTGTTGCATCAATCGTGCCGCCAGTGGCTAATAGGTCGTCAATCATTAACACATTGTCGTTAGTATTAATGGCATCTTTGTGAATTTCTAACGTGTCTTCGCCATATTCTAAAGTATAAGACTGAGAAATGACTTCACGGGGTAATTTTTTAGGTTTGCGAACTAATACAAAAGGCACGCCAAGTGCTAAAGCAACAGGGGCCCCGAAAATGAAGCCACGGGACTCCGTGCCGACAATTTTCGTAATGCCTTTGTCTTTAAATTCAGCCGTAATAGCATCAACTGCTGCTTGAAAAGCTGTTGGCACTTCTAAGAGAGAAGTAATATCACGGAAAATAATCCCTGCTTTAGGGTAATCAGGAATAGATTTGATGGAAGATTTAATTAAATCTAATTGGCTCATTATTTAACCTATATATAATTTGAAAATAACCAGAAAACTCTATAGAAAAATGGGAGAAATTTCAAGGAGAATAGTAAATTTCCTTATAAACATTTTGCGGGTTTAGGTAATCCTGCAATTTTTGTGGCTTGTTTCGCGGGACCTTCAGGAAATAAACGCTGCAAATAACGGCTGCTACCTTTCTCTTCGCCAAATTCTTGTGCAATGGCTTTCACTAACATACGAATAGCAGGGGACGTTTTGTATTCTTGATAAAAATCACGCACCAAATAGATGATTTCCCAATGTTCTTCAGTTAATGTGATTTGCTCTTTTTCTGCGATTTTTTCTGCTAATTCTGAAGACCAGTCAGCTAAGTTTTTTAAATAGCCTGCATCATCAGTTGGATATTCGATATTATTTAGTTCAATAGACATAAAATAAAAATGCCACATAAAGTGGCATTCCTCTTAAATTTTGGTATTAATCGTCATTACCTAATACGCCAAAGATTTGTAAGAAACTCACAAATAGGTTGTAGATAGAAACATATAAATCAACCGTTGCACGAATATAGTTGGTTTCACCACCGTGAATAATATTGCTAGTTGCAAGCAAAATAGCACCGCTTGAGAAGATGATAAATAAGCTGCTTAATGCTAAGCTTAAAGCTGGAATAGCTAAGAAGATATTTGCCACAATGCCGACTAATAACACCACAAAAAGGGCAATCATCATTCCACTGATAAAGCTCATATCTTTTTTCGTTGTTAATACATAAGCTGAACAGGCAAAGAAAACTAATGCAGTTGCACCAAATGCAAGGGCAACAATATCGCCTAAGCCTGCTCCAATATAACGATTTAAGATTGGGCCTAAGGTGTAGCCTAAGAAACCAGTTAGAGCAAATACGCTTAAAATTCCAGCACTACTATTAGCTGTTGCGTTAGTTAAGAAAAGCAATCCGTAGAAACCTACTAACAATCCCCACCAAGGCATCATTGGTGCATTCATTGCCATTGAGGTAAAAGCAACTACTGCGGAGAAAGTTAAGGTTATTGCCAACAACATATAAGTATTACGAAGCACTTTGTGAGTGCTGATGAGTGATTCTTTGGTTGAGTAGCTATGAGCTAAACGATTTTCCATAAAAATTCCTTCTATTTTTTTGTTTTTAAATCGGAAAAGCCGATGGATTTATATCTATGGATAAATTTCCATAAATCGAGCCCTAAGTTAGCGATAATTGATGGTAAAGTCAATGCGATTTTGTCACGTAAGAGTAAAAAAAATAATTTAGTTATGTTACACTTAATCCAATTCTACTGCTTGTTTCTTTAGACCTGTTATGATACTTAATTTCCCAACTTGTTTAACCTTGGTTCGTATCGCAATGATCCCACTGTTTATTGTGGCGTTCTATCTACCCACTAAATATGCTGCTGAAATTGCAACTTTTATCTTTTTTATTGCTTCCATTACGGATGCTTTTGATGGCTATCTAGCACGTAAATGGAATCAAACAACCAGACTAGGTGCGTTTTTAGACCCTGTTGCTGATAAGGTGTTGGTTGCGGTGGCTTTTGTGTGTGTAGCCGAATATTATCATACTTGGTGGATCACAATTCCCATCTGCATTATGATTGCACGAGAAATTATTATTTCTGCCTTGCGTGAATGGATGGCAGAACTTGGTGAGAGAGCAAGCATTGCGGTTTCAATTTGGGGAAAAGTGAAAACCACTGCACAAATGTTAGCCTTAGGTGGGATGATTTGGCGACAAAGCGAAGCAATGGAGATTTTAGCCTTTATCCTACTTTATATTGCAGCAGGTTTGACTATTTGGTCTATGTTGCAATATTTAAATGCCTCAAAAAGTAGTTTGTTGAAGTCGTAAGCGGTTCATTTTTATTATTTTTTTGCAATTATAGGCATTCCTAGCATTGCATACTATGAAGTTCATTAAGCCTAATGTCCGAATTTAATGCCAAATCTTTTCTTGCCGATGTCCCTCATCAACCAGGTGTTTATCGTATGTATGATGGCACGGGAACCATTATCTATGTGGGTAAAGCCAAAGATTTAAAAAAGCGTTTATCTAGCTATTTCCGTGCGAATTTACCCAATCGTAAAACCGAAGCATTAGTGTCTCATATTGCTCATATTGAGACAACACTTACCCATTCTGAAACAGAAGCGTTGCTGCTAGAACACAACTATATTAAAGAAAATCAGCCCAAATATAATGTGCTTCTACGTGATGACAAAGCCTATCCTTATATTTTGCTTACAAAGCACCCGCATCCTCGTGTCACCAGTTTTCGAGGCAGCAAAAAAATGAGCGGTGAATATTTTGGGCCCTACCCAAATGCTACCGCAGTGCGAGAAACGCTCTATTTGTTACAAAAGATTTTTCCTGTGCGTCAATGTGAAGATAGTTACTACAAAAATCGTTCTCGCCCTTGCTTGCAATATCAAATTGGACGTTGCCTTGCTCCTTGTGTTGAGGGTTACTGTACGCAAGAGGAATACAATAACCAAGTCAAATTAGTTCGACTTTTTTTACAAGGCAAAGATCATCAAGTGGTTGAGTATCTGATCGGGAAAATGGAAAGTGCGGCTGAAAATCTTGAGTTTGAGATGGCAGCACGTTATCGAGATCAGATTCAACTTGTGCGTGAAGTAATGGAAAAACAGTCAATTACCACCGACCGTTGGGATGATTTGGATTTTATATCAATTGCTTATCAATATGGAATTGCTTGTGTGCATATTCTCTTTGTGCGGCAAGGCAAAGTGTTAGGCAATCGAAGCTATTTTCCCAAAGTGCCGAATCATACTGAACTTGCTGAGCTGAGCGATACCTTTATTGGGCAGTTTTATTTGCAGATGAACCAACATCGTACCATTCCAAATCAGATTGTCATTGACCAAGCGGTAAGTGAAAAAATAGCACTGGAAGCGGTGCTTTCTCAGCAAGCAGGGCATAAAGTGACGATTTTAAATAAAGTGCGGGGAGAAAAAGGACGCTATCTTGCGTTAGCTCAAACTAATGCAATGGCAGCACTCAATGTTCAGTTAAAGCAAGAGGAGCGAATTCACACTCGCTATGAGGCGTTACAAGCGGTGCTAAATCTCGAAAAAATAACCAGAATGGAATGTTTTGATATTAGCCACACGATGGGTAATCAAACCGTGGCTGCTTGCGTGGTATTTGATGAAAATGGTATTTTGAAATCGGATTATCGCCGTTTTAACATTGAAGGTATTACACCTGGCGATGATTATGCTGCAATGGAGCAAGCACTATTGAAGCGTTACGATAGACCCCAGCCGCCTGAAAAAATCCCTGATATTATTTTTATTGATGGTGGTAAAGGTCAGCTCAATCGGGCATTGGAGACTTTTGCTAACCTTAATGTGGAATGGGACAGATCAAAGCCTCTTTTGATTGGTGTAGCAAAAGGGGTAGAACGTAAAGCAGGGTTGGAAACCTTAATCATCAGTAAATGGGATAAAGAAATTAATTTGCCGCCTGACAGTCCAGCATTGCATTTAATTCAGCATATTCGAGATGAGGCTCACAATCACGCTATCAATGCCCATCGTAAAAAACGTCAAAAAGCCTTTACTGAGAGCGGTTTAGAAAGTATTGCAGGGGTAGGGGCTCAGCGTCGCCAAGCCTTATTGAAATATTTAGGCGGTATGCAAGGCGTAAAAAATGCTACTCTTGAAGAAATTCAAAGTGTGCCAGGCATTTCCAAAGCATTGGCAGACGTGATTTTTGATACTTTGAAAAATAGTTAGGTAATAGACAAGCGGTTATTTTTTAGAAATTTTTCGTTATTACGTAGCAGTTGCACAAAGACCTAAATTTTATTTCACCAAATGATAATAATGCTTATTGCCACCCTTATTCGTTGTAAAATGTGGGAGGGCAAAGAAGTAGATGTGTTTTTAACACCAGAAGAATGGAGAAAGTTATCAGGTGTTAATGAGTCATTAAAAAATACCGAATGGATTCATTATCCAATTACTGAAGGAAAAGCAGAAAAGAACCTTTTTTATAAAAAATCAAGGGTGTACCAACGAGAAATGAATTTTAATGGCAATAGACATTTCCTAAATTCAGTAAATAGTAAATAGTAAATAGTAAATAGTAAATAGTAAATAGTAAATAGTAAATAGTAAATATCCCTACTTGAATAAATATACATATATCAACACAACAAAGATGTTTGGTCATAATACATTTATTTTATATGATAAAAAACTGTAAAAAATTATTGTGCAATATAATTACATTACAGATATCCTAAAAATCCTTTTTTCTCAGCTCGTATCCCCTGTAATGACAGTAGTATTTCAGAGTCTGATGAATTACTAAAGACATATTTTCACTAAATTTCGGAGAAACATAAATGTCTAATGATAATATGGCTTTATTGGCGGCCGCTTCATATGCTGATTTTAAAGATATCAAAAATCTTGATGCTCTTCAAAATGCATTAATATAAGAAATGTCTACAGCACAAGCTGAAAAATTTACTAATATTTATGACATAATTGCTCATAAACTAAACACCTCTAATGGTTATTCAGGAACTATTGTTAAGAATAAAAAAACAAATGAGATGTTTGTGTTACATAGGGGAACAGAAATTAAAACAGGGGCTGATTGGCTAGAAGATGGTATTTTGGGTTACAACAGGATTACCCTATCGTCAATTAATGGATGCCAAAGCTTTTGTTGATGAGAATATTCGTAATGGAAATATTAAAGGAAATTTTATCAATGTAGGCTATAAAAAATATGAAGTAGATCACAAATTCAATATGTGGTGATGTATTAAACTTATTGGGTGTGCTATAAACGCCACCCATAATCATCCTATCCCCTATGTTTAGGATTTAGCATAAAAATGATAGCGAGATTTTATGATGAGTAAGCTAAAGCAACACTTTTTAAAACACCGATTCTGTTATATCTCTCTAGGGTTATTCTTATTTTTGTTTCACCAGATGATAATAATGCTTATTGCTACCCCTATTCGTTGTAAAATGTGGGAGGGAAAAGAAATAGAGGTGTTTTTAACCCCTGAAGAGTGGAGAAAGCTATCTGGGGTTAATGAATCATTAAAAGAGACTGAATGGATACCTTATCCTATACTTGAAAGTAGATTTATTGACACCCCTTTTCTTGTGCAAAATAGAAATTCATATCAAACAAGAGTACACTTCTATGGAAAAGAACATAAACTTAGAGCTATAAATAATAAATACTCTAACATTAATATATATTCTTATATATATCCTAAAAATATTTTAGGTCACAATACATTTATACTTTATGATAATAATATAAAGAAAAAAATTGTTCAATATAACATGATTTTTGGGCATGGTAATAATATTTTTTTTCTGGTCAGTTTTATTGTAAGGAAGATGGTATTGCACAAGCTTACAAATTATTAGAAAACTTTTTACTTTAAGCTTAGGAGGTAATATGTCTAATGATAATTTAGCTTTATTGGCGGCTGTTTCATATGCAAAATTAGAAAATATAACTAATGCTAATTCTATTCAAGACGCATTAATTATAGCAGAAATACCGGAATCACAAACTCAAGAATTTACTAATACCTATGAACTAATAGCTCACAAGCCAAACACTTCTAATGGTTATTCTGGAACTATTGTTAAGAATAAAAAAACAAATGAGATGTTTGTGTTACATAGGGGAACAGAAATTAAAACAGGGGCTGATTGGCTAGAAGATGGTATTTTGGTAACAACAGGATTACCTTACCGTCAATTAATGGATGCCAAAGCTTTTGTTGATGAGAATATTCGTAATGGAAATATTAAAGGAAATTTTATCAATGTAGGCTATAAAAAATATGAAGTAGATCACAGAATCAATATTTAGTTATTTTTTATTCACATTTCTTTGCTAGGATTTGTTCTATGAGGAATTAACTTGGTGACTAACCTAGATAACTAGATTAAAGCTCCTTTAACCAATCTGTTTTAAAATGGAAATTTGATTTTGTTAGTTACTGTGATTAAAACGCCATTCGCACTTCCTCAAATACAGCTCAAAATGAGCTTTAGAGGTGTCGTTAAACCTGCGTAAATGGAGTTTGGCTTAGTTCTAAAAATTCTCAATTTTATTGATGTGATTATGATTTTCTGCAAAGTATATGCTGTAATTGATGCGAAAATAGTGAAATTCACTCACATTTAGTATGTCTAGTATGTCGTAACGTAACTTGTGTAGAAATCTGTATAGACAATGCTGTTGGGCTTCACTTGTTTGCGAATTATCTGCGGCATCCGCTGCTATTACCCCTGCGACGAAGAGCTCGAAAAGTTTGTGCTATTTTAGGAGACTTTTATCATGGCGTTATCTTAAACTAAATAAGAAATTTAGTCATTATTTATGAGTAACCTCTTAACCAATTTTTGTAAAATTAATTTTTCGTACAATAGTTAATATCTAGCGTGGTATAAATATAAGCTGTTAACTAGAATTTGAAGTGGAAATCAGGATAAGTGTATAAAGAAGTTTTAGATAATAAATTATGAAGAGTTTTGAACATAAAGAATACCTCTATCTGTTATTGTGTTTTATATTAATTATTAGTAATTGCTATTCATATGATAAGGTGGAGTGTTTTAACCGTAATGAAGTAGATGTGAATCACTCTATAAATAGTTTTTTTGAGAAAATGAAAGAGGATAGAGAGAAAAGAAAAAATAAATATGAAAGTTGCAGGTATGATCAAGAGTGTGAAATATGGGTTTCTCCTAAAATAGATATTTATAAATTAGAGTATAAGTTGCATGATTATATATATAATTATAGCGATAATATACTAATTGAAGATGACTCAGGTAATCTAATAAAAGTAATGAAGCTAGATCTTAGTGACTTTTTTAGAGATTTGAATGCCAAAGTTGTGGAGGGAGTTGAAGTGGGAAGTCTTATTGATCATTCAGTTATAAATCATAGGGGAACTCACTTAGAGCTTTACAATCTGGATAGTTTTTTGATTAAGAAGGATGTGTTGTTGGTAAATGTAAAATCCTTAACAAACATAATTCAAGGGTATCATTATCGCTTGGATATTGATTTGCTTAAAGTGCCATCATACGATGGACTTTCCGAAAAAAGATATTATCCTTTAAATCAATGTGGTGAAGTTATTAACTTTAATGAGTATGAGATTTCTACTAATAATTAGGATTGAATATGACTATAATTAAGATGAATCAAGAATATGATAAAATAGTACTTGATGCACAGGATAAAAAATTAGCAGAAGTTATGTTTTTAATGAGCGATATCATGAAAAATGGACATGGTAGGCTTGTATCAGCGGCTAGCTTTGGTGTTATTGATAAGTTTATGTCTGGCATAAAGGATAATGGAGATAAGATTGATTTTTCTAAATATACCTTAGGAAAATCTGGAAATATTGAGTTAACTCATAATGATATAGTTGAGCTTATTTATACTGTAGCTTCTAATAAAGAAGATGCCAGGCTGGGAATTAGATCATTTTTGAACTACAATATAAATACTAATTCCGCAGATTATGCAAAAAGAAGTTTGGTTTTTGGTTCATTTGAAGCGCTATTGGATACAAAAAACATCCGTTATGTTATTGACTCAAAAGGAAATCCAGTAGGGGTTAAAAATTATAGCGTAAGTATAAAGGATGATAATTATGATTATAATAGCACCAATGTCAATAAGTACCTTAATCTGGCTTTAAAAAACTTATTAAGTTATGGAAATGATCATATAGTAAAATTAAAGTTTATTGAGGATAGAAAAGAGAATGAATTGTTCAAAGATATATCAATAAGTGAGTATGGTTCTATTTTACAAAAATATAAGAGGGAAACTGTTTTCTCAAAAGAATGGAATACTGGTGCATTGGCTGTCAGAGGGAATGAACTTCTTATGCATCAATACGTCATGCCGTTATCTCAACAAGCGTTTCTTTATAGTGTTAGTGCTAACATCCTAGCTCTAGAAAGGCTCAATAATTTTTTAAGAAATAGCGAGAAAGGATTACAGAACTATTCAAGTCAGTATTGGCCTAATTATGGTTTGGCACAGAAAAATAAATTTGATATTACTACAAATAGAAGCACTCCATTAATTAACAATCCGGAATTTTTTGATGCAACTAAACATAAACAAATTGGCGTAAATAAAGAAACTTTGAATGCCTTGATCGATCCCAAGTCTATCAGTATGTCAAATATGTTAACCGATAACTTTCGTTGGGCTAATTATAATTTATCAAAAGACGCTATTAATATTCCGAAGTACCAACCGAAATTTTGGTCTAACCAATATGAAACCATTATGCTTAATCGTTCTTTGGGAAACCGACCAAATATACCTGTAGATCCTTTAATCCTTGATTTAAATGACGATGGCGCTAAAGCTGTAAGTTATAATGATAAGCCTGTACTATTTGATATTGATAACGATGGTGGTTCCTTGGAGGAAACAGGCTGGCTCAGCCATCAAGATGGATTATTAGTTAGAGACCTAAATAATAATAGCAAAATTGATAATATGTCAGAAGTGTTCTCTGAATATTATGCAGGAAAGGCTGGCCGTAACGGTGAAAGTGGTGAAAAACGGTTTAAGAATGGATTTGAAGCATTAAGAACATTAGACTCGAATAAGGATAATATTTTTGATAGCAAAGATACTGATTTTAATAAAGTTAGAATTTGGCAAGATAAAAACCATAATGGTCTTACCGATTCGGGTGAGTTGCAAACACTTTCTAGTCTTGGAATTACTGCAATTGATTTGACATATCAAGAAATGGGAGGACAACTCTTCAGCGGCAATGAGCTGTTAGCGAAGGGAAACTTTATTCGCAATGGTAAAAAACAAGAAGCAGTTGCTGTAAATTTTCTTGCGAATCCACGTGGCCATACAATTACTAATGTCGCAGGAGGGAAGAAAACGGTTACAGAAGGTTCTGGACTAATTGCTGGAACAAGTAGTTTTACTGCAACTGACTGCAACTGATAATCAAAATCGAGATTTAAATGCACGGCAGCTTGGCGTCACAAATATCCAAGCAGGCAACGGTAATGATATTTTACGTGGTGATGCTCAAAATAACTGGCTAGCTGGTGGAGGTGGTTCAGATACCTTCCATGGCGGAGATGGCGATGATGTATTACTGATTGATGGAGATGATTTACCTGAAAATATACACGGTGGCAAAGGAGATGATATTGTTCAGGTTGTTGGTGATAAGCCAGTCTCTCTCGACTTAGGCAAAGCTGAAATTGAAATTGCCCACGGTGGAAGGGGGAATGATACATTTGTATCTTCAGGCAATAGCTCTGTGTTTGTGCGTGGTGGTGATGGTAATGATGTGATTGTGGGTAGTATTGCCAATGATGCGTTATCAGGCGAAAACGGCGATGATTTTATTTCGGGTAATGCAGGAAAAGATTTAATACGAGGGCATCGTGGTAATGACCGTTTGTTTGGTGATGATGGTGACGATGTCATATTTGGTGGTTCTGATGATGACTTATTATATGGTGGGCAAGGAAATGATACTTTGCTTGGAGAGGGAGGAGATGATTATTTAGACGGTGGTGAAGGTCTTGATATTGCCGAATTTTCTGGCAATTTTGCAGATTATAAAATTACCAAAATGGGAGATGGTATCCTTGTGAGTGATAAAACACAGGGGCGTGATGGCACAGACTTTTTGCGTAATATTGAAATGATGAATTTTAAAGATATTACGGGTTATGCTGTTCCTACCGTAAATTTAGAATGGGAAAATCCAACGCCTGTAGAGGATATTCTTTACCAAGATAGTAAAGGTCAGGCTTTTGATGGTTCACGTCCCTATATCATTAAGCCAGCTCAATTGCTGAAAAATGATATTGATCTACAGGGTGATAAAATCATCATTTATCAAGCGTCCAATATTCGAGGCGGTACTATTAAAGAACTACCCAATGGAGACATTGAGTTTACACCAGCAAAAGGATTTAAAGGCATTGCGAGTTTTGAATATTCTATTAAAGACTCAAAAGGGACTAAAGCAATTCAAACTGTTGGTAGCGGTGAGTTAACAGGTAAAGTTTATCTTGTTCCGCCTTCACTACCTTCTGATCCTGATATCATTCGCCAGTATTATTTGGAAGCGAATAATATTGCACCTGTATGGAATCATTATACAGGTAAAAAAATTCGTATAGGACAGTTTGAGCCAAGTGGTCCATTCTCTGTAGCAGAAGAAGTTGCGGACTACCGACATCCTGAATTACGTAATAAGATTGATAAAAAATGGTTACATGACTACGAATATAAACGCCAAGAAGAAGATAAGGTCTTTAGTAAACATGCTACAGAAGTTGCGGGTATTATGGTTGCCGAACGTAATGGGGAAGGTGGGGTTGGTGTTGCTTATGATGCCACAGTAGCAAGCTATTGGGTTGGAGCAAATGTTTCTAGTTTGGATCAGATGAAAAACTATGATATTGCGAACCATAGTTGGGGGCATAATCAAAACTTTAAGCAACAAATTAAGTTTTCCGATAAAAGCAAAACAATTTTTGATATTTATAAACCAGCTTTGATAGAGGGGCGTAATGGTTTAGGGACAGTTATAGTCAATTCTGCAGGTAACGATAGACAAAAAGGCGGAAATACTAATTATTCTGAATTGACTAATGTCAGATATGGAATTGCAGTGGCATCTGCTGAGCAGAATAGACAATTTGAGACTAAAATTGCCTTCTATTCAAATCAAGGTGCAAGTGTTTTAGTCACAGCCCATGGTTCTGATGCCTATTCAAGTTCTCGTGAGATTGTGAACGAAAATGGTTCAACATTGGGGCAAGAGTATGCCCGTAATAATGGAACAAGTTTCTCTGCACCTATTGTTTCAGGTGTAATTGCACTAATGCTTGAGGCAAATCCTTACCTTGGATATCGTGATATTCAAGAAATTCTTGCCCTTACGGCGACAACAAAAGGAGTAACGGATAGCAAGTGGCAACGTAATGGTGCTAAGAACTGGAATGGTACAGGCATGCATGTAAGTCACGATTATGGTTATGGAGTAATAGATGCTCAAGCAGCGGTAAGATTAGCTCAAGATTGGAATACTCAACATACTTATGAAAATGAAGTTAAACTAGAGGATATCTACAAATCAGGAAAAGTTAATCAGGCTATAACAGATAATAACGGCAGACAATTTTCGGTAGACGTTTCGAATTTTTCCATGTTACTCGAAAATGTAGCAGTTAAAGTCAATCTGACACATACCAGAGCCAGTGATTTAATTATTAAATTAATTTCTCCGTCAGGCACAGAATCTATCTTAATGAATAGACCTGGAAAAGATCCTAAAGATGACAATCCGATGGGAGATATTAAATTTGGGGAGTCATCCACATTAAATTACACATTCAATACCACCTTATTAAAAGGAGAGAATCCTAATGGGCAATGGAAATTACAAGTTTTTGATGTTGCTACAGGAAGCACGGGAACGTTACATGATTGGTCATTGAGTTTCTATGGACGGGCTTATGGATCTGGTGATACTTATGTATATACGGATGAGTTCCATAACAACCAAGCGGCCGATACATTGAATGATACGAATGGTGGAATAGACACTATTAATGCGGCTGCTATGGATGGTGTTATTGAAGTAAATCTCTCAACAGGCAAAGCTGATTTAGCAGGAAAAGCGTTGACAATTACAAATCCTCAACAGATAGAAAATGTGACAGGAGGAGATTACAACGATAAACTCACTGGAAATAATGCTGCTAATATACTTATTGGTGGGCGAGGCCATGATACCCTAGTTGGTTTACAGGGTAATGATGTTCTAGTGGGAGGTCTAGGCAATAATACATTGACAGGAGATCAGGGAAATGACACTTTCATTATTGAGAAGAAATTAAATAGTCAGGATGTGATTACTGATTTTAGCGTGGGTACTGATCGTTTAGTCTTTACTGGATTTGAATCCTTTAATTTATCTAAACAGCAGCAGGGGAATGACACCCTTATTTCTTTAGGCAATGGCCAAACAGTTCGACTGAATAATGTACAAGCTAATAGATTAACTAATAACAATATTGTGGTAACTACAGAGGTGTTTAAGCCTTATTGGTTAAATCAAGCTGGTGGCTATGGATTCTCGAATGATAATGCTGAAGTTGCTCTACCTGATTTTGGTGTGGCTTTCTGGGGAACAGAAGGTGAAGATCGCCTGTTCGGGGGTAATGGTGATGATATCCTTCGAGGGGGAAGAGGTAATGATGTCATCGTCGGTGAGCATTCTGCGGATTCTGCCACAGGTGGCAATGATACACTATACGGTAATGATGGTGATGATCGTATTTTAGGTGGCGGAGGTAACGATACGCTCTATGGTGGAGCTGGCTCTGACTATCTTGGTGGTGGTGCAGGTAATGATGTTTTGTACTTAGAAGGTGATGATGCGGCACTATCATCAACTTATCGTAACCAACAATATACGACACTAAATCAATACAATAATGTTGAGTTCAGTTGGGCAAGAGCAGAAGGTGGTAAGGGAAGTGATAGATTTATTGTAGTTAAAGACACGTCTCCAAACGCATCTAAAGGGCTGTTGAAGAATCTCATTTGGGATTTTGATATCAATGACAAAAATGAGAAAATTGATATTTCTCAGTTTAAAGGTGTGACTACTATCAACTTTTATGGATTTAGCGTTAATAATGAACAATATACAAGAATCTGGCTAGGTGAGCCTAAAGCAGGTACACAATATGTGACAGTAAAAGGCATTAAGCCTGATCAGTTGAAAGCTGAGATGTTTATCTTTTCCAAAGAACAAGCAGAATTACCTCAATTAGTTCATACTATTGCCGGAACTAATAGTAACGATACTCTAAAAGGAAATGCGATAGGTAATCTGATAGATGGGCGATCAGGTGCTGATAGTATGTCTGGTGAATTTGGCGATGATACCTATATTGTTGATAATGTAGGCGACAACGTGCTAGAAATTAAGGATGGAGGATACGACATAGTCAAATCTTCTGTCAGTTATACATTACCTAACTATGTTGAAGAGATTCAACTGCTAGGTAATGCTGCAATTAACGCTATTGGAAATAGCGAAAATAATCGTTTGGTAGGTAATTCAGGTAATAATAGACTGGATGGTAAGGCTGGGTTTGATACAATGATTGGTGGCTTGGGTAATGATACCTATGTCGTTGATTCTCACCTTGATAAAGTGATTGAGAAAGCTAATCATGGGACTGACACTGTTATTTCATCGGTCTCTTATACCTTACCTGAAAATGTAGAGCATGTAGAGTTAATTGGTAACGCACATGTTTCTGCAACGGGGAATGATACCAATAATTCTCTTAAAGGCAACTCGGGAAATAATCGATTGATTGGTTATGGTGGTAATGATTCTCTAAATGGTATGCGCGGGAATGACTTCTTAATGGGCGGTTCAGGAAATGATACTTATCATTTCAATAGAGGTGATGGCATCGATACCATCTATGATGAGCAAGGCAGTGACATGTTACGTTTTACTAATATAAACCATAATCAACTTTGGTTCCGTAAATTAAATATGGATTTAGAAGTCAGTGTTATTGGTACTCAGGATAAAGTAGTTATTTCTGATTGGTATGGTAAGAATTATAAAGTAGAAAATTTTGTAGCTGCAAATAATAAGTCTTTAAACCATGCTAGTGTAGATAAACTGGTCAGTGCAATGGCAGCGTTTTCCCTACCATCAGCAGGACAGATTTCATTACCGCATGCAGTCAAAACAAAATTAGAGCCAATTCTAGCTGCTAATTGGACATAATTTTTATTAATTCTTTAAAGCCTCACTGTGTTCTTGAAAAATATGGTGAGACTTTTTATTTGATGAGGAAGGTAAGATTCATTAATAGTAATATCAGTAAGATACTGTGCAAAAGAAAGCTCTTCTACTTTATTACTAGATGCAGTGACTGGAGTCGGTTCAAGCTTATTGATAAAATTCTCCATATCGGCACAAACTGACAAAATAAAAGCATCGCCTATAGCAAGTACAAGTACCGTATTTTTTAGAAATTTAATATAGTGTTCCTTTGTGAGTAAGTGGATAAACTAAAATTTTGATCTTCAAAATATCTAATTATTATAATTTAAGGGGCTGTCCTAGATAACGACTAAAACTCCCATTTAGGTTAAGATAACCCAATGAGAAAAAGTCGTCTAAGTCAGTACAAACAGCATAAACTCATCGAGTTGTTTGTGGCAGGCGTAACTGCTCGAACAGCGGCTGAGTTGGTAAATGTAAACAAAACCACCGCAGCCTATTACTTTCACCGTTTGCGATTGCTCATCTATCAACATAGCCCTCATTTGGAAATGTTTGAGGGTGAAATTGAAGCGGACGAAAGCTATTTCGGTGGTGCTCGCAAAGGTAAACGAGGTCGTGGTGCAGCGGGTAAAACCGCCGTATTCGGGCTTTTAAAGCGTGACGGCAAGGTTTATACCGTTGTCGTACCGAACACACAATCTGCCACACTTTTGCCGATTATTCGGGAAAAGGTGAAACCAGACAGCATTGTTTACACCGATTTTTACCGAAGTTATGATGTACTTGATGTGAGTGAATTTAATCATTTTCGTATCAACCACAGCCCGTACTTCGCTGAAAATCAAAATCATATTAACGGAATAGAGAATTTTTGGAATCAAGCGAAGCGAGTACTCCGAAAATATAACGGAATTAACCGAAAAAATTTCCCTTTATTCTTGAAGGAATGTGAATTTCGGTTTAACTTTGGTACACCAAAAGAACAGCTCAAAACGTTGCGAAAATGGTGTGAGATTTAGGGCTAATCTACTACAGCCCCTAAGCTAGTTATCTAGGACAGCCCCTAATTTAAAAATAAGATATGCTTTCAATTAAATCATCTAATGATTTGGTCATCTCCATTGGTTCTGATAAAAACGCTATAAAATATCTGAATTTATATTTTTCTTAGTTAAAATTAGGTAGTCAGGGTAATGATTGACAACCCCACTGATTTTAAAACTATAACCTTTTCTTTTTTAGCAATTCTATGCCACAAAACAATATTTCCAGAACTAATTACTTGAGAAATTACAGTAGACTCCCCTTCATTCCTGCTTATTTTTCATATAAGCTATAACTTAATAGGTCTGCAAAATATTTTGGATTGATTTCTTTTGGAAGCTGATATTCTGCTTTAATCTGAAAACGATCCTGATCAATCCATTTATAAAATTCTTGTTGAGAAAACGCTAATTGTAACTGTTTGATTTTATTTTTAATTTTTTCAAAATACATATGACTTAATTAAATAGCCTTCCATATCAGCAGTATTCATTGCTCAACAACTCTCTAAAATAGATTTATCTTTATCAAAGTCAAAAGACTCATTATCTATTAATTCGCTTTGTTGAGTTAGCGTTAATGCTTAGGGATTATTATCAAGCGCTGTCGAAACTAATTCTCTATTTTTTCATCATTACTACCAATTACTCAATAATCTTTTGGGCTAAAGCCAGCTAACGTTACTGCCGAAATCATTACATATTCTTTACTTACTTGATTTGAACCATTTACAGGCAATTGTTTGGTAATTAGAACCTAAAAATAACCGCTTGTAATTTAATATCAATGATAAATAAAATTACGCAAACGTTTGCTTATTTGTGCTTAAATCCGTATAATTCGCTCCATTTTTACTTCTCTTAGATATTTGAGGCTCTATGCAAAAAATTCTTTATCCTGTTGATTCCAAACCGCCATTCGGCTTAACTCTTCTTTTGGCTACGCAACATTTGCTGGCGGCGTTGGGCGGTATTATTGCTGTTCCGTTAGTAATTGGTAATGTGTTGAATCTACCTGCAGCAGATATTATTGTTTTGGTTAATGCGGCGTTATTGGTTTCAGGTATTGTCACCATTATTCAATGTCAAGGAATTGGGCCTATCGGCTTACGTTTACCTAGCGTGATGGGGACGAGTTTTACCTTTGTCGCTGCGGCTCTTGCTATCGGTTTTAGTGAGCACGGCGTAGCTGGGATTATGGGGGCTTCGTTAGTTGGCTCTCTTGTGATGATTATCGGTAGCTTTTTTATGCCGTATGTGCGTAAACTTTTCCCACCTGTAGTAACAGGCGTTGTTGTCATGATGATCGGCTTGAGTTTAATTCCTGTTGCAGTAGACTGGTTCGCAGGTGGTCAGCGAGGGGATGCTCATTATGCGGAACCTGCAAATCTTGCGATGGCAACCTTTGTATTAGTGCTCGTTGTGGTTTTAGTGCAATGGGGGAAAGGCATTTTTTCAGCCGCTGCGATTGTAATTGGTATGATGGTCGGCTATGTTGTGGCTTTAGTATTAGGTTGGATTAATTTTGAGAATATAAAATCAGCCGATGTGGTTGCTATTCCTCAACCATTGCATTTTGGTCTGGCCTTCCCAATTTCAGGCATTATTGGTATGAGCATCGCTTATTTAGTGACGATTGTAGAATCAAGCGGTAACTTTTTAGCCCTAGGAAATGCCACTCAAACGGAAATTTCGGGTAAACATTTACGTGGTGGTGTATTGTGTGATGGATTAGGTTCCGCATTTGCCGCAATTATGTCTACTACGCCATTTTCTTCTTTTGCACAAAATATTGGCGTGATTTCTTTAACGGGTGTTGCAAGCCGTTATGTCGTAACAATTATGGGGTGTTTATTAGTATTAGCAGGTATTTTCCCTTGGTTTGGGGCATTGATTGTCTCTATTCCAAGCCCAGTTTTAGGTGGTGCAGGGCTAATGATGTTTGCAATGATTATTTCAGCCGGTATTCAAATGCTAGATAAAGTGGAACGTTCTAAACGTAATGGGTTAATTATTGCGATTTCAATTGGTTGTGGATTAGCGGTAACTACTCGCCCTGAGCTATTAGATAAATTGCCTTCATTTGTAAAAGAAGTATTTGGTTCGGGTATTACGGTAGGTTCATTATTTGCATTAATTTTAAATTTAATTTTGCCGAAAGATGAAAGTAATGAATAAGACAATGAATAGTGATTGATGTAATCGGTAAATCTTACTTGAAATTTGATTGATTAATCACTATCTTAACGAATGCTGTACGCCTTAACTCGTATCAGTTGAGGCGTTTCTTTTTTAGTTAGATATTTAAGGAAAATTTATGAGTAATGTTATTCATACAACAGATGCGACATTTGAACAAGATGTATTAAAATCAGATGTGCCGGTATTATTAGATTTTTGGGCACCTTGGTGTGGGCCTTGCCGTATGATCGGGCCTGTGCTTGACGAGTTATCTGTTGATGCACAATTTGAGGGCAAAGTGAAAATTGCAAAAATGAATGTAGATGAAAATCCATCTGTTGCTGCACAGTTCGGTGTACGTAGCATTCCGTTTTTACTCTTGTTCAAAAACGGCGAAGTGATTGCTCAGCAAGTTGGTGCACTTCCACACGCCCAAATGGCTGAATTTATTAAGCAAGCACTATAATTAAATTAGAGCGGAAGCAGAGCGAATTTATCGCTCTGTTTTTTCTTGAATGATCAGTATGCAAAAAAAATAGCAAAAAAGACCGCTTGTTTTATAGGCAAATGATAATATCAGACTTAAGCGAGTAGGTTTTCATTAAATGGGAGTATTGTTATGGAGACGATTGTCATTGTAGGCGGAGGTGCAGGCGGATTAGAGCTTGCAACTTATCTAGGACGAAAATTAGGGCGTAAAAAAAAGGCAAAAGTGATTTTAATCGATCGCAATGCTACTCACTTATGGAAACCATTGTTACACGAAGTCGCAACAGGCACACTCGATGAAGGCGTAGATGCATTAAGCTATCGTGCTCACGCAAAAAATCACGGCTTTGAATTTCAACAAGGCACCTTAGTAGCTGTTGATAGAGAAAATAAATCGGTTTCTCTGGCTCCTATTTACAACGAGCAAAGCCAATTATTAGTGAAAGAACGTCATATTAGCTATGATAAACTGGTCATTGCAATTGGGAGTAAATCTAATGACTTTGGCACGAAAGGCGTTGCAAAGCATTGTGTTTTCTTAGATGGTTCAGAACAAGCAAAAGCGTTCCAAAAGCGAATGATGGAGCTGTTCTTGCGTTTTTCTCATAGCGAAAACAAAGAGGTAAAAATTGCTATTGTAGGTGGTGGCGCAACAGGTATTGAACTTTCTGCTGAGCTTTATCATATTGTTAAAAACTTAAATTCGTATGGTTTTGGTAAGTTAAATCGTGCTAGCTTAAAAGTGACACTCATTGAGGCTGGGCCTCGTTTAATTCCTGCTTTACCCGAAAGGATTTCTATTGCTGCATTTCGAGAGCTGAAAAAAGCTGGGGTAGAGGTACGCTTAGGTACAATGATTACCGAGGCTTGTCCAGATGGCTTAATGACGCGTTTAGGCGAGAAGATCGAAGCAGATATTATGGTGTGGGTAGCAGGGGTGAAAGCCCCAGATATGACCTGTGCATTTGGTTTTGAAACTAATCATTTAAACCAAATTGCGATCAAAGATACCTTACAAACTACGGTGGATGATTCGGTATTTGTAATTGGTGATTGTGCCTCGTTAATTCAAGACGGTAGACCTATTCCACCAAGAGCACAGGCGGCTCATCAGATGGCAACCCAATGCGGTAAAAATATTGTTGCCTCGCTTGAAGGGAAAGAGATGAAAGCGTTTAGATTTAATGACAAAGGATCGTTACTCTCATTTTCAAAATTTGGTACTGTGGGTAATTTAATGGGAAATTTAGTCAGTGGCGATATGTTTATTGAAGGTAAAATTGCCCGATTTGCGTATCTTTCGCTATATAGAATGCATCAAGTTGCATTGCATGGTTATTTTAAAACAGTGTTGATTGTTTTGGTCGGACAAATTAATCGCTTTTTACGACCAACAATGAAATTACATTAAAATCCATCGCATTATTGATCTGCACCCAAAGGTTGGACTAAACAACCACTGATTAAGGTGCAGATTTTTTATGACTAAATAAAA
Organism: Mannheimia pernigra; assembly: GCF_013377995.1. NCBI lineage: Bacteria > Pseudomonadati > Pseudomonadota > Gammaproteobacteria > Pasteurellales > Pasteurellaceae > Mannheimia > Mannheimia pernigra. The sequence continues at coordinate 1,296,661 of NZ_CP055305.1, forward strand.
CGTGATCAGGTTTTATCTTCGATTTGGGAAAATTGATGACTTACTCGTTAATCTGTTCAGTGTATTTAAGAGGATTGCCTTCAATTTATCTAGGATAGTCGCTATGCTACTGTGAATTTGCAAAAATTAAACAAAATATGACCGCTTGTAACTGAATATGACAAGCGGTCTTTTTTGGCTAATTTTTTGCAAATTAAATGGCTAAACCGAACGCATAGAATGCGACTAAAATCACCGCAATGATGGCTGTGCCTAAGTTCAGTTTTTTTGCTTCGCCTGAAATTAAGCGACCAATAACTAATGTTGCGAATCCTAACATAATACCGGTTACAATATTTGCAGTTAATACGATAAATACCGCACATACCAAGCCAGACATCGCACCAACAAAATCACTGAAATCTAATTTAGAGACATTGCTCAACATCAATAACCCTACATACATCAATGCAGGAGCCGTTGCATAGCTTGGTACTAAGAAAGCCAGTGGTTGGAAGAACAGCATAAATAAGAAACCAATACCAACGACTACCGCGGTTAAGCCTGTTTTACCGCCAACTGCTGTGCCTGCAGCCGATTCAATATACACTGCTGCAGGTGCTGTACCGAATAAACCAGATAAAATTGATCCGAAAGAATCTGACGTTAAGGCTTTATCACCATTGATGATTTGGCCATCTTTATCTAATAAATTAGCTTGGCCTGCCACCGCTCGAATTGTGCCTGTTGCATCAAAAATCGCCGTCATCACTAATGCAAATACCACAGGTAAAATGGCTGTGTTTAGTGCACCCATAATATCTAAGCTTAAAAATAGCGAATTTTCGCCAAAGCTTGGCATTTTGAAAAAGCCTGAATATTTTACGCTTGGATCAAACAATAACCCTACTATAGTAATCGCGATGATTACCCATAAAATGCTACCTTTTATTTTTAGTTTTTCTAAACCGATAATGGCAGCTAGACCTATTAACGACATTAATACCGGAAATGATGTGAAATCGCCAAGTTTTACAGGAATATCCATACCGCTATTGATGACTAATTTTACGTTAGTAGCCGCAATGATAAGTAGAAATAAGCCGATACCAATACCTGCACCGTGTGCAATACTGCTTGGTAAATTACGCAAAATCCAAGTACGAATGCCTGTTGCAGAAATAATAGTAAAAACTACACCCATTAAGAAAATCGCACCTAAGGCAACAGGAATAGAAACTTGTTGCCCAAGCACTAAACTAAAAGCGGTAAAAGCAGTTAAAGAAATGGCACAACCAATTGCCATTGGTGCATTAGCCCATAGCCCAATTAAGATGGAGCCTAAACCAGAAACTAAGCAGGTAGCAATAAATACCGATTCCGCAGGAAAACCCGCTTGGCTTAACATTCCTGGCACAACAATAACTGAATAGACCATTGCAAGAAAAGTAGTTAAACCTGCGATCACTTCTTGACGAACGTTTGAGTTACGCTCTTCAAATTTAAATAAGGACATAAAAACCTCAAAGAAAAATAGAAAGGAGAAAAATGGTGGGCTGCATTCTACAGAAATTCAAATTAATTGGCAAACGTTTGCGTAAGTTGATGAGTAACTGAATTCAAAGATTAGCGAGATACGAAAAGACAGCTGATATTGCAAAAAATTGTTTATTTTTGACCGCTTGTAGTAAAAAATCTGCACCTCAGTGAGCTGTTTAGTCCAACTTTGGGTGCAGATTATCTATTACTGTATTAGTAGTCGATAAAGGTAGCTTGATCTGCCCCTTCTTTTTCAACCTTAGGTTGAACCATATGTTCACGTTTCAAACCAAGTTGTAATGCGACACCAATTGCAATATAAATCGATGAGTAAGTACCGAAACCAATACCAATCAATAATGCAAGTGAAAAGCTATATAATGTTGGTCCACCTAAATAGAACAATGCTAATACCACGAAGAGAGTCGTAATAGAGGTCATTAACGTACGAGAAAGTGTTTGGCTTAATGAAATATCTATTACTTCAATTGAGCTTAAACGGCGAATTTTCGAGAAGTTTTCTCTGACACGGTCGAATACAACGATAGAGTCGTTCAATGAATAACCCACTACAGATAAAATAGCTGCTACGAATGTGAGATCGATCTCAATCTGCAATAAAGAGAATACGCCAAGTGTCACTAATACATCGTGTGATAATGCAACAATACCGCCTAAGGCTAAACGCCACTCAAATCGTGTTCCAACGTAGATAAGTAGCATAGCAAGGGTGGCAAGGGTGGCATAAATAGCACCTTGAGTTAGTTCTTCACCAACGTTAGGACCAACGAACTCAATGCTTTTGATAGTCGCGTTCGGATCTAATGTCTGGTGGATCATCGCCATCACTTTATTTCCGACACTCATATCACCGGCATTCGCAGACAAGCGGATCATTAGGTCTTTTTGGCTGCCAGTAGTTTGTACTAACGCACTACCATAGCCTCTATTTTCAAGTTCCGCACGCAGTTTTGTTAAATCAGCAGGCTGCGAAAATTGCGTTTCAATAACCGTGCCACCAGTGAAATCTAAACCCCAGTTAAATCCTTTCGTTACGATGATGAAAGTACATAATACAGAAATAATAATCGAGAAGATGAAACCCAAATAGCGGTATTTCATAAATGGGATTAATTTATAAGGCAGTTTAATGTCTGCTACATCTTGTTTTGTATTTTCAATAGCCATTTATTCCACCTTAAATCCAAAGTTTTTTCACACGTTTGCCACCATAAACCCAGTTTACGAGCATACGCGTTCCTGTAATCGCCGTAAACATTGAAATGATTACGCCTAAAGCCAGAGTGATTGCAAAGCCTTTTACAGGACCTGTTCCGACGCCATAAAGCACAAGAGAGGTTAAGATTGTTGTGAGGTTTGAGTCAAAAATACTGGAAAATGCACCGCTATAACCTTCGTGAATAGCTTGCTGAACAGAACGTCCATTGCGAATTTCTTCTTTAATTCGTTCATAAATCAGTACGTTTGCATCAACCGACATACCTACTGCAAGCACAATACCAGCAATGCCTGGCATAGTTAGGGTTGCTCCAATTAATGACATTAAACCGATAGTTAAAAGCATATTTGCAATTAATGCAAAAGAGGCAAACACACCAAACATTTTATAAAACACTAAGCAGAACAGAATTGTTAAGCCTAGACCTAAAATACTCGCATTCATACCTTGTTTAACATTATCAGCACCTAACGATGCACCGATAGTTCGCTCTTCTACAATGACGATTGGAGCAATTAACGCACCAGAACGTAATAAAACAGCAAGGTTTTGTGCTTCAGCTGCAGAATTAATACCTGTAATTTGGAATTGGTTTCCTAGACGGGTTTGAATGGTGGCAACATTAATAATTTCTTGATGTTTTTCCAAAATTACTTTACCGTTTGCATCTTTACGACCTGAATCTTTAAATTCGGTATAAAGCGTTGCCATTGGCTTTTTGATTGCCATCTTGGTTATTTCGCCCATCATTTCGCCACCAGCAGTATCTAATCGGATACTAACTTGTGGCAACCCTCGCTCATCTGTGCCTGAGGTTGCATCAATAATGTGCTCGCCACCTAAAGATGGCTTACGGCGTAAAACGACGGGTTCACCATCACGGGTATTCTGTATTTCAGAATCTGCGGGAACAATCCCTTTAGCTGCAGAAGCTAAATTCGCTTCTGTATTTACTAAACGGAACTCAAGTGTTGCAGTTGCACCTAAAAGTTCTTTTGCACGGGCAGTATCTTGAACGCCAGGTAATTCAACCACAATACGATCTGCCCCCTGACGTTGAATAGAGGGTTCTGAAACGCCCAACTCTTCTACACGCTTACGTAAAATAGAAAGATTTTGCTCAATCGCTACACTACGAGAATCTGAAAGAGCTTGTGCTGAAGGGGTTAAGGTAATGCTATTACCTTTTAATAATACATCAAGTGTTGGATGAACACGTTGAACTAAACGAACTGCTTTTTCTGCAGTTTGGCTGTCTGCAAATTCAATGTCAGTTGCAAAATTTTCCCCTTTTTTGACCGCTTTATATTGCAGTTTTTCTTTACGGAAATCGTTACGCAGACTGTCTTGCAAAGTATCTTGTTGTTTTGCAAGAGCCGTGTTCATATCTACTTCCATTAAAAAGCGAACACCACCAAGTAAGTCTAAGCCTAACTTCATCGGACTCCCGCCAATACTTGAAAGCCAATCTGGTGTTGCAGGTGCAAGGTTCAAGGCAACTGAATAGTTATTACCCAATACCTCTGCGATTTTTTCTTTCGCTGCTAATTGTTGCTCGCTGCTTTCTAAACGCACCAAGATCGAACCATTTTCTAATATGGCTGATTTGGGCTGAATATTCACAGATGAAAGTGTAGATTGAATTTGAGTAAGAGTTTCAGGTGTGGCTTGTTGCCCACGAGTACCAGAAATTTGGACTGATGGATCATCACCATATAAATTTGGAAGGGCGTATAAAGCACCAATGGCGATCAATAAGATCACCATTAAATTCTTCCATAGCGGGAAACGGTTTAACACAATAAATCCCCAAATAGTAAAGTTGGATTAGCGGTTATTAAAGCGATTTTAATGAACCTTTTGGAAGTACAGCTACAACGAAATCACGTTTAATGGTTATTTCAGTTGTGTCGTTTAATGCGATAACAATATTGTCATTATCAGCCGTTATTTTGGTAATTTTGCCGATTAAACCACCGCTGGTTAATACTTCTTCGCCTTTTGCTAGGCTTGCTAGTAATTCACGTTGTTGTTTTTGGCGTTTTGCCTGAGGGCGATAAATCATAAAATAGAAAATTGCACCGAAAATAATCAGGATAAAGATCATTTCCATTCCGCTACCTTGTTGCATAAAAACTCCTTAAATTGTCTTAAGTGGTAGAAAAAAATGATGTTATAAAAACGCCTGTTAAAATAGCATAAATTCAATGAATTAACGAGTAGAAAAAGCCATCAAATGCTTTTCTTTTAAGCAAAAATGAGGTTAGCGTTAGTTAAAAAGTAGCTTTTTTAATTTTTTACCAAAGAAATAGCCATCTAGCCTAAATTATGATGGATTATTGCCTTCTACATCAATAATCAACACTTCAGATTGTGATCCTAACCGCATTGGTATGCCCCAAAAACCATAGCCTGATGTGACAAAATAATGACCTAAGCCGATTTTTTCATAGCCGTAGTGTAATTGATACATAAACTGAGTAATAATATTTGCAGGGAAAATTTGTCCTTTGTGGGCGTGGCCTGAAACTTGAATGTCAATCGGCAGTTTAGTGTGTTTTTCAATTTCTGTCGGACGATGGTCAAGTAAAATCACGGGCAATTTAGTATTGACAGATTGCAGTAATTGCTCAGCAGATGGGCGTGTTTTGACTAAATCATCGTTACGTCCAACAATAACAAATTTTCCATCAATTTCGACCGCTTGATCCCATAAAACCCGAATACCTGCCTGACGAATGGCCTGGGCAATACTTTCTTGATTGCCAAAGAAATCGTGGTTGCCAAGTGTAGCATATACGCCAAGTGGTGCATTGAGTTTAGCGAGTGAACTGTGCATATTTTCTGAATGATAAACCGTTAAGTTATCGTCCATAATATCGCCTGGTAGTAAAATGAGATCTACGTTTTCTTGCTGAAAAATCTCTGCTAGTTTATCGAGTTGTTTTGCCCCAAATTGTTTGCCTAAATGTAAATCACTTGCTACACCAATACGAATTGGTTGTGCTAGAGGTTTTTCTAATTTGACTGAATAATGCACCAGCGTTGGCACATAAGCATTATAAAACCCAAGCCCAATTAAGCCTAAAAAAGCAAAAGGGTAGAATATCTTCAAGCCTCGATTAACGGAAGGATTCCCTCTGGTTAATTTGTAAATACAAGCGGTCAAAAAACTGATAAAAAATGCAAATAGCAACAACACTAGCACCAGTGCCATTACTCGAAACAGCAAGAACATTCGGGTAATGGCTAGAATGACCATTCCATTAATAATTAAAAAGCTAAGAAAGCTAACGGTTTTACGGTTTTTTGTAGATAAATTAAGTAACCAGCCAATAGTTTTTGCAAAGCTGTATAAAAAGAGTTGTAACACTGCAACAGCAATTACGACGGTAATATAGTAACGGTATTCCAAGCGTCTATCCTTAAATGAGAGGCTAAATTTAGCCTCATTGTCTTAACAACACGATATAAATGCGATTACAACCCTGCTTTCAGACTTGCTTCCACAAATTTATCTAAATCGCCGTCTAGCACTTGTTGTGTAGTACGGTGTTCTACCCCTGTACGATGATCTTTAATGCGTGAATCGTCTAACACATACGAGCGAATTTGACTACCCCAGCCAATGTCGGATTTATTATCTTCCATTGCCTGTTTTTCGGCATTTTTCTTGCTCATTTCCAGCTCATACAGTTTCGCTTTCAATTGTTTCATCGCTTGATCTTTATTTTGGTGTTGCGACCTACCGTTCTGGCACTGTACCACAATCCCACTTGGTTGATGGGTAATCCGCACAGCAGATTCAGTTTTATTGACGTGCTGACCGCCCGCTCCTGAAGCACGGTAAACATCAATACGCAGATCGGCTGGATTGATCTCAATATCAATATCATCATCAATTTCAGGATAAACAAATGCGGCTGAGAACGAAGTGTGTCTTCCGTTGTTAGCATCAAATGGGCTTTTACGAACTAAGCGATGAATACCCGTTTCAGTTCTAAACCAGCCGTAAGCGTAATCGCCAGAAATTTTCACTGTGGCAGATTTAATCCCTGCTACATCACCGTCTGAAGCCTCCATCAAATCGGCTTTAAAGCCTTTAGATTCCGCCCAGCGTAGGTACATTCTCAGCAGCATTTCCGTCCAGTCTTGTGCTTCTGTTCCACCTGAGCCTGCTTGTAAATCTAAGTAGCAATCTGCACTGTCGTGAGGCCCACTGAACATCCGTTTAAATTCTAAATCTGCCAGTTTTTTCTCTAATTCATCGGCCTCAAGCTGGGCTTCGTTAAAGGTGTCTTGATCTTCTGCTTCGATAGCAAGCTCAATCAAACCTTCCACATCTTCAATTCCTTGCGCTAAGACTTTGATAGTATTAACAATTTGCTCCAACATTGAGCGTTCTTTCCCTAATGCTTGGGCTTTCTCTGGCTTGCTCCAGACATCGGGCTGTTCCAGCTCTGCATTCACTTCTTCTAAACGCTCGACTTTATGATCAAAGTCAAAGATACCCCCGAATGATCGAGGTTCTTTGGGTTAGATCAGCAAGTTGAGTTTTAATTGGATTGAGTTCAAACATCGATTGATTCCTTTTACTGTTTTATAAGGGCGTGATTATACCGCAAGCGGTTAAATTTGTAGAATTTTTTGCAAATGAACGGCATGCGAAACAAAATGTCGTTATTATGTGTATAGTGCACATTTATTTATATTAAAGGAGCCTAAAATGTTAGAACAACTTGCCCAACGCTCAGCACAACACCCAAATAGTAGCAAAATTATTTTTCAAGAGACGCAACTTCGTACAGAAAAGTTAGCCGAAGAAGAGATTAGTCGCACACTTAAATCTATAGTGAGTAATGAAGGAATGATCAATATTGATGGAGACGATTTCAAGATGTTCGAACGTGCTGAGGAGGTTCAAGCCTATTTGATCGAATTTGAACAGTGTCAATTTGATAAAAGATCGCTCTCTTCCCTCAATCAGCAAAAGAAATTTGATATTTTATTAGTGAATATTCAAGCCTCTGCAGAGATAACTCTTGAGACCGTCTACCAAATTATGGGGGAGATAGAGCAGTATGCGAATGAAGATGCTGCGATTATTGTGGGCGCAGATTACAGCGGTGATCACTTACGCTTATTTATTTTAGGTGGTTATGGCGAGATTAAAGAGCCTATCAAACAACATGTGGTTGAGCTGCCGCGTGAGAATAAGCCAGAGTATTATGACGCTCAGTTAGTCGAGCAGTTTATCGATGCGTTGAGAGATAATCCAGCGACCTCCATAGCGAGCTTGCAACGTCGCTATTCAATCGGTTTTAATCGCACCGCCCATAATTTAGATATTGCCAAAGCCCGACTCCAACAAGAGCAAGCCTAACGTCTCAACAAGCGGTGAATTTTGCAGGTTATTCTGCAACATCACTGCTTATTCTTGCTATAATTTCACCTCTATTTGAAAGGGAGAACATCATGGCAAACCGACCCAGTGATATTGACGCCACACTACTGCAACTCGAAATTTTACGCCGTATTCCAAAATTGCCTCGAAAAATTGATGCAAAAAGCCTACACGAACAGCTTCTTGAAACCGGTTTTGAGCGAGATTTAAGAACTATTCAACGTACGCTTAAAATTTTATGTGAACATTTTGATATTGAATGTGATGAGCGTTCAAAACCCTTTGGATACAGTTGGAAACTACACTCCGAAGGTTTGGTATTGCCTATTTTAAATGAGCAGCAATCACTATTACTGAAACTTGCCGAGCAACATTTGAAATACTTGCTACCGGCAAATTTAATGGCATCGATGAAGCCCTTTTTTGAACAGGCAGATAAGATGGTCTCAGGCAGTAAAGACAAGCCCGAATATCAATGGCTAAATAAAGTTTGCTCAACACCAACCAGCTTACCGCTTATCCCAGCCAAAATTAAAGATGAGATTTTTGCTGCTGTAAGCCAAGCACTATTTCAAAATAAATTGCTCCATATTGAATACCAAAATCAATTTGGCAAAAAGCATTCAGCAACCATTATGCCGCTGGCGATAGCTCAACAAGGGGCAAGTATTTATCTGGTCTGTCGTTATGAAGGATTTGAAGATAATCGATTGCTTGCTCTGCATCGTATTCGCAAAGCTGAAATTTCCACTTTTACCTTTGAACGCCCGAAAGATTTTAATTTGCAACGTTATCAGAATGACGGTCATCTCGGTTTTGGTAATGGCGATAAAATCTGCCTCACTTTCTCGATTTCCAAATCGGCAGGCTTTCACCTCACGGAAACCCCAATAGCCAAAGATCAAAAGATGTTGGAAGAGAGCGAAGAACACTATCGTTTCCAAGCCACGGTTGCGGATAACAATATGCTAGAATGGTGGCTACGCAAATTTGGGGAAGATATTTGGGATATAGAAAAAGAGCCAGTTTAGTTTTATGCAAGCGGTTGATTTTGCGATATTGGTTGCAAAATCAACCGCTTGTTTTAAGCGTTGATCGTCAATAACAAACCCTTTAATAATAAATTCTCGCAATGTATTGGTTGCCCAAATACGGAACTGAGTCGCCTCTCGGCTGTTTACACGATAGCCTACGGTAATAATGGCATCGAGGTTGTAGAAATCAAGGTTACGACTAACTTGACGATTTCCTTCCTGTTGAACTATTCGAATTTTTCGAGTGGTTGAAATTTGTTCTAATTCTCCCGTTTCAAAAATCTGCTTTAAATGGAAATTAATTGTATGAGATTGAACCCCAAACAACTCTGCCATACTCTTTTGTGTTAGCCAAAAGGTTTCATCAAGATATTGCACTTCAATTTGTACATCTTGCGGTGCCGAATAAAATAGAATGTTCGCACTGGTGGGTGTGGTTAATGCTTGCATAAATTTCTCCTTCCTTTGAGTGATACCTTAACACAAAACCAACGCAGATTTTGGGCTGATTTTGTGATCTTCATCGAAAAAATATCGATTTTCCGACTTTTAATTGCACCGATTAGCCTGTATTAAAGAGAGAATTTTCGTAAAAAAGGGAGACATTAATGCCTTTTCAACTCACATTCTGCCAACAGGTTGGCTCTTTTCACAAGAAAAACCAAGATGCGTTATTCAACGGTAAAGCGGTTTATCAATGGCAGTATAAAAATGCTGAAAGTGATATGTTGGAGGCAAACAAGGTGATGTTTGGTATCGCAGATGGTGTTTCGCATAGCTCTCAATCCCAGCTTGCCAGCCGTTTTTTAATGGGAAGGTTGAGTGAATGCCAAGAGCTTAATTCAACGTGGTTGCGTGCCACACAATTTGCCCTTTGTGAAAAATATGCAGCTGTGCATTTTGGGATAGGCAGTACCTTTGTCGGTTGTGAATTGCACGCTAATGGCAAGGGCAAAATCTTAAATGTGGGCGATAGTCGAGCATACAAGATTACCGCACAAGGTCAGTGGCAACAGCTCAGTGTTGATCACACCATGCTAACCGAAATGCGGCAACAAGGCGTTGTCGATGAACATACGCAGTATGCTTCCATCTACAACGGCTTGACTGATTGTCTCATTGCCGATTTTGAGGCGGATGATTTTCGTATTCATACAGCTGAATTTCAGCTGGAAAAAGGCGAGAGTATACTGCTGTGTAGTGATGGATTACATGACAGAATTTCATCAGAGAGACTAAATTGGCTCTGGCAACAAAGTCAGGACAATTGCGTTAGGCTGCATTTTCTTCAACGTTTTATCAAAAAATCAGATGATTTTTCTGTCGTGATTGTTGAGATATTGTAATTGATACGACATAAATTGTCGTGTTAACACTTAAAATCATCTTATACCCCATTAGATATAAGGAACGCCATATGAAAAACGATCTTAACTACGCAGCAGAACTTATCCGTCAAGCAGACGGCATTTTAATTACCGCAGGGGCGGGGATGTCGGTGGATAGCGGTTTGCCTGATTTTAGAAGTGTTGGCGGATTTTGGAATGCTTACCCACCACTTAAAAAGTTTGATTTGCAATTTATGGACATTGCCACACCGCTTGCTTACCAACAACGTCCTGAGCTTGCCAAATGGTTTTTCGCTCACCGCCTAAATCAATATCGCCAAGCCGAACCGCACGAAGGCTATGCAATTCTCAAACGTTGGGCAGAAAGCAAAAAGCACGGCTATTTTGTGTTTGCCAGCAATGTGGATGGGCATTTCCGTAAAGCAGGCTATTCCGAAGCCCGTATTTATGAATGTCACGGCACATTAGAGCGTTTGCAATGTGTGGCAAATTGCCAAAGTAAATCGTGGTGGTCTTACGGTTATCAACCGATAACTGATGATGAAAACTGCGTGGTCTTAAACGAAGCCCCTCGTTGCCCCGACTGTGGCGGTTTGGCTCGCCAAAATGTATTGATGTTCAACGATTGGAGCTATGCCGAAGGTTACCAATTTGGCAAAGAAGCTTTATTAAATGAATGGCTAGGCAAAACGGAGCGACCAGTGGTGATTGAAATCGGTGCAGGCAAAGCCATACCAACCGTGCGTAATTTTTCCGAACGCACCGCCAAACAGAAAAGAGGAGGTTTAATTCGAATTAACCCGATAGACGCAGGCGTGCCGAAAATGCACTTTTTAAGTTTGGAAATGGGCGGATTGGAGGCGTTGAAAGCGATTGATGAGGTTTTAAAATAAGATATTTTCTATTAAAATCAAATGGTTAAAATAATTTTGCTTGCTTGCTTGCTTGCTTGCTTGCTTGCTTGTTATTATTGTGTGAGAATTAAACATCTTTTCAATATGGAGTTATATTATGGAAGCCTCTACAACTATCAGAAAAATGCTGGCAAGAGGTCAAATTATCGTGCCAAGTTATCAACGAGCTTATGCTTGGGAAAAAGACAAACAGGTTAGTCAATTTTTGCAAGATCTGGAAGAATATCGAAAAAGCAAGGCAAGTTCCCCTTACTATTTTGGACACTTCTTATTTGAAGATAAAGGTAATGATACCTTTCACATCGTAGATGGGCAGCAACGCCTGACAACAATAGTTATTTTTGTGACTGCACTTTTTCAGCGTTTGAAGGAAATTCACAATGTAAAAGAAATAGCTGCATTACCAATTAAACTGCAAGCTAAATATGGTGAAATGGTGCAGTATTATCATCAAGATCGATTCCAAACCGTTGAGTATGATAGACGATTATTTAAAGATGCTATTATTGACGGTGTAGTAGGTGCAGTGCCTGAACTGAGTAGTGTAGATACTGAATCTAAGCGTCGTTTTTTACAAGCATTTCAATATTTTAGTGTTTATTTCTCACATTGCGAGGAAGAACAATTATTACATTTATTGGATATTGTAAGTGATGCATCTTGTACTACTCACGCCGTAAAAGATGAAGCCGAAGCCATTCAAATGTTTATTTTCCAAAACAATCGTGGGAAAAAACCAACTGATTTAGAAGTTATAAAAGCAGAATTGATGTTTTATGTACATCTCTATGGCACAGCAGAACGAGATAACTTATTAAAAGAAATCAAAGATCGCTTTGAAACCATATATAAATCAATTTCGGCTATTGAATATAAAATCAGTGAAGATGATGTTCTGCGCTACACTATTCGAGTTTATGGAAATTCATTAAATGCCTTGAATGAACTGACTCCACAAAAGTGGATTGCAAAACGATTAAATGAAGCAGACAAAGACATGGAGGAAAAATCGGGTATTCAGTTTATTCGTGAGTTTGTATTAGAGCTTTCTCTCAGTTTTGAAAATCTAAAACAATTTTTTACCAAAGATGAAAAATCTGTACATAAAATCCACTCTTTCGTTTCACTTGGTGATTTAGGTGCAGTAATGCCATTTGTATTAAAAGCCTATAAATTTAATCTCGGCTTAGAACAAAAATCAGCATTATGTGAAGCATTAGAATCTATTTTACTTCGCCATAGATTAGCTGGAACAAGAGCAGATTTAACAGCAAGACTAAAAAATGTATATCAGAGTTTTAATGCCAGAAATACTAGTATTGACCCCATTCTAACACTTATCAATGAATTGAAAACTTGTGATGAATGGTGGTGGAATTACTGGAATAATAATGTAATTAAAACTGCGTTAAGTGGAAATATTTATAACCCTATCGCAAAATTCCTTCTGTGGAAATATGAAAACTATTTAGAGTCAAAAAATGCCAATGGCTATGAGCTTACTCGCTTTGAAGAGGTGAAAAGCCCAGAATTAGAGCACATTTCGCCTAAAACGCCAAAAGATCAATCAGAGATCGCAACTGGATATGATGAGTACGATAACGAATTTAATGCAAACTACCTACATTGCTTAGGTAATTTAATGTTAATTTCAAAATCTCAGAATTGCTCTATTGGGAATCAGTCATTTGAAGATAAGCGTAATAGCTATAAGAATAACCGTTTGGCACAGCAGAGAGAAATTTTTGCTATGACGGAAAAAGATCCTAAATGGAAAAAAGAAGAAATTCAGGCAAGACGAGATAAGATTATTTCATTTTTAATGAGCATTCTGTAACTCTCCTCAATTTATAGCGGTGCAACTTTGCAAAAAATCTGCAAAACTGCACCGCTTATTTTTTTCCTTTTCCCGACTTTTCAATCCTACTATTAGCCTGTTTAAGTACATTCTTCCATTCTTATACTTTTGCTAAAAATCTAGAATTTTTATGCGAAACAAAATAACGCATGAGTGTGTATCATCCTGATATCTAACACCATAGGAGTAAAAAATGAAAAAATACTGTTTAACTGAAAGTACAGAAGAAGTAGATGGAAAAACTGTCTATCAAATTCAAGCATTAATTGATATTCCAAGCATAGATATAAAGAAAGGTGATCTTGGTGGTTATGTTGAGGGCGAGCATAATTTATCTCATGAAGGAGATGCGTGGATTTATGATACAGCATTGGTAATGGATAATGCTAAAGTTTATGGAAGTGCGCAAGTTCGTTATAGTAAATTAACAGACAATGCTGAGATTTTTGATAATGTTCGTATTGTTTATGAAAGTGAAACAGAATCTGAGCTTGAATATACTCAAGTATGGGTTGGAGAAGATGCTAAAATATATGGTGATGTTATGCTCCGTAATAATAGGAGGCTTCATATTTTGGGTAATACTAAAGTGTATGGTAGGACTATTTTCTGTAATAATATAGAAATTAATATTAGTAGAAATGTTGAGATTTTTGATGTTAATTTTAGTGACAATGTAAAAGTAGATGTTTTTGATAACGCTAAAGTTTTGGATTCTATACTGGCGTATAATCATTATATAGACATATATGAAAGTGCTGTAATTAAATCTTCTAGAATTCAGTTTAATCAATATTTATATATTAAAGGAAGTGCTTATATTAATGGTTTGGTCAGTAATTCCTGTAATTTATCGTTAGGGGATTATCTTAAAATATATGGAAAAATTTGTGGAACACCAAAGCTAGAAGGCAAAGTTTATATTGGTCAAGATACTTTAATAGATGATAGTTTGATTGTTTCTGGAAATGGACGGCTGAATGGTTCTATGTTGAAAATTGATAGAATATATTTACCGGATAATGCAGATATTGATAGTAATGGTGCAGTGTTTTTTGTAAATTATATTAGCGATCTTAGTAGAAGTATAACAGTTTATCATAATCAGAATAACGGTTTGTCTGTTGGGTTTATTATTAATTCTACAGATTATGATAATAAACGCTATTTTGCTACTTTGGATGAGTTTAGAGAGTTTTTACAAGAAAATGCTAATCAAGATGAGATTGAGGATATTAATTTGATATTAAAGATTGCTGAGAAGAGGATCTTAAATAGGAAGTTACCTATGGTTATTGAAAATATTGAGAGTTAGAAATTATTGGATTCTTCTAATTTGGGTTAGAGAAAGCGGTGCAATCTTGCAAAAATTCTGCAAAATTGCACCGCTTATTTTTTCCTTCCCCGACTTTTAAATCCCACCATTAGCATGTTCAAATATATTCTTCCATTCTTATGCTATGGCTAAAATCTAGCATCTTATGCGACACAAAATAACGTATCTTTACCTAGAATATCCCTATCTCACAAAACAGGAGTAGCAAATGAAAAAGTATTGTTTAATTGAAAGTGATAAAGGCGATGATAAGCAAAAACTCTATCAAATTCAGGCGTTGCGAGATTTTACGACAAGTGATGGTCACGAAGTGAAAGTCGGTGATCTAGGCGGTTTCATTAGCGGTGAGCATAATTTGTCGCAAGAGGGAAATTGCTGGGTGGCGAATAGTGCGGAAGTATGGGATCAGGCTTATGTCTCCGAAAATGCCTATTTGGGAGGTTTTTCTCGCTTATATGATCAAGCACAGTTATATGGCAATGCTCGGGTTACAAGAGGGAATATTGGTGATAATGTCAAAATTTATGGTAATGCTCAAGTTTCTGTAAAGGGACAGATTTCAGACCATGTAGAAATTTTCGGGAATGCTGCAGTATGCGGAAAAAACACTCGTATTTGTGGTTCCGTGAAAATTTTTGAAAATGCCCGTGTGGGTGGAAATGCTATTGGAAAAATTTGGATTTCTGATAATGCTCAGATTTATGGTAATGCTCAAATTGAAGCAAATTGCCATATTAAAGGAGATGTGGAAATTTGGGGAAATTCGATCATTCAAGGTAATCGAATCAGGATTGAAGATAATGTCAAAATCTGTGGGGCGGAAATTAGTGGTAGTAATGATTTTTTCGGTAATACTCGGATTATTGGTGAAAATATTGTGATCAATGATGGTGTTAATTTGGGTAGTAATGCCTTTATTCAATCTCAAAATGATTTTTTGCAAACAAAAATATTTTCGGATTTTCTAGAATATTTAACAGCATATAAAACAGAAAATGGATTTGAAATTCGTTATAACAATGAGCCTTTCTCACCGACACAAATCCGAAATGCCTTAAAGGCTTATTCAGAATATGAAACGGCAATTAAATTAGCAAAGTCACGCATTTTGGGAGGTTTCTAATGAAATATCGTTTAACTGAAAATACTGTAGAGTATCAAGGAAAAACACTTTATCAAATTGAATCATTAAGAGACTTTTCATTTTACCGAAAAGGTGCTTGGGAACATTCTGTAAAAGAGGGAGAGCTAGGAGGTTGGATTGAAAAAGAAGAAAACCTTTCTCAGCAAGGTAATTGTTGGATAGCCGAAAATGTTTATGTCTTTGGTAGTGCCAAAGTCGAGCATAATGCGATTATTACAGGCAAAGGCATTATTCACGGAAATGCAAGAGTATTTGGTCGGGCTTGGATTTATTGTGAAAATCACTATAAATTTGATATATCTGATCAAGTAAAAATCTATGGTGATGCTTTTATTTGTGATGTAAATCTGACAATGAAAGATAATGCAAAAATATATGGTGATGCTGAGGTAAACGGATATTACTCATCACTTTCTATGTCTAATAATGCTATTTTTTGTGGTGGTAAGACGAATAGTTCGGAAAATGGATGTATTTCTTTACGAGATAATGCCGAAGTGCGTGGCGGTTGGTTGAATAATAGTTGCTCAGTATATGGTAATGCAATTATCTATGGTGGGGGGATTCACGATAATGCTGAAATTTACGGCAATGCTAAAATTTATGATTCAGACATTTGTGGTGAAGCGAAAGTGGAAGGCAATACCGAAGTGAAGTTTGATACCAATATCGGTAGTAATGCTTATCTTTGTGGCAATGCGATTGTGGAACGAGATGAGGATGTGATGACATTCTCGAATATCGGCACACTGGCACTGTTACAAAATGAAGAAATAGAAGATATGAAGCATCTCACTTTTTTCCGAGCCAGCGACAAAATGCAGATGACGATTGGAAATCGTTTTTACGATGATCCGGAAAAGTTTTTACAGCATACCAAACTCTTTTGCCAAAATTTACAGGCAATGCTCGAAATGGCAGAACAGCGGTTTGGTTATTCGGAGAAATTTTAATGAAAGCTGATTTCACTCAATGGGTCATTAATGGTTTTATCGCCTTGCCAGAGGTACAAAAACAGCAGCCGATTGTGGAATATAAAGGTAACAGCATTATTATTACATCAAAGTTATGGGATAAACATTTAAGTTTACAATTTATCAAGCATTCCAATACCCATTTTGAAGGTAGTTATTGCTATCAATTTACCTTAGAAAATGGCGAGAGATTTTTTGATATGCCGATAAGTGTTGATTGTTTAATGTGCAAAGAAAACGGTAAGTTTTATGATCTCGGTTGGATAAATCAAACCCGATTTGATGCTCCTAAAACCTTATTCTGTGAAAGTATGCTTGTGCCACTATTAGTTCCGATTTATCGCCAGCTGACCTTAAAGAAAATTGTTTGGGGAACCAGCGGTGATAATTCATATCAATATGCGATGTTTGATCATACGCTCAATACTGATGAAATTGACCCAGAACAGACTATGGAAGCGTACTTCTCCATTGAAAAATGGAGCTATCAAGATTTTTTAAATAATGAGAGTGTAAAGAGTAAGGAGAATTAAAATGGAAAAATTACCGAGAATTGTTGTATTAACTGGTGCAGGCATTTCCGCCGAGTCAGGTATCCGCACATTCCGAGCCGAAGATGGCTTGTGGGAAAATCATCGGGTGGAAGATGTCGCCACGCCGGAAGGCTATAAACGGGATCGGGAATTAGTCCAACGCTTTTATAACGAACGCCGCCGTAAGCTGTTTGAGCCCGAAGTGCAACCGAATGCCGCCCATTTGGCATTGGCTAAATTGGAAGAAAAACTCGGCGAAAATCTGCTGATTGTAACCCAAAATGTCGATAACTTGCATAAGCGTGCCGGTTCGAAAAATGTGATTCATATGCACGGTGAATTGCTGAAAGTCCGCTGCCCAAACAAAGGCACGGTCTATGACTGGCAAGGCGATGTGACGGACGAAAGTCGCTGTACTTGCTGCATTCAACCGGCAAGATTACGTCCGCATATTGTCTGGTTTGGCGAAATTCCGTACCAAATGCTAGAAATTGATGAGGCGATTTACGATTGCGATATTTTCGTCTCAATTGGTACATCGGGTAATGTGTATCCTGCCGCCGGTTTTGTGGAAAAGGCAAACCGTTGGAAGTCACATACCATTGAACTCAATTTAGAGCCGAGTAAGGTTAAAACGGCGTTTAAAGAAGCTCGTTACGGTAAAGCCACAGAGATTGTGCCGCAGTTTGTGGATGAGATTTTAGCTAGATTAGAAGAATAGGGGATAAAAGCGGTCGGTTTTTTGTAAAAATTTGCAGAAAATCGGCCGCTTGCATTCTTTATCAGAGGTAATGGGAGATTTAAAAGAGCGAGAAGCAATCAAATTGTTCAATAAGTTTCCCTATTTACGTAAGCATAAATTGTGGGCAAGTACTTTTGGGCAAAAGTTTACTGCGTAGACACTGTAGGTATTAATGCAGAAATGATAAGGACGTAGGTGAAATATCAGGGAAAAGCACGAATTAGAAGATAAACAACTTCATTTATCAGATATATACAAATTCGGCTGCTATGAATTCGAATATTAATCGCCCCCTACTGGGCTTTTTACTAAAAGTTAGCATTAAATCATACTAAATATTGCTCGAATATAGTGTGCGACAGCTTCATCTTTATTGTAACCAATGACTTCATTATTTGGTAACGCTGCTTTTAAACGAGGATCGGCATTTGCCATTAAACACCCTTTACCAGCTAGGCTCAACATCTCTAAATCATTCATTCCATCGCCAAAAGCAATGCAGTCTTGCAGAGTATAACCACGTAATTTTACTAATTCTTCCAACGCATTTGCTTTACATACGCCTTTTGCCATCACTTCAAGACAGAGTAACGCTGAATAGGTCATCTGTACCTTATCGCCATACGTTTCTCTAACATAATGCTCAATTGGCACTAAGGCTTCAGGTGTTCTACCAATAAAAAAGACTTTCTCTGTTTTTCTACCGTGGTGGTCGCCAAAATTAACCACTTGATAACTAAACCCAGAATCTTGATGAAAATTTTTTAACTCTGGGATCGCTTTATTAATAAACCATTCATCGCCTTGATAACTGTTTAAGCAAACATTCTGGTTATCAAATTCAATATTCATTAATGCAAAAGCAATATTCTCAGGCAAATAGTGGCTGACAATTTTTTTACCATCTAAATTATTTGCTCTTGCGCCGTTTGAGGTAACTAACATTGCATTTTCAACATTTATTTTGCGGATAATATGAGAAACATCAGGGTAATTTCGACCAGTCGCAAAAAAGATATCTACGCCTTGTTGAGATAGTTTTTCTAAGGTATCAATCGTAAAATTGCCAATTTTATGATTGGCATTTAGTAAAGTACCATCAAGATCGGAAATAATGGCACGAAATGGTTGAGTCATAGTTGATCCTCATCAGTAAAATTATTTAAAAAGGCTATCAAATTTGAGTTGAAATTTCAAAGAGAATAACAATATTGAAGTATTTTTTCATTTTATGAAAAAACGGGTTAAAAGTTAAAATATCATATTTATTTGTGATATTGATTAATTGTTTTAGATTGATGGGGTGATTTGGATTTTTAATCTAATATATTGATTGTACACGATATAAAACTCTAAATAGATGATCTATTAGTGGAGTTTAAACGGTTGCGTAAAGAGAAAAATGCTATTGACATTGGTCTGTATAAAGCTAATATAAGCCTTACGACTGAATAACAATGCAAACATAAACACAATATGGAAAAATTTACCTTACTTCGACTCTCTCTGTTATCGCATTTTGTGCAAGCATAAAGATTGTCTAGAGAAGTAAATGAACTATCCGCATTCTTGCCCGCACTCAATATGCGGGTTTTTTTATCCCGAAATAACAAAATAAAGGTTTTATTATGAGTAACAATAACATTATTATTTTCGATACTACACTGCGTGATGGTGAGCAATCGTTGAAAGCAAGTTTGACGGTAAAAGAGAAACTACAAATTGCACTTGCTTTAGAGCGTTTAGGCGTTGATGTAATGGAAGTGGGGTTTCCTGTGTCTTCAGCAGGGGATTTTGAATCGGTGCAAACAATTGCTCGCCATATTAAAAATAGTCGTGTAGCAGCACTTTCTCGTGCAGTACCAAAAGATATTGATGCTGCTTACGAAGCCTTAAAAGTGGCAGAAGCCTTTCGAATTCATACCTTTATTGCGAGTTCTGCTTTACACGTTGAAGCTAAATTAAAACGTTCATTTGATGATGTAGTTGAAATGGCGGTAGCTGCGGTTAAACGTGCTAGAAGTTATACCGATGATGTTGAATTTTCGTGCGAAGATGCAGGGCGTACAGGCATTGATAATATTTGCCGTATTGTAGAAGCCGCAATTAATGCAGGTGCAACAACAATAAACATTCCTGACACTGTGGGTTTTTGCTTGCCAAATGAATACGGTAATATTATTCATCAAGTGATGAACCGTGTACCAAATATAGATAAAGCCATTGTTTCAGTACACTGTCATAATGATTTGGGAATGGCAACCGCTAATTCTTTAATGGCGGTACAAAACGGAGCTAGACAGATTGAGTGTACTATCAATGGAATAGGCGAGCGTGCAGGAAATACGGCATTAGAAGAAGTGGTAATGGCAATTAAAACTCGTCAAGCATTTATGGGGGTGGATACTCGTATCAATACTCAAGAAATTCATCGAGTAAGCCAAATGATAAGCCAGCTTTGTAATATGCCCATTCAGCCAAATAAAGCGATTGTGGGAAGTAACGCATTTGCTCATTCATCGGGCATCCATCAAGATGGTATGTTGAAAAATAAAAATACCTATGAAATTATGTCGCCTGAAACAATTGGCTTGAAAAAAGAGAAGCTAAACTTAACTGCTCGTTCAGGACGTGCTGCAGTGAAAGGGCATATGGCGGATATGGGTTATACCGAATCTGATTATGATCTAGATAAACTCTATGATGCTTTCTTACAACTTGCTGATAAGAAGGGGCAAGTATTTGACTATGATTTAGAAGCACTTGCCTTTATTGATATGCAGCAGGGCGATGAAGATAGATTATCACTTGATGTAATTACTACTCAGCTTATTAGTGGCTTACCTGCATCAGCGTTTGTGCAGGTGGAGTTAGATGGCGTTCGCCAAAGTGCTACTTCACAAGGCGGTAATGGCCCCGTTGATGCTACTTACAATGCGATTATGAACATTGTGGGTATGGAGCTAAAAATGTCTCACTATAATCTCACTGCAAAAGGAGAAGGGGCGGAAGCATTGGGGCAGGTTGATATTGTGGTGGAATACGAAGGCAGAAAATTTCATGGCGTTGGTTTAGCAACAGATATTGTAGAGAGTTCAGCAAGGGCGTTAATTCACGCTATCAATGCGATTTACCGCTCACAAAAAGTAGCGAATTTAAAGCCTAAAAAATAATAATTTTATTAGGGTCAATGACAATTTGCTCTTTATTTCTTCTTCGTTTACAAGCGGTCAGATTTTTTGAAATTTTTGCAAAATTTAGCTAAAATCTGACCGCTTGTTTTTGGTTATCAAAAATAAAAAGATGAAAGAATTTTAAATTAATTGGAACTATTATAAAAATGCATTCTCTAAAGAGTAGTGCAATGGAATTGACACATTATAAATTATAATTAGGAGAGTCCGCAGTTGAGCGAGCAGATCACCGACCAAGAGTTAGTCGAAAAAGCACAAAAAGGTGATAAAAAAGCATTTAATTTACTTGTAGTACGCTATCAAAATAGAGTTGCGAGTTTACTGACTCGTTATGTAGCAAGAGACGATATTCCTGACATTGTTCAAGAATCTTTTATTAAAGCTTACCGCTCTTTAGAGTCTTTTCGTGGGGAAAGTGCTTTTTACACTTGGCTTTACCGTATTGCAGTTAATACTGCAAAAAATCATTTAACGTCTTTGGGCAGAAGACCACCTAAAGAGGATATTTTAGCAGAAGATGCTGAAAGCTATGATGTCGGTGCTCAGCTTCGTGAAAGCGATACACCTGAAAATTTAGTGTTATCGGAAGAATTAAAAAAAGTTGTATTTGATACGATTGAAAATTTACCTGAAGAGCTTAAAATTGCTATCTGTTTAAGGGAATTAGACGGTTTAAGCTATGAAGAAATCGCAGAAGTGATGGAGTGTCCGATAGGAACAGTACGTTCACGTATTTTCCGTGCAAGGGAAGCAATTGATGCGAAAATCAATCCACTTATGCAGTAAGTAGAATTAGTTTTAGAAATCTCGAAAATCATTGGAGACAATTATGCAACAACGCATTATTCAACGCGAATACCTTTCTTCTTATATGGACGGGCAAGATGTTGATAGAGAGTTTGTAGAGACTTTAACCCATAGCTCAGAATTACAGCAAAAATGGGCAAGTTATCATACTATTCGCAGTGTGATGCAAGGCGATGAAATCATTTTAGGTGCGGATTTTTCTGCCCAAATGGAAGCCTTACTTGAGAACGAAGAAATTAAATCTCAAAATACTGCGGAAAAACCAAAAGGTTTATTACTTAAACTTAAACGTTGGAGTACACCTATTTTACAAGCAGGTATTGCTGCCTCGGTGTGCTTAGTGGCAGTAATTGGCGTAAATTCAATGAACTCTAGCGAAGACATTGCTCAAACTCAGCAACCTGTGTTACAAACGTTTCCTTTTAGTAATTCTGTTGAGGCGGTAAGGTACACTGCTTTAGTACAAGAGCAGCCAACTACTGAACAATTAGAAATTCAGCAACGCAAAATTAATGCGTTGTTGGAAAATCACGAGTTACAACGCCGTACAAATAATTTGCAAAATACTTTGCCAGAAGAAAAACAGAAAGCCCAAACTTCAACTTCTTCTAATTAGATTAGTAAAATAGAACGGAATGAACTAAAAGAAAAAATTAAGAAAGCTACATAATTAGTAATTATGTAGCTTTTTGTATGGCAAATATAACGAAAAATAGAAATAACTTACAAATAGCGAAATAATTTTAATTTTGATAAAATGGGCACAATTAATTTGATTTGAGAATAAATATGTTTATTAAGATAATAAAATCTTTTTTGATGTTCATAGCTATTTTCACTTGTTCTGGTTTTGCTTTGGCAGCAGATACAGGGATAAAAACACCTTTATCATATTTAGCGTCAATGGCTGAAGCACATAAAAAGTCGAATTATGAATTACTTTATATTTTTCAGCAAGACAGCAACGTAGGATTTTTCCGATTGCGTCATATATTTACTGATAAAGCGTATGCCCAATTATTAAACCTCGATCATAACCGAGAAGAAATTATCCTAAAAGGTAACAGCGTTAGTTATTTAGGATACAATTTTCGGCCTTTTAGCTTAAATAGCCACCATATTTTAGATAACCTTCCTAATGTTCTTTACGCAGATTACCATAACTTAAAAGGGTATGTTTTTTTAGATTTGGGTAAAGATCGTATTTCAGATAGAGTGACGAAAGTCATTCGCATTTTACCAAAAGATACTTTCCGTTATTCTTACACGCTTTGGATTGATGAAGAAACCAATTTGCTACTTAAAAGCCAATTACAAAATGAAGACAATATTGTGTTAGAAGAATTTCGAGTATTACAGCTTTATCAATCTCCAGAGCTTGAAATGATTGCAAATGCGATTAACTCTTTGATGTTGCCGTCCTTAACCTCTCCCCCAAAAGAAGAGGTCAAATTGCCTTATGATTGGGATATTAAAGAACTACCAACAGGTTTTGAACTAGTACAGAACCAAACAGTAACAGGGGCAACCTATCAATTTGACAGTGAATATGTAGATAGCCGTTTATATAGTGATGGTTTATCTAGTTTGACAATTTACGTTATGCCTAGTCAGGGAGCTAATTTTGATGAATATGCTTGGCGACAAGGTAAATTAACCATTTTAAATCAGACAATTAATGATAAAGATATTGTTATTATTGGCGATGTACCGCTACAAGTAGCTAAGCAGATTTTGAAAAATATTCAGTTTAAAGAAGGAGCATCGCGATGATGATAGAAGAAGCCAGTGTGGTTGAATATCATAATGGTATTGCGATTGTACAATGCAACGCAAAAAGTGCTTGTGGTGCTTGTTTGGCTCGTACTACTTGTGGTTCAAAAGCATTATCCGCTTTAGCTGGTGAAAAAATGGCTCCTCGTTTTAGTATTCGTGTCGACGAGCCGTTAAAAGTGGGAGATAAAATTCAGTTAGGTTTAGCTGAAAATACGCTACTGAAAAGCGTTTTTTTAATTTATGGGATACCTTTGCTTGCTTTAATCATCACAGCGGTCGGATTTTCACAATTTTTTGCAAATGAACTTATCGTTTTATTCGCAATGTTGATTTTTACAGCAATAAGTTTCTGGGGGGTAAAGAAATTAATGGATAAACGCAGTCAGCAAATCCATTTTTCGCCCATCTTTTTAGGTAAAGTTTAGGAGATTTGAATGGACAAAATATGGCTTAATAATTACCCGCCTTACTCGCCAAAAACCATTGAGGTGAATCAATATGAATCATTAGTTGATATGTTTGAAGCCGCAATAAAACGCCATCTAGATATTCCAGCTTATATTAATATAGGGCAAATTCTAACCTTTCGTAAATTAGAAGAACGTAGCCGTGCTTTTGCTGCTTATTTACAAAATGAATTACGTTTAGAAAAAGGTGATCGTATTGCGTTAATGATGCCCAATTTATTGCAATATCCAATCGCCTTATTCGGTGCTTTGCGTGCAGGGCTCGTTGTGGTGAATGTCAATCCGCTTTATACGCCCCGTGAATTAGAGCACCAACTTAACGACAGTGGTGCAAAGGCGATTGTGGTTATTTCCAACTTTGCGGCAACGTTAGAAAAAGTGGTATTTAATACGAATATAAAACACGTTATTTTAACTCGAGTAGGCGATCAGCTCTCTTTTGGTAAGCGTACTTTAGTGAATCTCATCGTTAAATATATTAAGAAATCAGTTCCCAAATATAAGTTGCCTCACGCTGTTAGCTTTAGAGAAGCATTAAGTATTGGCAAGAAAAGGCAGTATGTAAAACCGCATATTTTAAGTTCTGACCTCGCCTTTTTACAATATACAGGCGGTACAACTGGTGTGCCTAAAGGTGCAATGCTAACGCATCAAAATCTCATTGCCAATATGATGCAAACAAAATGGATTGTAGATCCACTATTAGGTAACGCTAAAAATATGATTGGTGCTACTGCCTTGCCATTATACCATATTTTTGCATTATCTTTGAACTGTCTCTTATTTCTTGAACTAGGTATTACAGGATTATTAATTACAAATCCTCGTGATATTCCAAGCCTTATTAAAGAATTAAAGAAATATAAAGTATCTATTTTTACAGGGGTAAATACACTATTTAGTGCATTACTGAATAATCAAACACTAAAAGAAGTGGATTTTTCATCCTTAAAATTAAGTGTTGGCGGTGGGGCTGCAATTCACGCTAATGTAGCACAAGATTGGTACGATTTAACAGGTTGCCACATTATTGAAGGCTATGGTATGACTGAATGTTCGCCTGTTATTAGTGCAACACGTAGTGATTCAGTAGAATATTCAGGCTCAATAGGTATTCCTTTGCCAAATACAGATATTCGCATTGTAGATGCTGAAGGTAATGAGCTACCTTTGGGCGAGCAAGGCGAGTTATTAGTTAAAGGCCCTCAAGTGATGCAAGGGTATTGGAATCGCCCGGAAGAAACGGCAAAAGTATTAAATGATGGCTGGATGGCAACAGGCGATATTGTTGTTATGGGTGAAGATCTTAATTTACGCATCGTTGATCGTAAAAAAGATATGATCCTTGTTTCTGGTTTTAATGTCTACCCAGCTGAAATTGAAGATGTTATTTTACAAAATCCAAAAGTGAATGAAGTTGTTGCTATTGGTGTGCCGAGTGAGCTTTCTGGCGAACGTATAAAAATTTTTGTGACGAAAAAAGATGAAAGCTTAACCTGCGATGAACTGCGTCGTTATTGCCGTCAATTTTTAACTGGCTATAAAATTCCACGTGATATTGAATTTCGTGATGAACTACCCAAAAGTAATATTGGAAAAATTCTTCGCAACGTACTAAGAGATGAAGAATCAGCAAAATCAAACGTTAATAACGCTTAAATAACATAATTAAGGAGCTTACAATGAAAATTGTTGAGGTAAAACACCCGCTTGTAAAACATAAATTAGGTTTAATGCGAGAAGCAGAAATTAGCACCAAAGATTTCCGTGAGTTAGCAAATGAGATTGGTAGCCTATTGACTTATGAAGCAACCAAAGATCTTGAAATGGAAAAAGTTGAGATTAATGGTTGGAATGGTAAGAAAATTTCAGTTGAACGAATTAAAGGTAAAAAAGTTACCGTGGTGCCAATTTTGCGAGCTGGTTTAGGTATGATGGATGGGGTGCTAGAACACATACCCAGTGCAAGAATTAGTGTAGTGGGGATTTATCGTGATGAAGAAACGTTAAAACCAGTTCCTTATTTTTCAAAATTAGCAAATGATGTAGATGAACGCCTAGCGATTATCACAGACCCAATGTTAGCAACGGGTGGCTCAATGGTAGCAACGATTGATCTACTGAAAAAAGCAGGTTGTAAACACATTAAAGTATTAGTATTAGTTGCAGCACCCGAAGGGATTAACGTGCTAGAAGAAGCTCACCCAGATGTTGAACTTTACACAGCTTCAATTGATAGCCACTTAAATGAAAAAGGATATATTATTCCAGGCTTAGGTGATGCGGGCGATAAAATTTTTGGCACCAAATAGTATTTAACGTTAATAAAAATACAAGCGGTCATATTTTGTAAAATTTTTGCAAATATGACCGCTTGTTGATCTGCATTTCAAAACCTAGGTTCTTAATGTGAGGTGCAGATCATTTTTGGGAGAGATCATCAAGCGGTCAAATCTTAACATTTTTTTGCAAATTATTCTAAAAATCCTTCCAATAACTCATTTAAGAATAATTTTCCGTGCAGGGTAATTTGCCAATGCGTTGGAGTTTCAAAAATATAATCTTGGCTTAATGCCCAATCCATTGTGGGGCGAACAACCTCCCTATCTAGCCCTGTAAACCATTCAAACTCTTGTTTTGGCACAGCTTCAAGCAAACGGAATCGGTTCATAAAAAACTCAAATGGGCGATCTTCTAGCTCAATTAAATCTTGGCTGTAGCGGTATTCACCCCGCATATAGCCTTTTGGGTGTTTGGTTTTACTAAAGCGGTAAATTTCGCCCGTTGGATAGGAAATTTTACCGTGAGCACCGCAACCAATTGCTAAATAATCGCCAAACCGCCAGTAATTGAGATTGTGCTTGCATTGGTAGCCTTTTTTCGCATAGGCAGACGTTTCGTATTGCTCATAGCCTGCCGCAGTTAAAAGTTGATGCCCCTGCTCAAAAATATCCCATAATTCGTCATCATCTGGCAAAGTGGGTTTACGATAATAAAACATCGTATTAGGCTCAATAGTGAGCTGATACCACGATAAATGAGGTGGATTAAGAGCAATCCCTTGTTCTAAATCACTTAACGCTTGTTTTACCGATTGATTTGGTAAACCGTGCATTAAATCAATATTAAAACTGTTCAAGCCAAATTTTGCAGAATTTTGGGCATAGATGACCGCTTGTTTTGCCTCATTTGCATCGTGAATTCGTCCGAGTTTGAGCAATTTTTCTGGCTCGAAACTCTGAATGCCCATTGAGATGCGGTTGACTCCGCCTTGGGTGTAGCCAACAAATTTCTCCGCCTCTGCTGTGCCAGGGTTGGCTTCAAGCGTGATTTCAATACCCGCCTCAAAGGGGATTCGCTTTTCTACTTCTTTTAATAAATAAGCAATACCTTCGGACGAAAACAGACTTGGTGTGCCGCCACCAATAAAAATAGAGTGTAATTTACGATCGCCTATGGCTGCTTGATAAGCGGTTAAATCTTGCAATAAATCTGCAAGGAGATGTTCAATATATTCTTTCTCTGGAATAAACCCTTTTTGAGCGTGAGAATTGAAGTCGCAGTATGGGCATTTTTGTACACACCACGGAATATGGATATAAAGGCTTAAAGGCGGTAAAATAAGTTTCACAATAAATATTTCGTTATGTTTAAGAAGCCTAAATAATAGCGAAAAGCAAATAAAGTGGGAAGTAGAGATTTTTTCGTGAACTAGATCACAAATTCAAAAATTCCCTCTTTACCGCTTTGGCATTAATGATATGATAGTTTCGTTTCAAAAAATTAATATGTTTTGATAAATTCACTTCATATTAAAAACAAACTATCCAATATAGCGACCTTAAGGAGCTTACTATGACAAAACAATTTGAACATAACGAATCACGTCGTGGTTTTATGAAATTGATGGCTGGTGTGGGTGCAGGTTTTGCATTCAGCACGACATTAGGCACATTCTCAGCACCAGTAGCAGCGGCAATGGCTCCTGCAAAAGGCTCTGTGATTGAAGCGGGTATTTCTTACTCTCTTTCCACTGGGTTCGACCCATTACGTACCACTGGTGCAACCCCAATGGCAGCAAACCTCCATATTTTTGAAGGACTCGTGGATTTACACCCAGCCACTCGCGAGCCATACTTAGGTTTAGCGGCAAAAATGCCTGAAAAAGTGGACGACGTAACCTACCGTGTAACACTACGTGATGGTGCGGTATTCCACGATGGCAAGCCAGTAACTACTGCAGATGTTGTATTCTCTTTTGAGCGTGTACTAGATGACAACAATAAATCTCTATTCAAAGGTTTTATTCCATTTATTGACAGCGTAAAAGCAATTGATGAGAAAGTCGTTGAATTTAAACTCAAATATCCATTTGCATTATTTAAAGAGCGTTTAACGATTATCAAAATCGTACCGAAACATGTGATTGAATCTGTGGGCGAAAGTGCATTTGATGCAAACCCAGTAGGTTCTGGTCCATATAAATTTGTCTCTGCGGTTAAAGATGACAAAATCGTCTTTGAAGCATTTACTGCTTATAATGGTATCTATCCAGCGAAAGCAGAAAAAATGGTTTGGTCATTGTTATCGGACGATGCTGCTCGTGTAACTGCACAAGAATCTAAACGTGTTCAAGCGATTGAGTCTGTACCTTATCTTGATATTCAACGTTTAAAATCGAAAAGACAATCTATTGATTCAGTTCAATCATTTGGCTTATTGTTCTTAATGTTTAACTGTGCCGAAGCACCGTTTAACAACCCGAAAGTACGTCAAGCATTCCACTATGCGTTAGACACTCAAAAAATGATCGATATCGTCTTCTTAGGTAACGCACGCAAAGCAACGTCTTACTTACAAGAAACGCACCCTGATTATGTGAAAGCAGAAACTCAGTACGATTTCAACAAAGAAAAAGCAGTTGCACTATTAAAAGAAGCAGGTGTAGATAAATTAGAGTTTGAATTACTCGCAACAGATACTTCTTGGGTGAAAGAATGTGCACCATTAATTCTTGAGTCTTGGAATGCTATCCCAGGTGTGAAAGTAACTTTACGCCACTTACAATCTAGTGCGTTATATGGTGAGTACATTGCATCAGGTAACTTCAAAGTGGTTGTTGCACCAGGTGACCCGTCTGTATTCGGTAACGATGTGGACTTATTATTAAGCTGGTTCTACCGTGGTGACGGTTGGGCGAAAAATCGCTACCGCTGGTCTGAAACCGCAGAATATGCAGAGGTACAAAAACTGTTAGATGCAGCAGTGTCAGCAAAATCACACGATGCGGCAAAAGCAGAATGGGCAAAAGTGTTCAATATTATTGCTGAACAAGTTCCGCTCTATCCTCTTATCCACCGTAAATTACCAACGGCTTGGGATGCTAAAGCATTAACGGACTTCCAACCATTGCCAACCACAGGTATGTCATTCTTAGGTGTTGGACGTAAATAAGCCTTAACACACGGCTAAGCAAGCGGTTGTTTTTGGGGAAAATTTTGCAAAAAATCGACTAAAATCAACCGCTTGTCACTTTAAATTTATACTCAAATTTTCTGTGTTTTTTATATAACAACATAGAGTATGTTTTGCATACTGAAAACAAATTAACCCAGTGTATTTCGCACTCGACCTTCCTATAATATTTTATAGCTGGAGATAAAAATGGAAATTGTACTGCGTCTGTTATTCCGCCGCATATTGGCACTACCTATTATGATCATCGGGGTAACAGCACTCGTTTTTATTATTTTACAATTCACGCCGGGAGATGCTGCAACCGTAGCATTAGGAGATGCTGCCAGTGATGAAGCTAAAGCATTATGGCGTGAGCAACGTGGGTTAAACGATCCGTTACTGGTTCAATACTTTCGTTTTCTCGGAAACCTTCTCGTGTTTGATTTAGGGGTAACTACTCCACCTGAATTACCTATTTCATCAATGATTGCCAAAGCGTTCCCAATCACATTGCAATTAACCTTTATCGGTGTCATTTTAGCTGCGGTTATCTCATTTACACTAGGTGTATTTGCAGCACTTCATCGTGATCGTCTTGTCGATCAAATCATTCGTCTGTTCTCCGTTGCAGCAGTTGCAACACCATCTTTCTGGCTCGGTATTTTATTAATTCAATACTTCTCACTTGAACTCGATTGGTTGCCATCTGGTGGTTATGTACCATTTAGTGAAGATCCGAAAGAGTGGGCTATCTCAATGGTTCTACCGTCTCTTGCATTAGCGATTCCAGTTTGTGCCTCATTAATCCGTGTAGTACGTACTGCAATGGTAGAAGAAATGGATAAAGATTATGTGCGTACCGCAATTGGTAACGGTGTACCATATTCAACCGTTATTCGTCGTAATGTATTGCGTAATGCCTTAATTACACCTGTAACCGTTCTTGGCTTGCGTGTCGGTTACTTACTCGGTGGGGCAGTTGTTATCGAACAGATTTTTGACTTACCAGGTATGGGTAAATTGATTTTCAATGGAATTACTAATTTGGACTTAAACTTAGTACAAGGCGTGGTACTAACCATTGCATTGACTTTCGTGTTAGTCAATATCATTGTTGATATTCTTTACCTAATTATTAACCCTAAAATTCGGAGTCTATAATGTTTCGTCAAGGATTAGCAGACAGACTTGCTTCTGGCGGGGCAAGATTCAAAGCATTATCAACCACATCCAAGATCGCGTTAATTTTCTTAATTATTATGGCTCTTATCGCAATTTTGGCACCATTAGTTGCACCTTATGACCCACTTCAAACACTACGCCCAGTCCAAGCTCCAGGTTCAGAGTATTGGTTCGGTACAGATCGTTTAGGGCGAGATATTTTCTCTCGTATCGTTTACGGAGCAAGAACCTCACTCTTTATTGGGTTAGGGGCTGTAGCTTGTGCCATTGTATTTGGCAGTATCTTGGGAGCAACCGCGGCAACCGCTGATAAATTCGGTAATGAAGTCATTATGCGTCTGATGGATATTCTAATGGCATTCCCTGGCATCGCACTTGCAGCGGTATTGCTTGCCACATTCGGCAACTCTTCACCGATTATTATCCTTACGATTGCGATTGTTTATACCCCGCAGCTTGCTCGTGTTGTACGTGCAAATGTTGTTTCCCAATGGGAAGAAGATTATGTGCGAGCAGAGCGTGTAATAGGTGGTAGCCGTACTTATATCTTATTAAAACACGTTGTGCGTAATACCGCAGCACCTGTACTTGTGTTTGCCACAGTAATGGTTGCTGATGCGATTATTCTTGAAGCATCACTTTCTTTCTTAGGTGCAGGGGTTCAGCCACCACACCCTTCTTGGGGTAATATTTTATCTGAAGGGCGTAACTTAGTCTTAAGTGGCTTCTGGTGGGCAACAACTTTCTCTGGTTTGTGTGTACTTTTAACCGTATTATCGTTAAATATTCTCTCTGAAGGTTTAACGGATGCATTAGCGAATCCGAAAACGAAGAAGAGCCCAACTGCAGCAAAAAATGATGTATCAAAACCGCTTTCAACCGATGTTCAAGAGGCAATGGCGGAGGGCTTAGCATTAAAACGCTACTTACTTCAATTGAAGCAAGCAGAAGTCGTGCGTACAGACCGTATGCAACTTAACCCAAATGCAAAACCGATTTTGCAAGTGAAAAACTTATCTATCCGCTTCCCAAACCGTTATGGTGAAACCCCATTGGTGGATAATATCAGCTTTACCGTACATGAAGGTGAAACGATGGGCTTGGTAGGGGAATCTGGCTGTGGTAAATCAATCTCTGCCTTCTCAATTATGGGATTATTACCACCAACTGCAAAAATCACAGGTGAAATCCTGTTTACTGACCGTGCTGGCAATCAGTACGATTTACTGAAAACAGATAAGCTTAATGATCTTCGTGGTCACGAGATTTCAATGATCTACCAAGATGCGTTAAGTGCGTTAAATCCATCAATGCGTATTCGTGAACAAATGGAGCAGTTAATCAGTCGTGGCGGTAAACAGTCCGCAGAGACATTACTCAAATGGGTACATCTTGATCCTGAAAAAACTCTCAACCGTTATCCACACGAACTTTCAGGTGGTCAGCGTCAGCGTGTTCTTATTGCAATGGCATTAGCACGTGAGCCAAAACTGTTAATTGCAGATGAACCAACCACAGCATTAGACGTAACCGTTCAAGCAGAAGTCATTAAGCTTCTCAACGAATTGCGTGAAAAACTGGGCTTTGCAATGGTGTTTGTGAGCCACGATTTAGCCTTAGTTGCTCAAATTGCTCACCACATCACGGTAATGTATGCAGGACAAGTGGTAGAAGCATCGCCAACTAGCGACTTACTGATGCATCCAACGCACGAATATACACGTGGTTTGTTAGGCTCAGTACTTTCAACGGAATGTCGTGCAGAACGCTTATATCAAATTCCAGGCAGTGTGCCTTCTCCGTTTGACTTTGCAAACGGTGACCGTTTCGCTAGCCGCTCATTGCGTCCTGATGCGAATCCAAAACAACACTTGAAACTTGTTCCAACTGGAGAACACCCACAACACGTTTGGGCATCTCACTTAGAAGAAAATCAGGGAGCTAAACTATGAGTATGAAACCCATTAAAGAGCAGCCGATTATTGAGCTGAAAGATATTGTTGTCGAGTTTCGCTCCCGTGATGGAACGCTATTCAACCCGAAAAAATTCCGTGCAGTAAATGGTGTGAGTTTAGATATTCACGCTGGCGAAACAGTTGGTATTGTAGGGCAATCTGGCTGTGGCAAATCTACCCTAGCAAACGTGATGATAAGCCTTCAAAAACCAACTTCAGGCACGGTAAAATTTAATGGATTAGAGATGAAATACGGTAGTGCAGAAGCTCGTAAATACTTCGGTAGCCAAGTATCTGTTATCTTCCAAGATCCAGCAACGGCACTAAACCCTCGTATGCGTGTATTAGATATTCTCAAAGATCCGATGGATATTCATAATATCTTACAACCACGAGAGCGTGAAAAACGAGTTTATGATCTTCTCTCTCGTGTAGGTTTACCACGTTCTGCTGCACTAGTTGAGCCAACTCGTTTATCGGGTGGTCAAAAACAGCGTGTCGCAATCGCCCGTGCATTGGCATTAAATCCCAAATTAATTGTAGCTGATGAACCAACTTCAGCACTTGATGTATCAGTTCGAGCTCAAGTCCTGAACTTACTTGCCGATTTGAAGAAAGAGTTAAATCTTGCAATGGTGTTTATCTCGCACGATTTACAAACGGTTAATCAGGTTTCGGATCGAATTGTGGTAATGAATGGCGGTAAAATTGTCGAAATGGGCAATGCAAGACAAGTTTTTGACACACCAAAAGAGGCATATACGAGAACCTTGATTGAGTCAGCCCCGTCATTATTATAATACGGTAGGGGCAAATCCAATTTGCCCCATAATTCAGTTTATTATTTTCGCTACAAGCGGTAAAATTTTCACCAAATTTTACCGCTTGTATTTTATTTTATGATCACAATTAACCAAATTCTCGAAACAGATTTACTGATTGTCGGCTCTGGTATCGCAGGGCTTTCTGCCGCAGTTGAAGCAAAAAGCAAAGGCATTAATACTTTACTGATTAGCAAATCCACGATTGGCTCTGGGGCGAGCTATTTTCCCCTTAAAGCCACATTAGGCATTCAAGTGACAGGCGATGAAAAAGACCATCCACTTTTTAGAGCAGATATTGAAAATATCGGTAAACAAAAAATCAATCCGAATGTCATACAAGCCTATATTGAAGATTCACCGAAAGCAATTGCTTTATTAGAGCGTATCGGCTTTAAGCCTTGGAAGCGTAATGACAACCGCCCAGCTTGCTTTGCCAAATATACCCGCCCCATTTATTTAATTAAGGACTGGCGAGAGGCTGCTCTGCGAGCTAAGCAGATTTTACAAGAGCAACAGATTCCGTTCTATGAAAATGCGACGCTTTTACATATCGTTGCCGAGCATAATCAAGTGCAAGGTGCTGTATTTGCATATACTACAAGCGGTCAAATTTCTTATATTTTTTGCAAAACTAACCATATCATTTTAGCCGCGGGTGGTCTTGCTGGGCTTTATAAAGATAACCTCTACCCAGCTGATGTAATAGGTTCGCTCCATTCTGTTGCCAAACAAGCTGGGGCAACATTAGTCAATCTGGCTTTTATTCAATTTATTCCTGCCTTTGTTGAACCCAAATATAAGGTATTATTCGGGGAACATACGTTGAAATACGTCACTGAAATTACCGACTCAACAGGCAAAAATCTATTCCCTCATTTAAATGAAGCACAATTTAGCAAAATGATGCTTGAACGCAGCCATTATGCACCATTTAGTTTGGATTTTGAGTGTGTGGAATTTGACTTAGTGATGATGAAGCATTTGCTGGAAAATCCAGATGAAAAAGGTATTTACCTCAAATACAGCCCCAAAATTTATGAAGATAAAGAAGAATTTTACACCGTCTATTTAAATTGGCTGAAAAATGAAGTGGGGATTGATTTAGTGAGAGATAAAATTTCGATTAAACCTTTTGCTCATAGTTGCAATGGTGGGATTCAAATTAATGAATGGGGCGAAAGCTCCGTTAAAGGTTTGTTTGCAATTGGAGAAATAGCCCATTGTATTGAGGGTGCAAACCGTATGGGGGGCAATTCAGTTGGGGGCGGTTTAGTATTTGCAAAACGTGCCGTTGCTGAAATTATACGCACTCTACAAAACGTACATTTGCAAAAAAATGCAGATTTTTCACCGCTTGTCGTTGCGGAAAAAGCATTAAATAAACTGGCTAATCCAAATGCCAATCTAACACTTTCTGCAAGCGAAGTGCTTTCCACTATTAGAGAGAATATGGCACTATATGCGAATGTTTATCGTACCACAAGTAACCTTAAACTGTTACTTAACACTCTAAGTAATTTGGAACAGCAATTTGATCCAATCTACCACGCCCAACATCAAGGTATTGAAATTTACAATGCATTAAAAACCGCTCAATTAATAGTAAAGCATATGCTTGATGAGAAGAGTTTGGGGGCACACTACTTATCTGAATAAAATTAGTCTATAATACGCCTCTTCCTGTCATAATAACTTAGGAGTATAAATGAACAACTACCTACTCAAATTAAAGCCTAGTACGGCGGTCATACTTTCTCTTTTGACTGTCTTTATTTTAGGTTTTACGATGATTGCACTTGGCTGGGTGCCTCAAATTTCAATTTTAGCAGTCATTGTTATCCTCTTACTTTTTGGGTTAGTGAATAAAATTCCGTTTAAAAATATGCAGGAGGGTATGGCAAATGGGCTGATGTCTGGTATTGGTGCCATTTATTTGTTCTTTTTTATTGGATTATTAGTTTCTGCATTAATGATGTCTGGGGCAATCCCAACCTTAATGTATTATGGCTTAAGTGTGATTTCTCCTGAGTTATTTTATATCTCTGCTTTTGCCTTGAGTTCTGTGGTCGGTATAGCGTTAGGTAGTAGTTTAACAACAACCGCCACTATTGGCGTTGCCTTTATTGGAATGGCAGCTGCATTTGGCGCGAACCCGGCAATTGTTGCAGGAGCCGTTGTTTCCGGTGCCTTTTTTGGTGATAAAACCTCTCCGCTTTCAGACACCACCACTATTGCAGCGTCTATTGTGGGTATTGATATGTTTGCTCATATTCGCAATATGCTTTATACCACCATACCAGCGTGGATATTTACCGCACTTATACTTTGGTTTTTAACCGAACCAGCTGATGCTCAGAACTTAGCGAATATTGAAGACCTAAAAACCCATTTACAAGCCACAGGGCTTATTCACGGTTATACACTACTGCCATTTATAACCTTAATTTTAATGGCGATGAATCGTATTAATTCAATTTATATCATCGTCACGACTGTAATTTTATCGCTTATTATTACCTACACGCATAGCTCACCCAGTTTAGAGCAACTGGGTAATTATTTCTTTACGGGTTATAAACCCGCTGAAGGTATTGACTTAGGTGAAGTGGAATCTTTAGTATCTCGTGGTGGTATTAATAGTATGTTCTTTACTGTTACTATTGTTGTATTGGCATTAAGTTTAGGTGGTTTATTACAAATTTTAGGTATTTTACCTGCTCTACTTAAAGGCATTAGTAGTTTTTTAACCAATACTGGGCGTGTTACTTTTGTGGTTGCAAGCACTGCGGTAGGTATTAATGTATTAATCGGTGAACAATATTTAAGCTTATTATTATCAGGTAATACCTTCCGTTCCACCTATGAACATTTAGGGCTTGAGCTGAAAAATTTATCTCGCACTATTGAAGATGCTGGCACGGTAATCAATCCATTAGTGCCTTGGAGTGTGTGTGGTGTGTTTATCAGCAGTGTTCTGAATGTGCCAGTGTTAGACTATTTGCCTTACGCATTCTTCTGTTACATTTGTTTAATCCTCACGTTAATTTTTGGATTTACAGGCGTAACTATCAGTAAAAAGCCAACTAATACATAAAGTTAAGATACAAAAAATGCCTACAAATTTGTAGGCATTTTTGCTTATCAGAGCTGAATAACTATTTGTTTTGCTAACTCTCTAGCAAGTTTATCAATATGCAATACATCAGCAATTTCTTTCACTTGAATTGGGGCAATATTTTCCACTACCGTTCTATTCACATTCACAATATCGGTAAAACGAATTTGTTCATTTAAAAATGCCTCAACGGCAATTTCATTTGCTGCATTCATCGCGGTTGTCGCATACTGCCCTTCTGTAAAAGCCTCAATCGCTAATTTTAAGTTTGGATAACGAGCAAAATCAGGCTTAATAAAAGTCAGCTCTTTTAATTTAAAGAAATCAAGTGGCGGTACGCCTGCATTAATTCGATTTGGGTATGCCATAGTGTGTGCAATCGGCGTACACATATCAGGATTACCCATTTGAGCAATCACCGAACCATCAATATATCTTACCATTGAGTGAATGATCGATTGCGGGTGAATAATAATGTCCATCTCGTCTGCCGTTGCATTAAATAACCAACGAGCCTCAATATACTCCAATCCCTTGTTCATCATTGTCGCAGAATCTACCGAGATCTTTTTTCCCATCGACCAATTTGGATGAGCGACAGCCTGAGCTGGGGTAATTGCCTCAAATTCAGTTAACGGTTTGGTGCGGAACGGACCTCCCGAACCAGTGAGAATAATTTTACTCACACCTAGTTCTGCAAGCGGGCAAAAACCGACTTTTTCTTGTGCTTCAGGCGGTAGCGATTGGAAAATCGCATTATGTTCACTATCTACCGGCAGTAATTTCGCTCCCGATTTGCAAGCTTCATCAATAAAAATCTGTCCACAAGTTACCAATGATTCTTTATTGGCTAATAACACTTTTTTGCCTGCTTTCACAGCTGCAAGCGTTGGTAATAAACCAGCTGCTCCAACAATGGCTGCCATAACCATATCAACATAAGGGTGAGCGGAAAGCTCGCAAATTGCTTTTTGCCCTGATAACACTTCTGTTTTTATGCCTAAATTTGCCAATGATATTTTCAAGTCTTGAGCTGCTTTTTCATCATCCATTGCCGCAAAAGTGGGTTGATATTGCTGGCATTGTTCTGTCATTAATGCCACATTTTTTCCACCAACCAAAGCAAATACTTCATACTGTTCTTTATTATGTTCAACCACCGATAAAGTGCTTTTACCAATTGAGCCTGTTGAACCTAAAATCACTAACTTTTTCATTCTTTTCTCTTTATTTTTATGTAAGAGAAAATGCCACTTTCCCTTACAGATCTCAAATTTGATCTTGCAAAATTTTTATAAAAAACGACCGCTTATATTTAGCTTGAAAGTCTTTTTGCCTCAATCACATCGTCTAATTGCGATACTCTCGCCAATAATTTATTTAAAATGGCAACATTATTCAGTTGAATTTCCATATCAATCGTAGCCAGGCTGCGTTTAACGTCTGTTCGGCTAGAAACACCTAACACATTTACTTTTTCATTCGCCATAATTGCACTCACATCTCGCAATAAACCGTTTCGGTCATTTGCAATCACACGAATAGTTAAGCTCAAACCTGAAACATAGCCTTCCCCCCAATCTGCCTCTACTACACGTTCTGGATTTGTATTCAACAATTCGTGTAATTGCTCACAATCGGCTCGATGGATAGAAATACCTCTCCCTTGTGTGATATAGCCCAAAATTTCATCGCCTGGAATTGGCTGACAGCACCGAGCAATAGAGTGCATTAAATTACCAACCCCTTCAACAACCACATAACCTTTACTCGGTTTTTGCTGGTTATTATTTTTATTAACCTGTTTTAACACTGCCTCATCTTCTTGCTCGGCAGTAGGCTTAATTAATTTCGATTGCAAATAATGCATTAACTGATTTAAACGAATATCACCGCCACCGATGCCTGCGTATAAATCATCAAACTGTTTTAAGTTATAGCGAGGCAGCGCATATTCCTCTATTTGTCTAAATGTGAAACCAAATTTTTCCATTTCGGTTTCAAGAGCCTCTTTACCAATCGGAATATGCTTTTCTCGATCTAATTTTTTAAACCAAGCAATAATTTTTGAGCGAGCCTTGCTCGTATTCACGAAACCCGTATTTGGATTAAGCCAATCTCGGCTTGGGTTGGGTTCTTTCTGAGTGATGATTTCAACCTGATCGCCCATTTGCAAATGGTAAGTAAACGGCACAATTCGGCCTGCTACTTTTGCCCCAATACAACGATGTCCGATTTCGCTGTGGATTGCATACGCAAAATCCAGCGGAGTTGCTTTTTGTGGCAGATCGATTACCTCGCCTCTTGGCGTAAAGACATAAACACGATCATCAAAAATTTGTGTCCGCATTTCTGCCACCATATCCCCTGAATCGGCAAGATCGTTTTGCCACTCAAGTAATTTACGTAACCACACAATTTTTTCTTCATAGCCTGAACGCCCAGCAGTTGCTCCCTCTTTGTATTTCCAGTGAGCAGCCACCCCCAGCTCGGCATCATCGTGCATTTGCTGGGTACGAATTTGTACCTCAATCGTTTTATCTTCTTCACCTAATACCACGGTATGCAAAGATTGGTAGCCATTTGGTTTTGGATTGGCAATATAATCATCAAAATGTTCGGGTAAGTGAGTGTATTTAGTATGGATAATACCTAATGCGGTGTAGCAATCTTCTAGCGTTGGCACAATCACCCTCACCGCTCGAATATCAAAAAGCTGATCAAATCTCAAACGCTTTTTCTGCATTTTTTTCCAAATGCTATAAATATGTTTTGGGCGCCCATAAATCTGTACATTGTCGATTTCATCAACTAAACAAGCGGTCAAATCTTCAATAAAATTTGCAATATAACGTTCGCGATCAAATCGGCGTTCGCCTAAATCAAATTTAGCAATTTGGGTATAAGTCGCGGGGTGTAACGTACGGAAACAATAATCTTCCAACTCCCATTTAAGCTGCCCGATACCTAAACGGTTGGCAAGCGGTGCATAAACGTGGAAACATTCTTTGGCGGCTAATACGATGTCTTCTTCAGTATGTTGGCTACTATCTCTCAAATAAGCAATGCGTTCAGCCAGTTTAATCACTACGCAACGAAAATCGTCTACCATTGCCAGTAACATACGGCGGATATTATCGATTTGTAAATCAGACACATTGTGAGCAGATAACTGGCGGATATTTTCCATTTCCAGCACGCCTTTCACTAAGTTTTTGATGTGATTATTAAAATCTTCTTTTAATTGAACAAGATCAATAATATTGTGTTTTACAAGAGGGAAAAGCAACGCCGCCACTAGGCTGTCATCGTCCATATTCAAGCCGTGAAGCACTTCGACCATTTCAATGCCATACCACATCAAACTATAATCGGTATCGAGCTTTTCTTGAGCGTACTCCCAAGCGTGTTGAATGTGCTCAAATGTAACAGGAGACATATTCAGGCTCGTACACCAGCTTGCTAATTCAAAATTATTTGGATCAAGTTGGTGGGAATAACGAATTGCTACCATAAAGCCTCCTTGTAAATTTTCGTCAAAATCAGACCGCTTGTTATCGCTGAATATGGGGTGCAATTATACGTCCAATTTCAGAAAAAATTTACTTATTTTATAAAAATTTAGCACAGAGATTAGCATCGTGATTACTCCTTAAGAGGTAACATTCTTGTGATAAATCAAACCTATTAACACAATTATTTGCACGACTTCACGCTCTTGATTAAAATACTCGCGTTTTTATTTATTTTCTGTGGGAACAATGACAATTTTAGTGTTAGGAATCAATCATAAAACCGCCTCTGTGGGTTTAAGAGAGAAAGTCGCATTTGTGGATAGCAAACGTGAGCTCGCTCTCAAGCAAATTCAAGAAAGTGGATTAGCCGAAAGCGTTGTTATTCTTTCTACTTGTAACCGCACCGAACTCTATTTCCATCAGCCCAATATTTCGCCTCACAAAGAGAGTGATGATAATATTAAATGGCGTGAACAGTGCTTAAAATGGTTTGCTCAAGTGCATCAACTTGATGAAAAAGCACTAGGTGAATGCCTCTATTTCAAACAAAATTTAGATGCTGCTAACCACTTAATGAACGTGGCAAGTGGCTTGGATTCTCTTATTTTAGGTGAGCCCCAAATTTTAGGGCAAGTAAAACAAGCTTATCAATATAGCGAAGATTTTTACCAACAACATCACAAAACGATCTCTACCAAGTTATCTCGCTTATTCCAACGCACATTTGCTACTGCAAAACGTGTTAGATCTGAAACGGAAATTGGTAGCCAAGCGGTTTCTGTTGCTTATGCAGCTTGTGGTTTAGCTCGCCAAATTTTTGATAATTTCGGGAAATTACGTTTTTTGCTTGTGGGGGCGGGTGAAACCATTGAATTAGTGGCTCGTTACTTAATTCAACACGGTGCAAAAAATATGATGGTGGCTAATCGTACCCATATTCGGGCAGAAATGTTAGCGGAAAAATTAAATTTCCCAATGCAAATTCTCTCTCTAAGTGCATTACAACTAGGCTTAAATCAAGCCGATGTCGTGATTAGCTCAACGGGCAGTGCGGATACACTTATCACTAAAGAGATGGTTGAAATTGCTCAAAAACAACGTCAATTTGACCCACTGTTGCTTATTGATATTGCTGTGCCTCGTGATATTGATGAAAAAGTAGGGGAATTAGAGGGCGTTTATTCTTATAGCGTAGATGATTTACAAAATATCATTCAACGCAATATGGCTCAACGTGAAGAGGCTGCAAAACAAGCGGCTGAAATCGTAAAAGAAGAGAGCAAAGCCTTCTTTGAATGGTTAAAACAGCAACAATCTAGCGATCTTATCAAACGCTATCGCCAAGATGCAGAATATATCCGACAAGAACTATTAGACAAAGCCTTGCAAGCTATCACACAAGGTCAAGATAGTGAAAAAGTGATCAGTGAATTAAGCTACAAACTCACTAATCAGCTGCTCCATATACCAACCCAAGCTTTACAAGCTATGGCGAAAAGTGGAAATTCAACGGGGTTGCAAAGTTTTTCTAAAGCATTACGTTTAGAAGAATAATGTTGAGCACGCTGTGTTCCTATGCTTTTGCAAAAAATTGAAAAAATTTGACCGCTTGCTGATCTACACGATGCTTCCTACGGCAATTTATCTCAGATCACGCTTCTAATTTTAACTTTCCTCAAATTTCCGCTATAATGCTACTGTTTTTGCAACTCCTTGCAAATGATTGAATTTAGAGGACAAAAAATGACGCCTGTTGTTGCCTTAGTTGGTAGACCAAATGTGGGTAAATCCACCTTGTTTAACCGCTTAACTCGCACTCGAGATGCCTTAGTGGCAGACTTTCCTGGCTTAACCCGTGACCGCAAATATGGACACGCCAATATTGCTGGTTATGATTTTATCGTAATCGATACTGGCGGTATTGATGGTACAGAAGAGGGCGTGGAGGAAAAAATGGCAGAACAATCGCTATTAGCGATTGAAGAAGCAGATGTTGTTCTTTTCTTAGTAGATGCTCGTGCGGGTTTATTACCTGCAGATATTGGTATTGCACAATACTTACGTCAACGTGAAAAAACTACGGTGGTAGTTGCAAATAAAACAGATGGTATTGATGCCGACTCACACTGTGCAGAATTCTATCAACTTGGTTTAGGCGAAGTGGAACAAATTGCCGCAGCTCAAGGGCGTGGCGTGACACAGCTTATTGAGCAAGTGCTTGCGCCTCTTGGTGAACAGTTAAATGCAGAGCAAGCGGTCGATTCTGATGAAAATACTGCAAATAATGAAGAAGTAGATGAATGGGATACTGATTTTGACTTCGACAATGAAGAAGATACCGCTTTATTAGATGAAGCATTGGAAGAAGATACTGAAGAAACGATTGAAGACAAAAATATCAAAATTGCGATTGTTGGACGCCCAAATGTAGGCAAATCAACGCTTACTAACCGCATTTTAGGTGAAGATCGTGTGGTTGTGTACGATATGCCTGGAACAACTCGTGATTCTATCTACATTCCGATGGAGCGTGATGGTCAGCAATATACCATTATCGACACGGCGGGGGTGCGTAAGCGTGGTAAAGTCAATTTAGCCGTTGAGAAATTCTCCGTAATTAAAACGCTACAAGCTATTCAAGATGCCAACGTGGTGCTTTTAACCATTGATGCTCGAGAAGGTGTTTCTGATCAGGATTTATCGCTGCTTGGCTTTATTTTAAATGCTGGTCGTTCGCTAGTTATTGTTGTCAATAAATGGGATGGTTTATCGCAAGATATTAAAGATCAGGTGAAATCAGAACTTGATAGACGTTTAGATTTTATTGATTTTGCTCGTGTGCATTTTATCTCAGCACTACACGGCTCAGGTGTGGGCAATTTATTTGATTCGGTGAAAGAGGCCTATGCTTGTGCAACCCAAAAAACCTCAACCTCAATGCTGACCCGTATTTTGCGTATGGCAGCCGA
Organism: Mannheimia pernigra; assembly: GCF_013377995.1. NCBI lineage: Bacteria > Pseudomonadati > Pseudomonadota > Gammaproteobacteria > Pasteurellales > Pasteurellaceae > Mannheimia > Mannheimia pernigra. The sequence continues at coordinate 1,339,968 of NZ_CP055305.1, forward strand.
TGAACATCAACCTCCACTCGTAAATGGTCGCCGTGTTAAATTAAAATATGCCCACCCAGGTGGTTATAATCCGCCGATTATTGTTATTCACGGTAACCAAGTGGAAAAATTAGCTGATTCTTACAAGCGGTATTTAAGTAACTATTTCCGTAAGAGTTTGAAAATTATCGGCTCTCCGATTCGGATTTTATTCCAAGAAGGCAATAATCCATTTGCAGGTAAGAAAAATAAACTTACACCAAATCAATTACGAAAACGTAAGCGTTTGATGAAGTTTATTAAGAAAGCGAAGAAATAATCTTACTCTCTCCCCTTGTGGGAGAGAGACCGAAAAACGCCTCGTTCAGAGGTGTTTTTCAGAGAGAGGGAAAATAACGAAGATTTTCTAAAAACAAACAGCCCCCTCTCCCTGATTTTTCTTCTGAACGAAGAAAAATCTGTCCCTCTCCCACTAGGGGAGAGGGCTATAGATATAAAAAGGTTCAATATATGATGATGCAATACTCTCCCAAATTTAATAACGCTAAAGTATTGGTGCTAGGTGATGTTATGTTAGATCGCTACTGGTTCGGTGCAACCAATCGTATTTCACCAGAAGCCCCTGTGCCTGTAGTGAAGGTGCAAGATATTGAAGAGCGTGCAGGCGGTGCAGCAAACGTGGCTATGAATATTGCCAGCCTTGGCGTACCCGTTACGCTTCATGGTTTAATTGGTCAAGACGATGCAGGATGTGCATTAGATAGGCTGCTCAATTCACATAATATCCAAAACCATTGTGTAGCAATTAATTCACACCCTACCATCACTAAATTGCGGATTTTATCTCGTCATCAGCAATTATTACGCTTGGATTTTGAAGAAGACTTTCAAAATGTCGATTCAACCGCGCTACTTGCAAAACTTTCACAAGAAATCACCGCTTGTGGTGCATTGATTTTATCGGATTATGGTAAAGGTACACTTAAATCAATACAACAGATGATCCAAATTGCTCGCAAAGCGAATGTGCCCGTTTTAATTGATCCGAAAGGTACCGATTTTGAACGCTATCGTGGCGCCACGTTACTTACCCCTAATATGTCTGAATTTGAAGCGGTTGTTGGGTATTGCAAAGATGACGATGAAATCGTCACGAAAGGCTTAAAAATGATTGATGATTTTGAGCTTTCTGCATTACTCGTTACTCGTTCAGAGAAAGGAATGACGTTACTTCGTCCAAACCAAGAACCTTATCACTTACCCACTCAAGCAAAAGAGGTTTATGATGTCACTGGTGCGGGTGATACCGTAATCAGCGTATTAGCGACTGCAATTGCAGACGGTCGTCCTTATGAAGAAGCTTGTTATTTAGCTAATGCTGCTGCAGGTGTTGTGGTCGGTAAATTAGGCACATCAACAGTAAGCCCTGTTGAATTAGAAAATGCGATTCATCAACGTGCAACAACAGGTTTTGGAATTGTTTCTGAAATAGAGTTAAAAGCAATTATTGATGAGGCGAAAAAACGTGGAGAAAAAATTGTGATGACGAATGGTTGTTTTGATATTCTGCATCCAGGACACGTTTCTTATTTAGAAAATGCGCGCAAATTAGGCGATCGCTTAATTGTAGCGGTAAATACGAATAATTCAGTGAAACGCTTAAAAGGTGAGTCTCGCCCAATTAATGATTTAGCGGCACGAATGGCCGTGCTTGCAGGTTTAGCCTCCGTTGATTGGGTAGTGCCTTTTGATGAGGATACGCCACAACGTTTAATTGCTGAAATGCTACCTGATTTATTAGTAAAAGGGGGAGATTATAAACCTGAAGATATTGCAGGTAGCCAAGAGGTGTGGGCAAACGGTGGCGATGTAAGAGTACTTAACTTTGAAAATGGTTGCTCTACCACGAATGTAATTAAAAAAATTCAATCGCTATAGTTTAGTTATGAAAAAAATCATTATTGATACAGAGCAGTTTCAGCGAATTATTTCTCGGATTTCCCATCAAATTATTGAAAAGCATGGGGATTTACAAGATGTCGTTATCGTGGGTATTAAACGTCGTGGCGCTGAAATTGCTGAACTCATTCAAAAACGTATCAAAGAATTATCTCAAATTCAATTACCCAATATGGCGTTAGATATTACTTTCTATCGTGATGATTTGGATTTAATCTATCAAGATCCTGTATTTACTGGTGCGGAAAATCAGCTTAATCTCAACGGTAAAAAAGTGATTTTAGTGGACGATGTTTTGTTTACTGGAAGAACTATTCGTGCTGCGTTAGATGCCTTACTTGATTTTGGTCGAGCCGATAGAATTGAATTAGTTATTTTAGTTGATCGTGGTCACCGAGAGCTGCCAATTCGGGCTGATTATGTCGGAAAAAATATCCCCACTGCGAAAAATGAGCAAATTCAGGTATATACCTCCTATTATGATGGCATCAATCAAGTTGTCTTAGTTCCTGTAGCACATAAAGAGTAATAAAAAGTACTTAATTTAAGTGAACCTTTTCGATAAACTAATCTCTAAGAAAAGAATAACTTATTTATCTCCATTAGGATTTTTATAAAATGAAATTAGTAAAATCATTATTTGCTGTTGCTATTGCAACAATCACACTTACCCAAACAGCTCAGGCGTTTGAAGAGCGAGTGGTTGCATTAGTGAATGATACCCCTATTATGCAGAGCCAAATTCGAACTATGCTGGGTAAGAAAACCGTAACAAAGGCCTCTCAACGTATGGCGATTGATCAATTAATTGACGATATTTTAGTACAACAAGCAATGAGAGAAGCTAACGTAACCATTAGCCCTCAGGCAGTGCATCAAGCGGTTGAAAATGTGGCTATTCAAAACGGTATTACTTATGGTCAATTATTAGATACATTAGATTATCAAGGGATTACGCTAGAAGAGTTTAAACATAACATTGCTCAACAAATGGCTATGGAACAAGTTCGTCATATTAGCATTGGTAAATCTATTCAAGTTTCACCGCAACAAGTTCAAACTCTTGCGAAAGAGTTAATGGCAAAAGATAAATCTGCAGGTAAATTAAAAACAGTCATGGGTAAAGAGCATCGTATTAGCCATATTTTGCTAAAAACTAACCCAATTTTAAACGATAGACAAGCAAAAGCGAAATTAAACAGTTTAATTGCAGATATCAATTCAGGCAAAACGACCTTTGAAGAAGCCGCTAAAGTACATTCTGTTGATTATGCTTCAGGTGCAGATGGTGGCGATTTAGGTTTTAACCCCTTAGGCATTTATGCCCCTGAATTTGCAGACGTAGCATCTAAAAGTAAAAAAAATCAAATCTCTGCCCCATTTAAATCGCAATTTGGCTGGCATATTCTAAAAGTAACGGATGTTAGTAATAGTGATAGAACTGAAGATGCTTATCATCAAAGAGCCTATCAGCAGCTTGTTAATAAACAAGCAGAAGAAGCCTCAAAAGATTGGATTAAAACATTAAGAAAAGCTGCAAATATTCAGTATATTGGTCAGTAATTAAACAAATTATAAGAACCTCGCCTAGCGGGGTTCTTTTGTTATTTAAAGGATAATAATGAGTTCACAAAATTCAAAAAAACATTTAGGTCATACTGCTCGTAAACGCTTTGGACAGAACTTTTTACACGATATGAATGTTATTCATGGTATTGTTTCCGCGATTAACCCAAAAAATGATCAATTTTTACTGGAAATTGGCCCTGGTTTGGGGGCATTAACGGAGCCTGTTGCAGAATTAGTTGATAAACTGGTCGTGGTAGAAATTGACCGTGATTTGGCAGAACGCTTACGCCATCACCCATTCTTAAACCAAAAATTAACGATTATCGAACAAGATGCGCTACGTTTTAATTTCCGAGAATATTTTGAGAGTCAAAATTTAGAGGAAGATTCCGTTCGCGTATTTGGTAATTTACCTTATAACATCTCCACCCCATTAATTTTCCACTTATTGACGTTCCACGATCTCATTCAAGATATGCACTTTATGTTGCAAAAAGAAGTCGTCAAACGTTTATGTGCTGCACCAAACAGCAAAGCCTATGGCAGATTAACTATTATGGCACAATATTATTGCCAAGTAATTCCTGTGCTTGAAGTACCGCCAACCGCATTTAAACCTGCTCCAAAAGTGGATTCAGCAGTAGTGCGTCTAGTACCTTACAATAAACTACCGCACCCGGCGAAAGATGTTTATTGGTTAAACCGTGTAACTACACAGGCCTTTAACCAACGTCGTAAAACATTACGTAATGCACTTTCTAGTCTGTTTACTGCTGAACAGCTTGAAGCATTAGGTATCAATTTAACTGCACGTGCTGAAAATCTAACGATTGCAGATTATGTTCGTTTAGCTAACTGGCTATATGAAAACCCGCCATCAATAGACAAAACAGAAGAGCTTATTGACGAAGATATTTAAAAATAGAAAAGTAGTTGGAGGGTAAATCCAACACGCATTAAACTTGATTTAAAAAGGATTGAGCCCAGTACAATACTGATCTCAATATTTAAGTTAATAAACTGCCCAACTTTTGGGGACAGATCAACAAGCGGTTATTTTTTATGGAAAAATTACAAATGAATATCTTAAAAGCAGGCGAGAAAGCCCCTCAATTTACTCTTCAAAATCAGGCTGGTGAAGCTGTTTCTCTTTCCCAATTTACGGGTCAAAACGTATTAGTCTATTTTTACCCTAAAGCCCTCACACCAGGCTGTACCACGCAGGCTTGTGGGCTGCGTGATAGTAAATCAGAGCTTGAGGCACTTAATGTAATTGTGCTTGGTATTAGTCCTGATTTACCCCAAAAATTAGCTCAATTTGCTGAGAAAAAAGCACTAAATTTTACGCTTTTATCAGACCCTGATCATAAGGTAGCAGAAGCCTTTGGTGTGTGGGGCGAAAAGAAATTTTTAGGCAAAACTTATGAGGGTATTCATCGCATTAGCTTTTTAGTAAATGAGCAGGGTGTGATTGACCACGTTTTCGATAAATTCAAAACAAGCGAGCATCATCAAATGGTTGTAGATGTTATTAAAGGATCAAATTGATGGCTAAGAAAGCGATTTTCCTAGATCGTGATGGCACAATTAATATTGATCACGGTTATGTGCATAAAATTGATGATTTCCAGTTTATTGAAGGCGTTGGAAAAGCGTTAAAACAGTTTCAAGACAAAGGCTATTTGCTTGTGTTAGTCACTAATCAATCGGGCATTGCACGTGGTTATTTTAGCGAAGATCAATTTATGCAACTGACTGAATGGATGGACTGGTCATTAGACGAAGACTATGGCGTTGTGCTAGATGGAATCTACTACTGCCCACATCATCTAGAGGGTAAAGGTGAATACTGTGAAGATTGCAATTGCCGTAAGCCGAAATCAGGAATGTTTGAGCAAGCGATAAAAGATCTCCATATTGATCCGTTTCAATCGTATATGGTAGGCGATAAATTAGAAGACTTGCTCGCAGCAGAAAATGCTGGTGTGAAAACCAAGGTATTAGTGCGAACAGGTAAAGAGGTAACGCCAGAAGGTGAGGCAAAAGCCGATTTAGTGCTGGATAGCCTTGTTGATTTGGTTAGATATATTAAATAAAGAAAGCAGGCATTTGATTGCCTGCTTTCATTTTTTATTTTCGGCATTGAGCCAAAATGTCTAATTCCGTTTTATAACTGTTTAAAGTGCTGAAATCCATATCGTTAATACTGAACATAGTATGGAAGAGATTATCATGCGAATAAGCATTATTTTTCGCATTATTTCTAACACAATTTAAATCAAAGGGTTTATTTTGAATCCACATGTTAGAAAACCACATAATCATCGGGATATGGGTTTGATATTCAGGAGCAATTGCATAAGGAGCACCGTGTAAATATAAGCCGTTCTCACCTAATGATTCGCCGTGATCGGAGACATAATATAATGCACTTTTCCACTTATCATTCTGTTCTAATTTGGTAATGATTTTATCGAGAAATTGGTCAAGATAAATTATACCATTATCATAAGTATTAACTAATTCTTGATTAGAGCAGTGGTTGATTTCATTAGTATCACAAGTGGGTGTAAATATTTTTTCTGAATTTGTATATCGCTCATAATAAGTAGGCCCATGGTTTCCCATTGTATGTACAATAATCATAAAATCTTTTGCGGTGTCATTAGCTAATGCTTTATCAATTTCGGGTAATAAAATATTATCTAAGCACTCTCCATCACGACAATATTCTGGCAGATTAAAATTTAATACATCAGTGCTTGGTATATTCTTACACACACCTTTGCAATCACTATTATTATTTAACCAGTGAATATCAATATTTGAGCGTTGTAATATATCGAGTAAATTATCCTGTTTGTAAGATAAATTGACATTAAAATCGTCTTTACTCAAGGAGGAAAACATACAAGGCACGGAGACTGCAGTTGCAGTACCACAGCTAGTTACATTCGGGAAATTAATAATCTGATCGCCTCGTGCTGCTAATTTGGGTGTTGTTTGGCGATAATAGCCGTTGAGTCCCCAATTTTGAGCTCTTGTTGTTTCACCAATCACAATAATAGTTACGTTTCGGTAACTATCAGACTTAGCTTGTTTTGCATTTATATCAATTTGCTGATATGGCGTGTTATCTCGATAATAATGACGAATTCCTTTAATGCCAGAGACTATAAAGTTACTCGGAGTAATTAAATGTGCCAGGTTTTTATGATTTCTGAAAAAAGAAGCATAGTCTTGATAATGAAATTTTGCTATACCTAAGATTACGCCTGCTGATAATAAAATGGATACTATTCGGATCAATAACTCTTTCCACCAACGTTTATAAACAATTTTGGTGTTTAAATAGAGTAATGTAGGTAAAATACCGAGAAAAAATAACCACAAAACATATGAATTAGTAAACATTCTTGAGCTTTCGGCAATATTCGTTTGTAGCACATTATTTAACATATCTACATCAAAATAGATGTTAAAAAAGAGCGAGTTATAGCTAATTGCGGCACTCACTAAAATGAGTAATGGAATAATGATTTTATGTAAAACAGGAATAGCAAGAATATTAAGAATAATATTTAAAGCAAAAAAATAGACTATTGGCACACTATATAAAAAATAGTCTGCACTAGTGCCATTAAATGGCTGAATTTTTAATATTTGCTGAAAAAAGCCGAGATTTAACGCGACAGTAAAATAGAGCGAAACAATAAAAATAAGCGTTGTTGAACTTAATTTAAAAGAAAAAAATTTCATTTTATTTTTCCATAAAAGATAGGAGTGGCTATAAGACAGCATATTCTTTTAGTAAGTTTCAATAATTTACGCTAAAATTCTACATTATTTTTTTAATATATAAATGATCCGATGAACTACAACGACAACGCACTCTCTGCCCTAAAACTTGGGCAAAAAACCGAATATAAAAGTGAATACGACCCAACACTTTTACAGCCTGTGCCACGCAAATTAAACCGCGATGGCTTGGGAATTACGCAATCTCAGCCATTTAATTGTGGGGCAGATATTTGGACTTGCTATGAACTTTCGTGGCTAAACCAAAATGGCCTACCGCAGGTAGCGATTGCTGATGTAGCAATTGATTTTAAAAGTGAAAATTTAATTGAATCAAAAAGTTTTAAGCTTTATTTAAACAGCTTTAACCAAACAAAGTTTAATTCTATAGAAGACGTGGAGCAAACGCTTCAGAGTGATTTGGCGAACTGTGCAAGCGGTCAAGTTTCGGTAAAAATTGACAAATTATCGCATTACACGCAACAACCGATTGTGGACTTTGAAGGGGAGTGCATTGATGAGCAAGATATTCAAATCGACCGTTATGAATTTTCACCCCACTATTTAGAAAATAGTGCAGAAGGTGAGGTTGTGGAAGAAATATTAGTGAGCCATTTACTTAAATCTAACTGCTTGATTACCTCACAACCTGACTGGGGCAGCATTCAAATTCACTATCAAGGTAAAAAAATAAATCGTGAAAAACTGCTGCGTTATTTAATTTCTTTTCGGACACATAATGAGTTTCACGAGCAATGTGTTGAGCGGATTTTCTGCGATTTAATGCAATTTGCACAGCCTGAAAAATTAAGCGTTTATGCACGTTATACAAGACGTGGTGGGCTAGATATTAACCCATTTAGATCAAATTTTGAGGACGTGCCTGCTAATTTGAGAATGGCACGTCAATGATTTCGCCATTTTTTGTTCCCGTTTGAACCGCTCGGGTTGCCTTTCTTTTGGTTACTTTTCTTTGGCAAAGCAAAAAAGTAACAAATAGCCGATGTTGATTTTTATGATGAATGAATATAGCCCAAATTATTATATTGGTGTGATGTCTGGGACTAGCTTAGATGGCGTAGATATCACCTTAATGGATTTTGCAAAAAATCCGCCTAAAATGACCGCTTGCGATTTTTTTCCAATGCCAGAAAATTTGCGAGCGGAGATATCTGATTTGATTAAAACTGGCGAAACTCATCTTCAAAAACTCGGTGAAATTGACCATCGTTTAGGCGTGCTTTATGCGGAAACGATCAAGGCGTTTTTAGCGAAAAACCAGTTAACGGCAGAAGATATTCAAGCTATCGGTTGCCACGGACAAACTGTGTGGCATTCTCCAGACGCTATTTATCCGTTTACTATGCAAATTGGTGATATGAATTTAGTTGCAGCTAAAACAGGCATTACGACTATTGCGGATTTTCGCCGTAAAGATATGGCTGTGGGTGGGCAGGGCGCGCCGCTTGTGCCTGCGTTTCATCAGGCGATGTTTAGCGAACTGAACCGTGTAACCGTGGTGCTAAATATTGGCGGCATCAGCAACATTTCAGTGCTAAAGCCGAATAGCCCAACAATTGGCTATGATGTTGGCGTGGGTAACACTTTGATGGATAGCTGGATTGAGCAGCATCAACGAAAAAGATATGACAAAAATGGCGAGTGGGCAAGAAGTGGAGAGGTAAATGAGGCATTGTTAGCTTTATTACTCGCTGATCCTTTTTTTGCCAAAGCTCCCCCAAAAAGCACTGGGCGAGAGTTGTTTAATTTAATGTGGCTTGCAAAAAAATTGCAAAATTTCACCGCTTGTAAGCCTGAAGATGTGCAGCGTACCTTAGCTGAATTTACCGCAAAAAGTATTGCTAATGAATTGGCTCAGTTTGAAAGTGAATTGCCTTGCTTATTGTTGGTTTGTGGCGGTGGGGCAAGAAATCCGTTATTAATGGAAAGGTTGTCTCACCTTTTACCAAATTGGAGGGTTGCCATCACAACTGAGTTCGGTTTAGATGTTGATTATGTTGAATCTGCTGCATTTGCGTGGCTTGCTTACCAACGAATGAATAATTTAATCAGTAATATGCCAACGGTAACTGGGGCAAAAAAAGCGGTAAGTTTAGGGGTAATTTACCCTGATGAATAAAGTGAAATAATATGAGTGAAAAAAATTTACTGAATGCCTTAGGGCAGATGATTACCGAGCAGCGTAATCCTCATTCAATGAATATCGACAAACTGTCTGCACTTGAGATCGTGAAAATCATCAATAATGAAGATAAACAAGTGCCTATCGCAATAGAAAAATGCTTAGCGAAAATTGCACAAGCGGTAGAAAAAATCGTACAAGCCCTTCATCAAGGGGGGCGTTTAGTTTATATTGGTGCTGGCACGAGTGGGCGGTTAGGTGTGCTAGATGCGTCGGAATGTCCTCCAACTTATGGTGTAAATCCTGAAAGCGTGGTGGGATTAATTGCAGGTGGTGAGCGAGCGTTACGTTTTCCAGTTGAAGGGGCAGAGGATAATGCTGAGCAAGGAGCATTAGACTTACAAGCGGTCAATTTTTCTAAAAAAGATGTATTAGTGGGCATTGCAGCAAGTGGCAGAACACCGTATGTGCTAGGGGCAATGGAGTATGCTAATTCATTCGGGGCGGTGACCGTTTCAATTGCCAGTAATCCACATTCCGCAATGGCTCAAATGGCGGATATTGCAATTGACACCATTGTTGGGGCAGAAGTACTCACGGGCTCTAGCCGTATGAAATCGGGTACGGCACAAAAATTAGTGCTGAATATGCTCACTACCGCTTCAATGATTTTAATCGGCAAATGCTATCAAAATTTAATGGTTGATGTGCAAGCGACTAATGAAAAGCTAAAAGCTCGTGCAATTCGTATTGTTATGCAAGCCACAGAGTGTGAAAGGAGTATTGCTGAAAATACCCTAAAATTAGCTGAAAATAATGCGAAATTAGCAATTATGATGATATTAGGTAATTTAGATAAGCAAGAGGCTGAGAGTTTATTAGTACAGAATCAGGGAAGATTGCAAAAAGCGTTAAATGTGTAAGGCTTGTAACGTAATTTCTTCCCCAAAAGGGGAAGAAATATGGAAGCATTAAGCAAATAAATGTCTATGTTTTACTAGCTCTTCTTTTGTTAGGCTAAATACTCCTAATCCACCATTTTCAAATTCCAGCCAGTTAAATGGTACGGTTGGGAATTGTTCTATTAAATGCACCATACTGTTACCCACTTCGCAAACGAATACGCCATTATCATTTAAATAATCAGCAGCTTCGGCAAGCATACGTTTGGTTAAATCCAAGCCATCTTTACCAGAACCGAGTGCTAATTCTGGCTCGTGATGAAATTCTTGTGGCATATCACCCAAATCTTCTTCATCAACATAAGGTGGGTTAGTAACAATTAAATCGTATTTATCTTGCGGCATATTGTTAAAGAGATCGGAGCTGATTGGAAAGACTCGGTGCGATACTTGATGGCGTTCAATATTAATTTGTGCCACATCTAAAGCATCAAGGGAGAGATCAACGGCATCCACCTCCGCGTCAGGAAATTGTTCAGCACAGGCAATAGCAATACAGCCGCTGCCTGTACACATATCTAAAATACGGTGTGGCTCATTTTTGATAATACCTTTAAAGCCATTTTTAATGAGTTCGCCAATAGGAGAGCGTGGCACGATCACTCGCTCGTCCACATAATATTCGGATCCGCAAAACCAGGCGGAATGAGTTAAATAAGCTACAGGCTTGCGAGAGCCTAGGCGTTCACAAATTAAATCAATTACACGTTCTTTTTCTGCTTGTGTTAAACGAGAAGAGTAAAGCGATTCTGGTATATCAAAAGGGAGATATAATCCGGCTAAAATTAATTGTTGGGCTTCGTCCCACGCGTTGTCATAGCCGTGCCCATAGTAAAGATCGGAAGCATTAAAATAGCTGTATGCCCAACGCATCATATCTTGAATGGTAGCTAAATCATTAGCCACTGGCATCGCTGCAATTTCATCAAGGAGTTCGATATTATATTTAAACATATTAAGTGCCTTTTGCATAATGATAGAATTGCTGTTTTATACCACATTTTGCTTTGTGTTAGAATGTAAAAATGAAAAGAGGGAATTATTATGCCAGAGAAAATACTAGAAGATGAATTTGCTTTGTTTCGCGAGGCAGCAAAAGGAACAAAAAAGATAGCACAAAATACTTATGTGCCAAAATCAGAGCCTCGCAAAAAATTACAAGAATTAAGAGAATTAAAAGAAAAAGCGGATATAGAGTTTTATTTTTCAGATGAATATGAGCCATTGCTTAAAGAAGAAAATGAAAAAGTAAAATATCTACGTGAAGATGTCGATCCTCATATGCTAAAAAGGCTCAGACGTGGCGACTTTCAGCCTGAACTGTTTTTGGATTTACACGGTTTAACCAAAGAAAAAGCAAAAAAAGAGCTGGCGGCATTAATTCTTGCTTGTGAGCGAGAAAAAGTGTTTTGTGCCAGTATTATGACGGGTTTTGGTACTCGTGCCTTAAAAGATCAAATTCCTCGCTGGCTTGTGCAACATCCTAAAATTATGGCGTTACATCAAGCACCCAAAGAATGGGGAGGCGATGCCTCTATTTTGATTTTAGTTGAACAGCCTGAAAACCCCGAGAAAATGTTCGGACGATAGCGAGGCATTGGAATATTTTATTATTCTGAATACGGAAAATAATTGAAGCATTTGGAATAAAACCTTAGTGAAACTTGTGAAAGTTAAACTAAGGTGCAAAAAAATCCACTATTTTGCCGATGGTTATATCCATTAATTGAGGGTTAGAAAAAGCGTGATCAGCCCCTTCAATGGGGATCAGCTCAATCACATTCTTGTCGGCAAATTGTTGGGATGTGTGCAGTGCTACCATTTCATCTGCTGTGCCGTGTAGAATTAAGATTTGATCGGCATAGTCTAAGTAATCGTTTTGTGTAATATCAGATTCAGCGAGTTCATTGAAAAAGGTTTGGCTGATTTTCATTTGGCGGTCAAAACCCCATAAAATTTCTCTCCCTTTTGCCAGTTTTTGCCGCTCTTCTTCTGATAAGCGATTCATTAGTGAGTGATAAATTTGTATGGCTGGTGCACGTAAAGCAATTTTTAGAAATGGATTGCCTTGTTCGCTAATATATTTGAGCGTTAAATAACCGCCAAAACTGGTGCCATAAGCGTAGATATTTTTCGCATTTAGCGTGTTTTTGGCATAATGAATAACTAATTGCAGATAACTAAGACACTCTTCAACTGAAAGTTTTTTGCGTGCATCATTGCCGTGACAAGGAAAATCAAAAGCAAGAGCGGCATAACCGTTATACTTTGAGATTAAACGTTCGCCAAATTTAGTATTTGATTTTAAATCTTTTGATGAGCCAAAACCGTGTAGAATCAGCACTACATTTTCAATGTTGTGCAGATCTTTTTCATAAAACAGCTTGCAGCGAATGCTGAAACCTTGTTCGTTAATCTCAAAGCGTTTTTCCATTTTAGTTCAATTCCACGATGCTTTATATGATTGCAGTTTAACATTGTTCCCTTACAAGCGGTCGGATTTTTCCATTTTTTGGTAAATTTAATCGGGTATGACTAGCTAAGTACAAAATATATTTATAGAATGTTTCACTCATTTTTAAAGGAGAAAGCAAAATGTTACAACTTATTTTCGCTATTTTATGTAGCGTAACCGTTGGCGTATTAATTAAATTCGCACGCCAAAAAGGCATCAGGATCGATCAAAGTATCGCAGTAAACTATATCGTAACGACTACGATGACATTTTTATTACTTAAGCCTGATTTTCAAGAACAATCCATAACTGATATTGTTGCCAATAACCCATCTTCTTATATTTTTGTGATTTTAAGTATCACTCTTCCCACTATTTTCTTAGTGCAAGCCAAAGCACTTGAATTTGCAGGTATTATTAGAACAGATGCAGCACAGCGTTTGTCTTTATTTTTGCCTATTCTTGCCGCATTCACTATTTTTGGTGAGGAAGTGACTAACAATAAATTAATTGCTTTGCTATTTGCTTTTGTGGCGTTGGTTTGTTTGCTTTGGAAAGGTAATCAAGGTATAGAAAAAGGGGGAAAAATTGCGATTATCAGCCTTTTCCTAGTTTGGGTTGGTTATGGCGTGAATGATATTTTATTCAAACAGATGGCGAAATCAGGCTCTGCTTTTCCCGTTACCTTAGCAATTGCTTTTATTGGTGCAGGCAGTTTTATGTTTATTTATTTGCTACTGAAACGTACTCAATGGCACATTCCAAGCGTATTAACAGGTTTGCTGTTAGGCGTGTTGAATTTTGGTAATATTTTATTCTATATTCAAGCCCATCAAGCAATGAAAGATGATCCAACACTCGTCTTTACAGGAATGAACTTAGGCGTTATCTGTTTAGGTACTTTTGTGGGGGCATTTTTCTTTAAAGAGAAAATTCATAAAGTAAACTATTTGGGTGTGGCGATTGCGATTGTCGCAATTATTTGTTTATTCTATTGGCGATAAATTTAGGGTGATTTTAGGTAGAATTGCAACATTTTCAATAAATTTAACCGCTTGTTAGTTTTATCCACATATATTTCATAAAGGATTCCATAATGAACCCCAAAGCCTTGCTTGCATTTATTGTTTCTACTATTTTTGCTACTCAAACCGTTGCTACCACAACAGATAAACTTATTGAGCCTAAACATTTTTTGAATGGGACGGAGATAGGCTACGATCTGAATTTTAATGATCAAAATTATCGTACTATTGAAACAGCAATCAATGGTGAAAAAGTACGCTTTCGAGCTTTTGAGCGAATTGTTTATGTAAAAAATCCTGTTGAGCCTGAATATCAGAGTATGAATATTTATGTGCCAGAAAGCTATTATAACGAGGGAGAGATTAACGGTTATAAAGCGGATACTGCCCCCATTTTCTTCCAAAATTGGATAAAAGGTTATATGCCCACTAAAGCAGAAAGTGATGAGCAAAAAGGAGAGGTCGGTTTACCTCATTTGATTTTACGTGCACTTTCTAAAGGATATGTTGTGGTGAGTGTTGGCGTGCGAGGTCGTACCTTGCAAAAAGAGGGGAAATACATAGGAAAAGCACCAGCCGTAATTATGGATTTAAAATCAGCCGTGCGTTATTTGCACGCGAATGATGAAAAAATGCCAGGCGATGCGAATAAAATTATTGCAAATGGTACAGGTGCAGGTGGGGCAGTGGCTGCTCTATTGGGAGCTTCTGCCGATCATTTTGATTATGAGCCTTATTTCAAGGAAATTGGAGCATTAAAAGCAAGTGATAAAGTATTTGCTGTTTCTGCGTATGCACCAATGACCAACCTTGAAAATGCCGATATGGCGTATGAGTGGCAATTTAACGGTGCGAATGAATTGGCAGAGCGTTTTCCTATTTATCTCAATAGCTTAAATTTAACAGATGAATCAGGCAATCCATTAACACTCGATTTACAAGGTAATGGTTCTTTTAAAGATTATTTAGCAAATTTAATTAAAGATTCAGCAAATAAAGCCTACAGTCAGTTAGCTGAAAATAGTGAGCAACAAAAAGCGTTTCAAGAAATTAGTTGGCTATCTTTTGAAAATAATAAAGTGAGCAATGTGGATTGGTCTGGCTATGTACTTTCAGAAAAACGAATGAAATCATCGCCAGCGTTTGATATATTCAATGCAACTTCAGATGAAAACAATCTATTTGGTACTACGACGGAAAATAACCGCCATTTCACGCTTTATAGTGCAGAACGTTCATCAAATAAAGAGATTCATTTAGCGGATCCACAAATAGTGAAACGAATGAATCCAATGTTTTATTTGGATAACCCAAATGCAGCAGAGCATTGGCGAATTCGAGTAGGGACTGCAGATCGTGATACGTCATTGGCTATTTCTGCGATTTTAGCGATTAAACTACAAATGGAAGGTAAAAATGTGAGCTATAAAACGCCTTGGGGCGTTTTGCATTTAGATGATGATTTAGATGAGTTGTTCGAATGGGTTGATGAAATCGTCAAACCCAAGCCATAAAAAATGGAGTAGAATAGGCAGATCGAAGGATCTGCTTTTTTATAGATTGAAGATGTATGCAAGTTAAAAAATTTAGTCAAAAATATGTGAATTGGGTATTAAGGCTCGGGCGATTAAGAGCCTCGCTTCTTGGTTTTTTTATGGTTGCAGCATCAGCAATTGCCATTCAAAGCGGATTAACGTATCTGTTTATTGGCAAAATAGTTGTGGTAGATATTTTACGCTCCATTGCTTTTGGATTAATTTCCGCCCCCTTTGTCCTCTATTTTTTCACATTATTGGTTGAAAAGTTAGAACGCTCCCGTTTAATGTTAGAGAAGGCAGTTAAAGATTTAGAAGAATTAAGAGAACAAGATGCTTATCTCCACGCTAAATTAGAAAAGAACAACCGTGATAAAACTATCTTGATGGCAACGATTAGCCATGAATTACGCACACCGCTCAATGGCATTATCGGCTTAAGTCAAATTTTGCTTGATGAGGAGCTAAATGAAAAGCAGCAGGAATATCTTAAAACGATCAATATGAGTGCAACCGCATTAGCTCATATTTTTGGCGACATTATTGACTTAGAAAAAATTGACAGCAGTCGTATTGAACTATTTAGGAAAGAAGTAGAATTTGAGCGATTTATTCGAGATATTACCAATTTCGGTAATTTTATGGCGGGAAATAAAAATATTGATTTTGAATTAAAGTACCCGAAGAATTTACCTAAATATATTTATATTGACTATGCACGCCTAAGTCAGATTTTATGGAACTTAATCAGCAATGCGGTGAAATTTACCCCTGCAAGCGGTCGAATTTTGCTAGAAATTTGCCAACTGGATAAAGAGCAATTTAGTTTTAGTGTCGCAGACTCAGGCATTGGTATTCCTGAAAAAGAGTTACGCAAAATTTTTGATATGTTCTACCAAGCTGAAAATTCAAAAGAGAAAAAGGCACAAGGGAGTGGCATTGGGTTGTCCGTTTCAAAACGGATTGCAAAATTAATGGGGGGAGACTTAGTCGCTAAAAGTCAAGAAAATCAGGGCTCAACGTTTACGCTCACTGTTCAAGCAGAAAGTACAGAAACAAAGCCAGAGCTAGAGATTCAACATCACGCGTTAAAAGTGCTTCTTGTTGAAGATATTGAAATGAATGTGGTTGTTGCTCGTGCCATTCTAGAAAAAGTCGGTTGTGATGTTGATGTAGCGATGAGTGGGGCAGAAGCGTTCAAATGTTTTGAACAAAATAGTTACGATTTAATTTTATTAGATATTCAGTTGCCTGATACCACCGGTTTTGAGATTGCACAAACATTAAGAAATCGTTATGAAAATGAAGAAATTGATTATCTGCCCTTACTGATTGCATTAACGGCGAATGTGATTCAAAGTCAACAATCTTATCAAGCACAGGGTATGGACGATGTACTGCATAAACCGCTCTCCTTAGAGGCGTTAGTCAATTGTTTAAATCATTACTTCGATAATAGCTTTTTGCAAAAAGAGAAGGAAAAACAACCGCTTGCAGCTAATAAATTGTCTGAAGAGCCTTATAATATTTCAATGTTAGATGAACTTACCGAAGTAATGGGAAAAGACGCCGTGCTGGCCAATATGGATCTATTTGCTGATTTAATGCCAACGTATTTAGACAATCTACAACGTTATTTAAGTGATTGGCAAGCAACATCGGATCCTCAAAGTCGAAAATTAGTGGCAGAAGAAGCACACAAAATCAAAGGTGCTTTATCATCTATCGGTTTAGAGCAATTACAACGAGTTGCTCAACAAGCTCAATCGGATAATGGCAAGCAATGGGAAGAAAATATTACCTCTTGGGCAGAAAGGATTCAGTCAATATGGCAGACCGATTTGCAAGCCGCGAGAGAATATATCAATATGTTAGATAAAGTGTAGTTATTTACCACTTCTTTATTTTCGGATTCACAAATTCAATCCCTTTATCTTGATAGCTTATGCCTTCCAGCTCTAGCAGAAAACGCTTATTCGGTAAGCCACCCCCAAAACCAGTTAGCGTTTGATTTTTACCAAGCACTCGGTGGCAGGGAATAAGAATAGAGATAGGGTTACGCCCCACTGCACCACCTACCGCTCGCATAGCATTCGGATTGCCTAACTTGTTTGCTATTTCTCCATAGGTTGTGGTGTTACCATAAGGAATTTTACGCAGGATTTCCCAGACAGATTGCTGAAAATCGGTGCCTTGTGGAGAAAGAAAATCCAAAGGCTGGAATGCAATTTTTTCTCCTGCGAAATAGCGGTCTAAAATTGCTTTTGTTTTGCAAAAAATGTCTAAAACTGCACCGCTTGTTTGGGGTGCTTTAATAAAGTGTTCTACCGACGTTGAGCGCTGTTCTTGCTCAAATTCAACATAAATTAACCCATCTTCTTGGGCAAGTAAAAGCAATTTGCCTACAGGGCTTTGGTAATAATCGTAGTAAATTTGTGATTTCATTGAATATTAAAATAGAGTGACACCATAAATGGCGATGGCTGGAAAGTATAATGGACTTTGTTACACCAATCAAATTTTATCCAATTTCAATTGTTGCGATCTGTTGAACGCCAAGCTGATGAAATGATGTACGCCATAATGGAGTTTGTTTTGGTATTTTGGACTATTTTTTCGTATAATTGATTTTCTTTTTTAATATATAAAACCTTTCACATTAATTAGTGCTAAATGATTGACTAAATTAGTGGGTTATATAGAATTTAGCACATTGTTCTGGATGATTTTCTGGAAAACTATGAGGATATTTTATGAAACTTACCTCAAAAGGGCGTTATGCGGTAACCGCTATTTTAGATATTGCTTTACACGGTAAATCAGAGCCAGTGAGTTTAGCCGATATTTCAGATCGCCAAGCGATTTCCCTTTCCTATTTAGAACAGCTTTTTGCACAGCTTCGTCGTGACTGCATTGTGCAAAGTATTCGCGGTCCAGGTGGCGGTTATCAATTAGGCAAAAAGCCAGAGCACATTAGCATAGGAATGATTATTTCTGCAGTTAATGAAAATATTGATGTCACCAAATGTAAAGGGAGCGGCAACTGCCGGAAAGATTCTCAATGTTTAACGCATTCTTTGTGGGAGCGATTAGAAGATCAAATTGAGCAGTTTTTAGGGACAATTTCAGTGGCAGACTTAGCCGCAGAACACGCTGATCACGATTGTGAAAAAGCCCATTGTCACGAACATTCTCATCATCACTAATTGCAAAATTTTTAATAAAAACAACCGCTTTTGAGTTGTTTTAACTAGGAGTAACAATGAAATTACCAATTTATTTGGACTATGCCGCAACCACACCAATGGACGAACGTGTTGCGAAAAAAATGATGGAATATATGACCAAAGACGGTATCTTTGGTAACCCAGCTTCTCGCTCTCACAAATTCGGTTGGGAAGCAGAAGAAGCGGTTGATGTAGCTCGTAATCAAATCGCAGATTTAATTGGGGCAGATAGCCGTGAAATCGTTTTCACTTCAGGGGCAACAGAGTCTGATAATCTTGCAATTAAAGGTGCGGCTCACTTCTACCAAACAAAAGGTAAGCATATCATCACGGTTAAAACGGAACACAAAGCGGTATTAGATACTTGCCGTCAGTTAGAGCGTGAAGGTTTTGAAGTGACTTACTTAGATCCTGAAGAGGACGGTTTAGTCGATTTAGCGAAATTTGAAGCAGCAATTCGCCCAGATACAATTTTAGTGTCCATAATGCACGTGAATAACGAAATGGGCGTTATTCAGCCAATCAAAGAGATTGGTAAAATTTGTCGTGCGAAGAAAATTATTTTCCACGTAGATGCAACGCAGTCTGTTGGTAAAATCGAAGTGAATGTACAAGACTTAAACGTCGATTTAATGTCTTTCTCTAGCCATAAATTATACGGACCAAAAGGTATCGGTGGTTTATATGTTTGCCGTAAACCTCGTGTACGTTTAGAAGCGATTATTCACGGTGGTGGTCACGAGCGTGGTATGCGTTCAGGAACATTACCTGTTCACCAAATCGTGGGTATGGGTGAAGCTTATCGTATTGCGAAAGAAGAAATGGCAACAGAAATGCCCCGCTTAAAAGCACTTCGCGATCGTTTATACAACGGCTTTAAAGATATTGAAGAAGTTTACGTAAATGGTTCAATGGAAGAAGGTAAACGTATTGATTCAAACTTAAACATCAGCTTTAATTTTGTTGAAGGTGAATCTTTAATGATGTCATTGCGTGATATCGCCGTATCATCAGGTTCAGCTTGTACTTCTGCAAGTTTAGAGCCATCTTATGTGTTACGTGCTATCGGTCGTGACGATGAATTAGCCCATAGTTCAATTCGTTTTACGTTAGGCCGTTGGACAACGGAAGAAGAGATCGATCACACTATTGAAATCGTGAAAAAAGCAATCGTGAAATTGCGTGAGCTTTCTCCACTTTGGGAAATGTTTAAAGAAGGCGTGGATCTCTCTAAAATTGAGTGGAATCACCACTAATGCAGAAAAATTTTGCCGTGCGAGGTAGTCTTTAATGCAAGGCTTTGCAATCGCAGGCAAAATTTTCCTAATCTAACAAATAATTTGGAAGGAATACAAAATGGCATATAGCGAAAAAGTAATTGATCACTACGAGAACCCTCGTAATGTAGGTACATTTGATAAAGAAGCTTCAGATGTGGGAACGGGTATGGTGGGAGCACCTGCGTGTGGTGATATTTTACGTTTACAAATTAAAGTAAACGATCAGGGTATTATTGAAGATGCACGCTTTAAAGCGTACGGTTGTGGTTCTGCCATCGCATCAAGCTCGTTAATTACCGAATGGGTAAAAGGCAAGTCTTTAGATGAAGCGGGCGCAATCAAAAACAGCGACATTGCAGAAGAGCTTGAATTACCACCGGTAAAAGTTCACTGCTCAATTCTTGCAGAAGATGCGATTAAAGCAGCAATCGCAGACTACAAAGAAAAACAAGCGAAGTAATATGATACAATCAATGCAAGCGGTCGATTTTTGCAAAAAATTTGCAAAATTTCACCGCTTGCATTTGCTATTTCTATCTTGATTTAATCCATTCACATACAATATCCATAAGGACAGTACAGATATGAGTATTACCTTAACTGAACCAGCAGCAAACCGAGTTCGTACATTTCTAGAAAACCGTGGAAAGGGCATTGGCTTAAGGCTTGGCGTGAAAACCTCAGGGTGTTCAGGCTTGGCGTATGTGCTGGAATTTGTTGATGTATTAAATGAAGACGATCACGTATTTGAGCAACACGGAGTAAAAGTGATTGTGGACGAAAAAAGCCTCGTTTATCTCAATGGTACAGAGCTTGATTTTGTCAAAGAAGGCTTAAACGAAGGCTTTAAATACAACAATCCGAATGTGAAAAATGAATGCGGTTGTGGCGAAAGCTTTAATGTTTAAGGAGCAAAAATGAGTAATCCATTTATACTATTTGACTTACCCGTTCAATTTCAACTTGATAATGCCCAGCTTTCTGAGCGTTATCTTGCTTTACAAAAACAGCTTCACCCCGATAATTTTGCTAGCTATTCAAGTGCAGAACAACTTGAAGCGGTGCAAAAATCAGCAGATGTGAACGATGCGTTAAATATTCTTAAAGATCCGATTTTACGAGCAGAAGCGATTATTGAAATTCACACAGGTGAAGCTAAAAACCTGGAAGAAAAAAGTATGCGAGATGTGGATTTCTTAATGCAACAGCTCGAATGGCACGAAAAGCTCGAAACCATCGAACACCGCCAAGACGAAACCGAATTAACGGTTTTCTTAAAACAGATTAAAACTGAGCAAAAATCGGTACTTCAACAGCTTGGAACAGAATTAAATGCAGAACAATGGCAAAAAGCAAATGCCTTAACCGATAAATTACGCTACTTCAAAAAGTTGATTATTCAGATTGAGAAAGTAGAAGAAAAATTGTTTGAAATGTAAATACAAGCGGTCATATTTTATCGGGGTTTTGCAAATGAAAAGTTTAGACGTGTTACTAGATAAACAATCCGCTTGGTTAATTTTAAGAGACTGGTTCGCTCAAGCAAAAAATCATTACGAAATTTTGGCAAGCTATCCTGAAGATGCCAGTGCGGCTTTAGTCGGAATGCAGCTTTCCACCCGCTCACCGCTTGGAGCAATGCTTTATGAAACAGGTGGAGTACTTATTGACCACGGTTGGCTACGCATTTTAGGCTCAGACAATGAAAAATTACCCCGTGGGTTGTTCGATTGGAATTTCGGCAAAACCTTCAAGCAATCGGGCGAGCAGCCAAGCCATTTATTGATTGCAGATGATGCGATTGGCGGCTATTTTGCCATTAACGCAGGTGGAATTGGGGCTGATATCGGCAACGTGTATTATCATCACCCGAAAAGCCAACAATGGCAAAGTCTTAATTTTGGCTATTCTGAATTTTTAGGCTGGGCATTATCTAGCGATTTAGACGAGTTTTACCAAGACCTCCGCTGGGAAAATTGGCAAGCCGATGTTAGAAAATTGCAAGGTCATCAAATTTTAGATTTAAACAGCAAAATTGCCATACCGATTGAACGCCACTACCAAAGCGTTTTTGCCCCTGAAAATATGGGATATTCGGTGGCTTAAAAATTTTTCTCTCTCCCACAAGGGGAGAGGGGGATAGATTAGAGAGATAAAAATATAATGGCATTATTACAAATTTCTGAACCCGGTCAAACCGCTGCACCACATCAACACAGATTAGCAGTTGGCATTGATTTAGGCACAACAAATTCATTGGTTGCGACTGTTCGTAGCGGGCAGGTGCAAGTGTTGTTAGATGAACAAGAAAGAGCATTAGTGCCATCGGTCGTGCATTACAGCGAAACTGAAAAAACAGTCGGTGTTGAGGCTTTTGCAAAAGCAGCACTTGATCCACAAAATACGGTTATTTCCGCCAAGCGTTTAATTGGGCGTTCGCTTGCTGATGTTGAGCAACGTTATACCAATTTACCTTATCAATTTAATGCGAGCGAAAATGGCTTGCCGCTCATTCAAACGGCACAAGGGAATAAAAGCCCGATTGAAGTTTCAGCAGATATTTTAAGCCACTTGGCACAATTCGCAGAAAAACGTTTAGGTGGAGAATTATCGGGCGTAGTTATTACTGTGCCTGCCTATTTTGATGATGCCCAACGCCAAAGCACTAAAGATGCGGCACGTTTAGCTGGCTTAAATGTATTACGTTTATTAAATGAGCCAACGGCGGCGGCAATTGCCTATGGTTTAGACAGTGGTCAAGAAGGCGTAATTGCTGTTTACGACTTAGGTGGTGGCACGTTTGATTTATCCATTTTGCGTTTACGCAAAGGCGTGTTTGAAGTATTGGCAACGGGAGGCGATACCGCTCTTGGCGGCGATGATTTCGATCATTTATTAGCCGATTGGATAGCCGAACAAGCTAATTACAAACCACAAACTGCTAGCGAACAGCGCGAATTATTAACTTTAGCAACTCAAGCAAAAATTGCTCTTTCACAAGCGGCCGAATTTGAGGTGAATTTTGCAAATTGGACAGGTACTGTGAGTCGTTTGCAATTTAATGAGCTAATTCAACCGCTTGTAAGACGTTCTTTAATGGCTTGTCGCCGTGCGTTAAAAGATGCTGGCGTGGAAGCTGAAGAGGTGCGAGAAGTGGTGATGGTAGGTGGTTCAACCCGAGTGCCTTTTGTGCGTGAGCAAGTGGGTGAGTTTTTTGGTAAAACGCCATTAACATCTATTGATCCAGACAAAGTGGTGGCGATTGGTGCGGCAGTTCAGGCCGATATTTTAGTGGGTAACAAGCCTGATTCTGATATGTTGTTATTAGATGTCGTGCCTCTTTCATTAGGTATTGAAACAATGGGCGGTTTGGTGGAAAAAATTATTCCACGTAATACTACTATTCCTGTTGCTCGAGCCCAAGAATTTACCACTGGCAAAGACGGGCAAACAGCAATGACTATTCACGTGCTACAAGGCGAGCGTGAGCTGGTGGAGGATTGCCGTTCATTAGGTAAAATCAGCCTGCGTGGTATTCCTGCAATGGCAGCTGGTGTGGCACAGGTTCGAGTCACTTATCAAGTTGATGCAGATGGTTTATTAAATGTAACGGCAATGGAGAAATCAACAAAAGTTCAGGCATCGATTCAAATTAAGCCATCTTACGGTTTAACTGATGAAGAAGTTACCCAAATGATTAAATCTTCGATGAGCAATGCCAAAGAAGATATGGCAGTTCGTCAACTCGTTGAGCAAAAAGTGGAAGCAGACCGTGTGATTGATAGTGTCGTGATTGCATTGAAAGAAGATGGCTCAGAGGTATTGAACATCGAAGAATTTAAGGCGATTGAAGCTCAATTAGCCCGTTTAATTGAATTAAAAGCAGGAACAGATCGCCTAGCTATTCAGCAAGGCATTAAAGATTTAGATTTAGCCACACAAGAATTTGCCGCACGCCGTATGAATTTATCTATTCAAAAAGCATTAGCGGGTAAAAAAATGGACGATCTTGCATAAGGAGTGTTATGTCTAACTATGTAAAAACCGAACTCTCAGAGCCGTTTAGAACTGTTTCGGTGGAATTTGATTTAGAAGATAATCGCATTTTTGAATTAGGCGAGCGAATTAATGCAAAATATGAAGCTGCTTATATGAACGGCTATAATTGGGCGGCATTTTTACGAGCTTATCTTAGTATTTATCGTCCAAGCCTATTAGAGTTATTAGAGGAAGATCCTGAGGTAGGGTGCTATTATGTAACTTATCCGCTTTCGGAGAAAAGCAAAGAAAAAGCGAGAGAATTGAAAAATATTATTATTTATTTGGTTGAGAATGAAGATGAAATGTTCAACTTCATTGGAGAGCATATAGATAATATTGAATGGGATTAATTAAAGGAAAATTAAGATGCCAAAAATTGTATTTCTTCCACACGAAGAGTTTTGCCCAGAAGGTATGGTTATTGAGGCTAAGACTGGGGATAATTTATTAGAAGTTGCACACGATGCTGGGGTGGAAATTCACCACGCTTGTGATTGTTCTTGTGCTTGTACTACTTGCCATGTCGTCATTCGTGAGGGGTTTGATTCTTTAAACGATACAACCGATCAAGAAGAAGATATGTTAGATAAGGCTTGGGGCTTAGAAATGGATAGTCGTTTGAGCTGCCAATGTGTTGTTGGCGAGGAAGATCTCGTTGTTGAAATTCCAAAATATAACTTAAACCACGCAAATGAGGCAGCACACTAATGAAATGGACAGATACCCGAATGATCGCAGAAAATCTGTATGATATGAATCCAGATTTAGATCCAACCACCGTGCGTTTTACCGATATGCACAAATGGATTTGCGAAATGGACGATTTTGATGACGATCCTGAAGCATCAAACGAACATATTCTTGAGGCGATTTTAACCATTTGGTTGGAAGAGTACGAGTAATAAAGAAAACCTAAAGCATTGGCTTTAGGTTTTTTGCATTTAATATCTTAACAATTTGTTTGTTTTATTTTTTTCACAGCATAACCTCTACGTTTATTTAATTCCTCTCGAATTCCTTGTTTTTCAAATCCGTCTTGAATAACTTGTTGCACATCAATTTTCATTGCGGCTCGGTAATATTTTTGAGCAAGTGCGGCTTGTGGGTAATCGCGATTTTCAAAGGTTAATCGCCCCCTTGCATCCGCCTCACAAGCAAGCAGAAAATCAAAAAATCGTTTTGGTTTTCGCCATACATCAAGGGCATTAAAGAGCTTGATGACAGTTTCAGGGCGGAGTGCTGCCATTTTGTGGCAATGGGTGTGATATTCTGTAACAAGCAATGCGAAATCTTTAATCTCTGTGGGTATTTTTAAACGATTAGCCAATTCTCGGGTAGGTTGAATACCTTTGACTTCGTGCCCGTAGTGGTGAGGCAAAATCTCTTTCGGTGTTAAGCCTTTGCCAAGATCGTGACAGAGAGCGGCAAACAGTAAAGCGGTCGGATTTTCCGCATTTTTTGCAAGTCTTGTGGCTTGTTCCAACACCATTAATGTATGTACACCCGAATCAATTTCGGGGTGATGCTGTGCTGGTTGTGGCACGCCGAAAAGCCGCTCTAGCTCGGGAAATAAGACTTTTAATGCCCCAACTGAACGCAAAACCTCAAAATAAATGGATGGATTGTTAGTTTCAAATACTTTTTGTGTTTCGAGCCACACTCGTTCTGCGGTGAGCGTTTCTAGCTCGCCACTTTCCGCAATATTTCGCATTAAATCAAGGGTTTCAGCGGCTATCGAAAAGCCGAAATGGTGAAAGCGGGCAGCAAAGCGAGCCACACGTAATACTCTAAGCGGATCTTCGCTGAATGCGGGTGAAATGTGGCGTAACACACGGTTTTCTAAATCTTTTACGCCGTGGTAAGGGTCAAAGATCGTGCCATTTTCATTTTGTGCAATAGCATTAATGGTGAGATCTCGGCGGATTAAATCTTGTTCTAGTGTGACCTCTGGCGAAAAATCGCAAATAAAGCCGTTGTAGCCATTACCTTGTTTACGCTCTTGGCGGGCTAACGCATATTCCTCTTTGGTTTCAGGGTGGAGAAAAACAGGAAAATCTGCCCCTACTTGCTGAAAGCCTTGAGCGATAAGCTGCTCAGAAGTTGCTCCCACTACCAAAAAATCCTGATCTTTCACGGGCAAGCCAAGTAATTTATCTCTCACCGCACCGCCGACTAAATAGATATCCATTTTGCAAAATTTCCCTAAAATATCACCGCTTGCTACATATCCGTTTTTTCTTTAAATTCGCATAAATCTTCAATAATACAAGAGCCGCAGCGAGGTTTGCGGGCAACGCAGGTATAGCGACCGTGCAAAATTAGCCAATGGTGAACATCCACTTTAAATTCATCTGGTACGACTTTGAGTAGCTTTTCTTCAACTTGTACGACATTTTTGCCAGGCGCGAAGTTGGTACGGTTAGCAACACGGAAAATATGGGTATCTACCGCAATAGTTGGATGCCCGAAAGCTGTATTCATTACAACATTTGCTGTTTTTCTGCCTACGCCAGCAAGAGCTTCTAAGGCATCGCGATTCTCGGGTACTTCGCTATTGTGTTTTTCAATGAGATCTCGACAGGTTTTAATAATATTTTCAGCTTTGCTATTAAATAATCCGATAGTTTTAATATACTCTTTTAGCCCATCTACACCTAAATCTAAAATTGCTTGTGGCGTATTTGCTACAGGAAATAGTTTATCCGTTGCCTTGTTTACCCCTTTATCGGTGGCTTGTGCGGAAAGAATTACGGCAATGAGTAATTCAAAGGGATTGCTATAATTGAGTTCCGTAGTCGGCTTGGGGTTTTCGTTGCGTAAGCGAGTTAAAATCTCAACACGTTTTGCTTTATTCATTATTAATTAAAAATTCCTTGTTCGTAGAGCATTTTAGCAACCATAATAAAAGACATTGTTACGAGCATTGGGCGAATTAATTTTTTGCCTTTTGTCATTACCATTTTAGCACCGAGTGTGCCACCAATAAATTGTCCTACCATCATAATTAAACCGACTTTCCAAATGATCGCACCACCGATAGTAAAAAAAATCAGTGAAGCAAAGTTAGAGGTAAAATTAATGACTTTTGCGTGTGCAACGGCTTTAGGTAAGTTAAAGCCCAGTAGTAAGATAAAGGCTAGTGTAATAAAAGAGCCTGTTGCAGGACCAAACATACCATCATAAAAACCTAGTGCAATGGATGCGGTAAAAGCAAAAGTAGTAAAACTAATTCGCTGTTTACGATCTTTATCTCCTACATTTGGGCTAACTAGAAAATAGACACCAATCATTAAAATTAAAAATGGCAGTAATGTTTTTAGGAAGTCAACATCAATATTTTGTACAAAAATAGTCCCTGCGGCAGAGCCGATAAAAGTACATAAAATAAGTCTCCAAATCGGCTTTAAATTCACGGCTTTTTGACGAATAAAATAAAAAGAGGAGGAAAATGATCCACCGCAGGCTTGTAATTTATTTGTACCTAATGCGATTGCTGGTGGCAATCCTGCAGCCATTAAAGCTGGAATAGTCAGTAGCCCGCCTCCGCCTGCAATAGCATCAATAAAACCAGCAATGGTAGCAACTAGGAATAAAATGGCTAAAATATCAATGCCTAATTCCATTAATACACCACCATTTCATCACTATGTACGGCGACAGAGCCAAATTCATAGCCCAGTAGTAGCTCAATTTCTTTCGATTTTTTCCCTTTAATGCGAAGTAAAGCCTCACTGCTGTAGCGAGCAATACCTAAGGCAATAGCCTTTCCGTCTTGATTGAAGATTTTAATAACCTCTCCGCGTGTAAACTCGCCTTTAATTTGAGAAACGCCAACCGGTAATAATGATTTATGTTGCAGCAACGCTTGCTCAGCACCTAAATCTACAACAATTTCCCCTACTTGTGGGGCGGCAAAGATCCAACGCTTTCTACCCTCCAAGCGGTCAGATTGTACTAAAAATTTGCTGCCGATAGCCTCGCCATTTGCTAAATCAACCAACACATTCGGACGAGAGCCAGAGGCGATAATCGTTTCTACGCCTGAGCGAGTGGCGATATCGGCTGCTGTAATTTTAGTGCTCATTCCGCCTGTCCCTAAACCTGTTGAACTGCCACCTGCCATTTGGCGGATTTCAGGCGTAATCTTTTCCACTACAGAAAGTAATTTAGCATCAGCGTTCGAGCGAGGATCAGCATTAAATAATCCCTCTTGATCGGTCAATAAATAGAGCTGATCTGCTTGGGCAAGAATAGCAACTAATGCAGATAAATTATCGTTATCGCCTACTTTAAATTCTTCAGTGGCTACGGCATCATTTTCATTAATGACAGGGATAATTTTTTGAGCGAGTAACGCATCGAGGGTATCACGAGCATTTAAAAAACGCTCACGGTCATCAAGATCAGCACGGGTTAATAACATTTGCCCGATATGAATATTATAAATATCAAATAAATTTTCCCACACTCGAATTAATTGGCTTTGCCCAACTGCCGCTAACATCTGTTTAGATGCTAAGGTATTCGGGAGTTGTGGGTGTCCTAGATAATCACGCCCAGCTGCTGCGGCACCTGAGGTGACAACGATCACCCGATGGTTTTGGTGCAATTGTGCGATTTGTTTCACGAGTTCTAATATATAAGGGCGACTTAAACTTTTTTGGCCGTGCGTTAGCGTGCTTGTTCCGAATTTAATGACGATAGTTTTTGACATAAGTGCTTCACTTTTATTTAAAAAATAATGCGAATAAAATTATCATTTTTAAGGTGTAAAATCACGCTGAATTTGATATAAAATCGAACCAAGTGACATAAAAGGTATAGAAAATGAAAATTAGCGTGATCGTAGCTCGAACAAAGAATAATGTGATTGGTAAAGGTAACGAAATGCCGTGGCATTTACCTGTGGATTTAGCGTGGTTTCGTCAAAATACGGTAGGCAAACCGGTGATTATGGGAAGAAAGACGTATGAATCAATAGGCAGGCTTCTACCAAAACGCCCGAATATTATTCTTTCTCGCTCAGAGATGATTGTGGAAGGCGCTTATGTTGCCCAATCGCTTGAACAAGCGGTCGAATTAGCTAGAAATCTTGCAAATGGTGATGAAATGATGATTATTGGCGGAGGAGAATTATTTAAACAAGCGTTACCACAAGCAGAGCAGCTCTATTTAACCGACATTCAAGCGGAGATCGATGGCGATACTTTCTTTGAATTTGATGAAGAAAATTGGACATTGATAGAAGAAAAATGGTCGGAAGTGGATGAAAATAATCCATATCGCTGCCATTTTATGGTGCTTAAACGTAAAAGTGATTAATAAATAAGCAATCAAAAATAAAAAGTTGAACGCAAACCTTTGCTATTTTTCGTCCTAGATACAAATATGTTCAGACATCTTAAAATATGACCGTTGATTTTAATTTTTATTGTTTAGGGAGACTTCAATGGAGTATGTTGAAATTTTAGGCTATGTCGCAATGGTTTTGGTTGCTAGCTCATTTTTATTAAAAGATGTGATTAAGCTCCGTGTAATCAATTCGTTAGGTTGTGCTTGTTTTGTTGTTTATGGTTTATTGATTGGCTCAATTCCAGTGACAGGCTTAAATGCTTTAGTCGTTTGTATTAATTTATACTATATTTTTAAAGGTAATAAACCTAAAGTGATAGAGCATTCTTAAATAAATTGGATGAGGGCAAATAGTTATTTGCCCTACTGCTATAAATTATAAAGAATATCTAACGCATCACTTAGTTTTTTAACAGTAAAAACGTCCATATCTTTAATCGGCTTTTTAGGCGCATTACCGTGGGGAATGATGGCTCGCCTAAAACCGTGTTTTGCTGCTTCACTAATTCGTTCTTGTCCGCTAGTCACAGGACGGATTTCCCCTGCTAATCCCACCTCGCCAAAAATAACTAAATCTTGTGGTAATGGGCGATTGCGAAAGCTAGACATTAAAGCCAAGATCAGAGCCAGATCGGCACTGGTTTCGGTTACTTTCACACCGCCTACGACGTTGACAAACACGTCTTGATCTGACATTTGTAGTCCGCCGTGTCGATGTAAAACTGCAAGCAGTAGCGATAAACGGTTATGATCTAAACCAACGGCGACACGGCGAGGATTTGCTAGCATTGAATGATCGACTAGAGCCTGAATTTCAACTAGAAGTGGGCGAGTTCCTTCCCACAACACCATTACAGAGCTACCAGGCGTTTGTTCTTCGCTACGGCTAAGGAAAATTGCAGAGGGATTTTTAACCTCTTTCAAGCCCTGCTCAGTCATTGCGAATACACCTAGCTCATTTACTGCACCAAAACGGTTTTTATGGCTACGCAAAGTGCGGAATCGAGAATCGGATTCGCCTTCAAGTAATAATGAAGCATCAATAGCGTGTTCCAATACTTTTGGGCCAGCAAGTGTCCCATCTTTAGTGACATGCCCTACCATAATAATGGCGACTTGGCGGGTTTTAGCATAACGAGTTAAAAATGAAGCACATTCTCGAACCTGTGAAACGCTTCCTGGAGAGGATTGAATATCGGATAAGTGCATCACTTGAATAGAATCGATTACCATAATTTTAGGTTTTTCTTGATCGGCAATATTGCAAATATGCTCAACGGAGGTTTCAGATAGCATTTTAAGATTTTGTGCAGGTAAACCTAAACGGTTAGCACGCATTGCCACTTGCTGCAAAGATTCCTCACCTGTAACATAAAGAGTAGGGATATTTTGAGCTAAGCCACACATTACTTGGAGTAAAAGCGTACTTTTGCCTGCACCAGGGTGTCCGCCAATAAGAATGGCAGAACCTGGTACAACCCCCCCACCTAGCACACGATCTAGCTCATTAAAACCACTGCTAAAGCGAGGCACTTCTTGCAGGCTAATATCTGAAAGTGCTTGCACTTTGCCTGATGTTTTACCTGCGTAACCACTAAAGCGGTCAGATTTTGCTGATTCTTTACTCGAAATCAACCTAACTTCGCTGATGGTATTCCAAGCCTTACATTCACGGCATTGCCCCATCCAACGGGAGTATTCCGCCCCACAATCATTACAAACATAGGCGGTTTTAGGTGCTTTTGCCATTTTTTATCCTTGAATTTGAAAAATTTTGCGAAATTCTAGCAAAAAACTGTATGAATAAACAGAGTGAATATTTATTTTTTCGATCTGTGTCGAAAATTTAGAAATTGATAGTCGCACCTTTAGCAAAAAATTTGCACACTTTGTTTGCCAAACTTTTTGGTTTTTTTATAAGGAATTTATATGCAAAAAATTTATCTTTTTCGACCGCTTGCAAAAGCGTTTACCTTGATTGAGCTAATGATCGTGATTGCAATTATTGCCATTCTAGCCACTATTGCGATTCCATCTTACAACGCTTACACACAAAAAGCGGCTTTATCTGAATTATTGAGAGCATCGGCTTCTTATAAATCAGATGTTGAGCTGTGTATTTATAACCGTAATGAGCTGGATAATTGTTCGGGCGGTACAAATGGTATTCAAGCCAATAAAGCTGATACTAGCGACACCAAATATCTTAAGACGATTACGGTAAATAAAGGTGTGATTACCGTAACAGGAAAAGGCTCGCTTGACGGCTATAGCTACACGCTAACACCAGCCTTTTCCAATAATACGATCAGTTGGAGTGCAAGTTGTACCGCCTCGAATAATGATACCAGCTTGTTCCCCGCAGGTTTTTGTAATTAGCTAGGTAGAGAGGAAATCAAAATGGCGTATTCAGTTACCGATCTTAACAGCCAGCAAATCATTGAAATTTCTGCCGAACAATGGGCAAAAAACGGCAATGAAAAGCAGATTTTGTTGCGATATTTAGCCGTTCCGTTGCGAGAAACTGAATCACAATTATGGTTAGCGATTGATGATATGCAAAACTTGAGTGCGTGTGAAATCTTTGCTTTTATTCATCATAAGCAGATTGAGCCTGTTTTGATTTCCTCTGATGAGTTGAAATTTTTACTTAATGCCCTTTCACCCGAGCAGAGTCGCTTGCAGAGTGAAATTTATGAGGATAATGCCGCTTATTCGTTATCAAATGCAGAGCAGGTAGATAGAAACGATCCGATTATTCAAATTTTAGATAATCTCTTTAAATTTTGCTTAAAAAATAATGCCTCAGACATCCATTTGGAGCCTCAGAAAGAGAGGTTACTCATTCGACTAAGAATTGATGGAGTTTTACATCTTTATAAAACGTTTCCTCAAAATGTATCAAACCGACTGATTTCTCGAATTAAATTACTAGCGAAACTAGATATTAGTGAAACCCGTTTGCCTCAAGATGGGCAATTTCATTTTAAAACGATTTTAGCAGAAACCTTAGATTTCCGCGTTTCAACTTTGCCTACGCATTTTGGTGAAAAAGTGGTACTTCGGATTCAAAAAAATAAGCCAATTAATTTGGACTTTTTAGAGTTAGGATTTACCCCAAGCCAGAAAGAAAAATTGCTCAATGCACTGAATCAACCGCAAGGCTTGATTCTAGTAACAGGGCCGACAGGTAGTGGTAAAAGTATCACGCTTTATAGTGCATTAAGTCATTTAAATAGCAATGAAAAACATATTTTAACCGCGGAAGATCCAATTGAAATTGAGATAGAGGGTATTATTCAAACTCAGGTAAATCGTGGTATTCATCTTGATTTTAGCCAACTACTGAGAACCTTCCTTCGACAAGATCCTGACATCATTATGCTAGGTGAGATCCGTGATGAGGAGAGTGCAGAAATTGCCTTAAGAGCGGCACAAACTGGGCATTTGGTTCTTTCGACATTACATACTAATGATTCACCCTCTGCCATAGAGCGATTATTACAACTAGGCATTAAGGAATATGAACTAAAAAATACATTATTACTCGTCGTTGCTCAACGTCTATTAAGGCGGCTTTGTACAACGTGCGGAGGAATTGGATGTACGCATTGCTATCAAGGCTACAAAGGTAGAATTGGGATTTATCAACTCTTGAGCAGAACTGCAAAAAATTTTGAAAAAACGACCGCTTGTTTAGATTTTGAAACCTTAGCTGAGAGTGCAAAAGAAAAATTAGTGGAAGGAAAAACAGATCAGAATGAAATTTTGAGGGTATTAGGAAATGGCGAAAATCTATGAATACCATTGGAAAGCGGTTGATCGTTTCCAACAAAAACGTAAAGGCAGCCGATTATCTAGCAGCCGAGAAGAGCTTGAAAGTATGTTGCTAATGAAAGGTTATGAGCAGATTCGCATTAATCGAAACTTCGTTTTATCTCAAAATCCGAAAAGAGAGCAGATCAGCCAATTTATTTCCCAGCTTGCGTTATTAGTGAATTCCGCTATATCGTTAAAACAGGCTCTTTCGATGATTTTACAAAACTGCCGAAATATTAAAATGTATCAATGGCTAAGCGAGCTCATTTTGCTGATTGAAAATGGTTATTCTTTTTCACAATCATTAGAGAAACAAGATAAATTTATTGCTAATCAAGAACTTCAACTGATTAAAATGGGCGAGCAAAGCGGAAAACTAGGTATCATCTTAACGAATTTGGCGAAAAGCCGAGCTAAGTCTGATAAGTTAGCTAAAAAAGTGAAGAAAATCCTGTTTTATCCTGCGATTGTATTGTTTATTTCCCTGTCTCTTTCTCTCGGATTGTTGATCTTCATTGTGCCCCAGTTTGCAGAACTTTACGGCACAAAAGAGAAAGCCTTACCACTGATTACGGAAATACTATTTTCTCTTTCCCAGTGTTTGATTGAACAGAAGCATCTTCTACTTAGTTTATTACTAGCGGTCGTTTTTTTCCTCTTTTTTGCAAAAAGAGAGAACGGGTTTGTGAGGTTAAAAATGGCGTTATTGTCTAAACTCCCTGTATTTCGACAAATCATACAGCAAGCCCGTATTGTCTTTTTTAGCCAAAATATGGCTTTAATGTTGAATGCTCATATTCCGTTAGATTTGGTATTAAAATCCTTTTTATCTGAAAAAAGTGATGATCCTATATTACAAAAAGAGGTTGAATTTATGCTAAATCTCTTGCAACAAGGCTACCCATTTTCGCAAGGCATTAATCCAAATGTGTTTGGCTTAGATATGCCACAAATGATCGAAATCGGCGAGCAAAGCGGCAACGTTGCCAACATATGCGAACATATTAGCGAGATGTACCAACAAAAACTGGATTATCAAATTGATATGCTCTCTCAGTTATTAGAGCCAATGTTGATGTTACTGATGGGAATAATTGTGGGGACTATTATTGTCGGTTTATATCTACCCATTTTTGATATGGGAAGTTTAGTGGAGTAATTATGTGGCTTTTACTTTCCTTTTTATCTGCCTTTTGGTTTAAAGCGGAAATGCCAAGATTTGCAATAAGAATAAACCAGCAAATTTATCAAGCAGCTAATTCAATCAATCAGCTTAATTTAACCGAGCAGCAATTTATTGCACTCTCGTCTTTAAAATCTCAACAAACAAGATGGGTAAACCTCTTTTTTCTACTTTTTCCGCTTATTATGTATTGTTCGGAAAACCCGATTATGGGCGGAATTTTTATTCTACTTTGCTTTCTTTCTCTTTTAGATATTTGCTATTACCTAACGGATACTCGCTATATCGGGCTTATTTTTCTACTTGTTTTATGGGAAAGCGTAAACCATTTCCATAATCAAACGTTATTGTTTACCTCACTGTTTTGTTTATTTATCGCGCTCTTTTCCTTTCTCGTTTTTAAAAAAGAAACATTTGGCTTTGGCGATATGTTGTTATTGCTAGCGTTATCTCCCTTATTCAATATAGAAAAAATGTTACTGCTGATATTAACGGCTTGTTTATTAGGCATTTTTTATTACTTAACTTATTGGTGGATAAAAAAGCAAAAATTAGAAAAGTTGGCATTTATTCCGTTTATTAGTTTGGCGGTGGGCGTTATTGTAACGCTTGAAAGCTGGGGGATTAATTATTAGAATTGAGGAACTTTAATTTTGAGGAACTTTTATGACTTACATTGTGGGTTTAACAGGTGGAATTGGCAGTGGTAAAACCACCGTTTCGGATTTATTCGCCGAACTTGGTGTAGAAGTGATTGATGCCGATATTGTCGCTCGCCAAGTGGTTGAAAAAGGCTCACCACTTTTAGTGAAAATTGCTGAGCATTTTGGTAAGCAAATTTTAACTGCAGATGGAGAGCTAGACCGCACCGCACTCCGCTACATTGTGTTTAACAATGAAAACGAAAAAACGTGGTTGAATAATTTACTCCACCCAGCAATTCGAGAAACAATGGTAAAAAAATTGCAAGAATCGACCGTTTGTTATCTGATTTGGGTTGTACCACTCTTGATTGAAAATAAGCTCACCGAATTTTGTGACCGCATTTTAGTGGTTGATGTCAGCCCAGAAATTCAGCTCGAACGAGCCACCAAACGAGATAAAAGCAAAGTGGAAACCATCCGAAAAATCATGGCGACTCAAGTCAGCCGTGAAGAAAGATTAAGTTACGCTGATGATCTGATTGAAAATAACTTACCGATTGAGCAAGGATTCGTTTTGATTAAAGAGCAAGTGAATAGTCTGCACCAGAAATACCTAACATTAGCAAATAAAAAGGAAAAAGAATGTCAGAAACTATCGTAAATTGCCCGACTTGTGAAAAAGAGGTTGTGT
Organism: Mannheimia pernigra; assembly: GCF_013377995.1. Lineage (NCBI taxonomy): Bacteria > Pseudomonadati > Pseudomonadota > Gammaproteobacteria > Pasteurellales > Pasteurellaceae > Mannheimia > Mannheimia pernigra. Next base: position 1,375,630 of record NZ_CP055305.1, read on the forward strand.
GGAATAAAGAAAGTAAATATCGCCCATTTTGCAGTGAGCGTTGTCAGATCATTGATTTGGGGGATTGGGCAGCGGAAAAGCACGCTATCGCCAGTGAAGAGGAGGATCTTTTTAGCGAAGATTTAGAAAAATATTAGCTATGTAAATTGAGCAGAGAAACTCTCTAGCTCTAGCCAAATATCATCGCTAAATTCTTGTTTGACTTTACGCTCTAATTCGGCCAGTTGGTGGATTAGAGCGTAAAGTTTTTTATAATTTAATCGTTGTACAATCTGGCTGTAAAATGGTCTGCGGTTTTGCCAGATCTTCAAGCGGTCAAATTCCGTTCTTAAATTACCATTAAAGAGCGGTTGTTCGCTTGAGACTGGTGTGGGGGCGCGTGTGATTTCAAGTAAAATCATCAGCTCTTTTTGTATGATACGTAATAAAACAACCGCTTGTACTTCTTCATTTTGTAAGTGATGTAAAATGCGTTGAGCTCTCCCGATTTTCCCTTCAAAAAGGGCATCAATCCATTGGAATGGAGTAAATTGAGCGGAATGTTCCACTACTTCTTTGACTTTATTAAGGGTAATTTTGCCATCATTGCATTGAAGCTGTAGTAGTTGTAATGCTTGTTTTAATGCAAGTAAGTTGCCCTCGTAGCTATAGCAGAGTAGCTGATTTGCTTCAGGTTCGAGTTGCAAATTCATCTCTTTTGCTCTATTGCTTAACCACTGAGGTAACTTACTGATTTCTGGCGTTTGGCAGTTAATTTGTACTACTTGAGGCTCAATTTGGGTAAACCAAGCCTGCTTTTCCATCGTTTTGGAAAATTTAGGCAAATGCAAAATAAAAAGGAGATCTGAATGAATTAATGCACAGAATTCGGATAGCTTTTTAAATTGTGTCGTTGTTGGAGATTCAGGAAAATTCAAAATAATGATTTGTCGGGAGAAAAATAATCCCATTTCTTGGGCTGTTTCAAAAAGTGCTTCCCAGTTTGTGTCATTTTTTACGTCAATCTCTTTTTTCTCATCAAAGCCTTTTAAACGAGCGGATTGGATAATCAAATCTTTAGATTCATTCACCAACAACAAGTCGTTCCCTGTTAATAAATAAAAGGGATGTAATCCTTTGTTTAGAGAAAGTTGAAGCGCTTCAGGGAATAGCTTTTGCATAGATAAATGGCGAAAAATAGTTCGCCCCTACAAATTATTGTTATTTTGAAAGTTCTTTTTTCAACGCAGCCATTTTAATAATTAACTGGCGAGAGGCTTGTTCGTACATATCTTTCATAATCATCTCTTTTTCTGCTGACTTGGCAAGTGCAGCACGAGAGTCATCAAAGAAAGTTCGATGGGCAGAAACCGCTAGTGGATATTGCCCTTTATTTGGAATATCTGCAATTGCTTCTACATTCAGTGTTAATATTTTTTCTGCTTCACGAGCTTGTTTAAATACTGAGACAACCTTGCTATTTGTAGATGTTGAAACTAAACGAAGTTTTGATACATTTACAGAACTTGGCACTAATTTTACATCATTTAATTGTAATTGATTACGTAAAATACGAGACATTTCACTATGTTGATCGGCACTTTCAAGCGTTAATGTTCTGAGTGATTCAGGTAGTACTTCGTTGTTTTTAAAATGCCAACTGCAAGCAGTGAGGGCTAAAACAGCAACGAGGGAGAGTTTTTTAATCATAAGTTTTCCTCTAAGATAGTACAAGCTTAGCAGCTTGTACTATCAATTTATATAGATATTATCCTTTAACTACAAAGCTCAACATTTTAAATGGAATATAGATTTCTTTAATGATTTCTTGACCATCTAAGAATTTCACTACATTCGGTTCTGCTTTGGCAATAGTTTTCACTTCATCTTCAGTTGCGGTTGCAGGTACGGTAATTTTGCCACGCACTTTACCGTTTACTTGCACCACAACGAGTTTTTCATCTTCTACCATTGCAGTTTCGTTTGCTTGCACCCAAGGGGCGAAGTCGATGGTTTGCTCATTACCTAAGGCTTGCCATAATTCAAAACAGATATGTGGCGTAATTGGGTAGAGCATACGCACCACCGCACTTAAGGCCTCCGCCATTACTGCTTTGTCTTGCTCACTTTCAAGCGGTGCCTTGGTGAGCTTATTCATTAGTTCCATTACCGCCGCAATTGCTGTGTTGAAGGTTTGGCGGCGACCAATATCATCACTCACTTTCGCTATTGTTTTATGAACATCACGGCGAAGCTCTTTTTGGGCTTTGTCTAATGCAGATGTATCTAAAGTTGTCGTTGCTGGCGATTTTGCATATTCATACACTAAATTCCATACACGACCTAAGAATCGTTTTGCGCCTTCTACGCCAGATTCTTGCCATTCAAGGGTCATTTCTGCAGGGGAGGCGAACATCATAAATAAGCGAACCGTATCCGCACCATATTTTTCCACCATTTCTTGTGGGTCGATACCGTTGTTTTTCGATTTTGACATTTTCGTCATACCGCTATGAACTAGCTCACGACCTTCAGGATCGGTTGCTTTAGTGATTCTGCCTTTTTCATCACGCTCAAGTGTTACTTGCGTTGGACTTACCCAGATACGCTCGTTCGTTGGGCTGGTGTAGTAGAACGCATCGGCAAGTACCATACCTTGACAAAGCAGTTTCGTTGCTGGCTCGTCTGAATTTAAAATGCCTGCATCACGCAATAATTTGTGGAAGAAACGGAAGTAGAGCAAGTGCATTGTCGCGTGCTCAATACCGCCGATATATTGATCTACGGGTAACCAATAATTTGCCTCGTCAGAATCTAACATTCCATCAAAATATTGCGGGCAAGTGTAGCGTGCGTAGTACCAAGATGACTCCATAAAGGTGTCGAAAGTATCGGTTTCACGCAATGCGGGTTTGCCGTTGTAAGTGGTTTTTGCCCATTCTGGATCTGCTTTGATTGGGCTTTTCACGCCGTCCATCACCACATCTTCAGGCAGGATCACGGGTAGATCTTGTAATGGAACAGTTACCACTTCGCCTTCTTCGGTTGTCATCATTGGAATTGGTGCCCCCCAATAACGCTGGCGAGAAACACCCCAGTCACGCAGACGGAAATTCACTTGGCGTTTACCCACGCCCATTGCTTCTAATTTGTCTGCAATCGCATTAAATGCTACCTCAAATTCTAAGCCGTCAAATTCAGCAGAATTGATTAATTTACCGTGTTCGGTGTAAGCTGCTTTTGAGAAATCCCATTCTGAGCCATCAAGCGGTCGAATTACCTGATTAATTTGCAAATCGTATTTTTGAGCGAACTCGAAGTCACGTTCATCGTGGGCAGGCACAGCCATTACCGCACCAGTTCCATAGTGCATTAATACGAAGTTTGCGACCCAAACTGGCACTTCTTTGCCTGTTAATGGGTGAATAGCGAATAAGCCAGTCGCCATTCCTTTTTTCTCCATTGTGGCAAGTTCGGCTTCCGCCACTTTGGTGTTTTTAGCCTCACGGATAAATTCCGCTAATTCAGGACTATTTTCTGCTGCCAATTCTGCCAATGGGTGAGCGGCTGCTACCGCCACATAACTCACGCCAAAGAAGGTATCTGGGCGAGTGGTGTAAACAGGCAAGGTTGCGTTTGAACCAGCGATTTTGAAGGTGATTTCCACCCCTTCAGAACGACCAATCCAGTTGCGTTGCATTGTTTTGACTTGATCTGGCCATTGCGGAAGGTTGTCTAACTGGGTTAATAACTCTTCGGCATAATCGGTGATTTTGATAAACCATTGCGGAATTTCACGCTGTTCAACAGGCGTATCGCAACGCCAGCAGCAACCCTCGTGAACTTGCTCGTTGGCAAGTACGGTTTCATCATTCGGACACCAGTTTACGGTTGAGGTTTTTTTATAAACCAAGCCTTTTTTATACAGCTCAGTAAAGAACCATTGCTCCCATTTGTAATATTCAGGGCGACAGGTTGTCACTTCACGATCCCAGTCGTAAGAGAAGCCCAGCATTTTAAGCTGACCTTTCATATATTCGATATTTTCGTACGTCCATTTAGCCGGAGCAGTATTGTTTTTCACCGCTGCCCCTTCTGCTGGCAAGCCGAATGCGTCCCAACCCATTGGTTGAAGCACGTTTTTACCGATCATACGTTGATAGCGTGAAACTACATCGCCAATCGTGTAGTTACGCACGTGTCCCATATGCAATTTGCCTGATGGATAAGGCAGCATTGAAAGGCAATAATATTTCTCTTTAGTAACGTCTTTAACTGCTTTGAACACTTTATTTTCTGCCCAATAGTGCTGAACTTTCGGTTCAATCTCACTTGGGGTGTATTGTTGTTGCATAAAATCTAACCTTGCTTTGAATTAGTTAAAAAATTGCTATGATAATACCGTAAAACAAGGCTCTTTTGAATGGCAAGCGGTGGGATTTACAAGGTTTTTTGCAGATTTTTGCGATATGCTTCGAAAAATCATTAAATGATAAGTGAGAAAATGCAGAACTTTGATTATGATATTTCAAGATATTTTTGTAACAACAAAAAATATTGATTTGATTGAGTGATGATGTTATAACTGATGAGGTTCATCGCAAATGAAATTGGAATATGATGAGCAAAAAAGTATAAAAAATACCTTAGAAAGAGGACTCCCTTTCTCAATGGTAAAGGATTTCGAATTTGATACTGCATTTATTAAACAAGATTTACGCAATGAATACGGCGAAATTAGGTATCAAGCTTTAGGACTAATTGAGACTCGACTTTACGCCTTGGTTTTTTGTCTAAGGCAGGAAGTGGTGAGGGTAATCAGTTTTAGAAAAGCTAATTCAAGAGAGATTGCAATTTATGAAAAAAACAGAAAATCAGATAATAGATAATGAAAATCCGGAATGGACACAGGCAGATATTGATAATGCTTTGGCATTCCAGCAAATGCCTGAACAACTTCAATCTTTAGTTTTACAATCACAAGCTAAGAAAAGGGGCAGACCTTTAAGCCAAAACAAAAAAGTGAGTGTGACAATTCGTTATTCATCAAATGTGATTGAGGCTTTTAAAGCTACAGGCAAGGGTTGGCAGAGTAGAATGAATAAGGTTTTGGAAGATTATATTGCTCAGCATTGAATTAAGAAAAGTAGGAGATACATTATGAATGCTAATAATGTAAGAGTTTATAGCCCAATATTATCTAGTGATAATTTAGAACATTTAATATGGTATGCTAAGTGTAAAAATAGACTAAAAGAAGCGATTCAAATCAATTTGGATAATTGTACGATCCAAAGAATGGAAAGGCTAGATAAAAATTCTACTGTAGAAGATATTAAGAAATTAGGGTTATATCCTTTATATAAGATACTTACCGAGTGTCCAAATATATTAATTTCTGCTTTAGGTATAAATGAAATGCCTGGCTGTTATATCTCTAGAGCAAGAGAGGCTTATAACTTATTTTGTAAAAAATTTATTCCTAGTTATGTTGATGATCCTAATGCAACGAATAAACCATTTAATGTTGAGGAAGAAAAAATAATATTTAGAGATCTTCCTTTAGATACACAAAAAGCATTAGGATGTTTTTATTTACCATACTTATTAATACAGTATATCTATAAGTATAACTCAGGGCAATCTGGTTTAGATAAATTCAGGCATTATTTATATGGAGTTATCCATTATTTAGATATGGTGTCAGCTTTTGAATTAGAATTGGCAAAATATGCCTTTTGGAAAATTAATGATAAATCAGTAATTCATACTTTATCAAGTGAAATAAAGGAAAGACGAAAAAGAATAAGAAAAAATTTTGTGAAAGAAAGAAATTCATTAAATTCAATCAGAGCTGCTTGTCTTAATTCTGCAATGGATACATATTGGATAAGAAGTATTTGTATTGGGACTGATGAAAGAGAAGCGATTTTGAATGGATATACTATTTGTGAACATTGGCTAGCAACTAATGATGATAAACTCTATATTATAGCTAATGATATAAAGCCCGTCCAAAGCATAAATGGGTTTGGATATATTATAGAATCTGTAAGAGAAAAAGAGTTACTAGAATTTTCTTATTGGAAGGAAGTTGATAATTTATCTTCAAAGGTGTTAAATGATAGAAAATATTTATCTGATAGTCAATTTGATATAAAAATTGAAAATATCACAGAATCAATTTCTCAATTGGATGATGCATTGGAAAAATATTTTCGGAATTTAACAGTTAGAAGCCAACCTGATTAAGATTGGCTTCTATGTAGTATAACAGACTAGACTGTGATAATCTCAGTTCCACCCATATAAGGTCTTAACACTTCTGGCACAGTAATTGAGCCATCAGCATTTTGGTAGTTTTCAAGTACTGCTACAAGCGTACGCCCAACCGCTAAACCTGAACCGTTTAGGGTGTGGACTAAGCGAGTTTTTTTGTCTGATTTTGCTTTGCAACGTGCAGCCATTCGGCGCGCTTGGAAATCCCACATATTTGAGCAAGATGAAATTTCACGGTAAGTGTTTTGCGCCGGTAGCCACACTTCTAAATCGTAAGTTTTTGCTGAACCGAAGCCCATATCGCCTGTGCAGAGTAACACTTTGCGGTATGGTAAGCCTAAAAGTTGTAATACTTTTTCCGCGTGGCCTGTTAATTCTTCTAAGGCTTCCATTGATTTTTCAGGAGCAACGATTTGCACCATTTCTACTTTTTCAAATTGGTGCATACGAATTAAACCACGCGTATCACGCCCGTAAGAACCCGCTTCAGAACGGAAGCACGGTGTGTGGGCGGTGTAGCGTAATGGCAAGGTTTCTTCATCAATAATTTCATCACGCACTAAGTTTGTGACAGGCACTTCAGCGGTTGGAATTAAGCTATATGAGCGCTGTACCTCGTTCGGATCTTGCCCCATTAATGGTTGTGTGTGGAATAAATCTTCGCCGAATTTGGGTAACTGACCTGTGCCGAATAATGAATCTTGGTTCACTAAAAATGGTACGTTGGTTTCTATGTAGCCGTGCTGTTCGGTGTGCAAATCTAACATAAATTGCGATAACGCACGATGCAAACGAGCCAGTTTGCCTTTCATTACCACAAAACGGCTAGCGGTTAATTTCACGCCTGCGGCAAAATCTAAACCGTTTAACGCTTCACCTAGTGCTACGTGATCTTTCACCTCAAAGTCAAATTGACGAGGCTCACCCCAGCGAGAAATTTCTTGGTTTTCGCTGTCATCTTTACCTAATGGAACTTCTTCTGCGGGTAAATTGGGTACAGATAATAGTAATTCACGGATTTGGTTTTGGACTTTGTCTAATTCTACTTTTGCTGAGTCTAGTTCGTTACCCATCGAATCCACTTCAGCTAAAAGGGCTGAAATATCTTCGCCACGTGCTTTAGCGGCACCGATATTTTTAGAACGTGCATTACGCTCAGCCTGTAAAGTTTCAGTTTTTACTTGCAGGGTTTTACGTTGTTCTTCTAACGATTTCACACGCTCAATATCTAAAATGAAATTACGTTTAATTTTTAATATTTCTGCAACTTCTTCTAGGTTGGTACGCAGTAGATTCTGGTCTATCATATTAATTTCCTTAATTTAAAATCTATTAATGGATAAGGTTTATCCACGATTCGCATTTTTCATAATACGTTGTTTGGCGACTTGCCATTCACGATCTTTAATATCTTCACGTTTGTCGTGTAGCTTTTTCCCTTTTGCTAAGCCAATTTTCACTTTCGCCCACGCATTTTTCCAATACATTGAGGTTGCTACAATGGTGTAGCCTTCACGATTGACTTTTCCGAAAAGTGAATCTAGCTCACGCTTTTTTAGCAAGAGTTTGCGGGTGCGAGTTGGGTCACTCACGATGTGGGTTGATGCCATATTAAGTGGCGTAATCATCGCGCCAAATAAAAAGGCTTCGCCGTTGCGAAAAATGACGTAACTGTCGCTGATATTGCCTTTTCCTGCTCGAAGTGCTTTTACCTCCCAGCCTTGTAGTTCAATCCCTGCTTCAATTTCATCTTCAATGAAATATTCGTGTCTAGCACGTTTATTTAATGCAATCGTATTCGATGCTGCTTTTGGTTTTTTTGCCATAATTTTAGAAAGTGTTAAAAATTTATTTGAATTCTACCCTAAACGAGCTAAACAGTGAACAGCGAAAGGAGGGAAACCTTTGCAAGCGGTCAAATTTGCTGAAAAATTTGCAAAAAGCGTGTGTTTTATTATCCACTTTGCTGATGGCTAGACGTGCGAGCATAGCGAGTAAAAAATTCATAAAAAATGACCGCTTGTGGTTACTCAAACATATCCGCAAGTAAAAATTGTAATACCGAATCCATTCGTAAATGTGGAATAGATTGGTCAAACTCAATCCGTTTTGGCTCAAATTGATCGAACTCAAAATGGTTAAATTGCCAATAATTTTTATCTGGCAATCGGCTTGGCACTGTGCCAGGGTAGAGCGTCACTTGTTTTTTATCGCTTGAGCGGATACCTCGAATTGCTCGCAGAGTCTTATCGTTTTGCGTGACTTTTACCGCATCGGTTGCTTGAATTGCAGAAATGGCTAAATAACCCGTTTCAATGCCATTAAATTCGGCGTGTCTGCCCCCTTCTTGTACAAGTTGTCGCATCAGGCTTTCTAAGTTTGGTATTTGATCGCTTGTGATATGGTCAGCTTTCGAGGCAATAAATAGTAGCTTGTCGATATTTGAAGAGAAAAGTCGGCTAAATAGTGATCGATTACCGTAATGAAAATGGTTGAAAAGCTGCTGTAGCCCTAATTTCATTTCCATAAATTCATTATAGCCATAATTTAATGGTGTGAGGCAGTCGGCTAGGATCACTTGGCGGTCGAATGTTGAGAAATAATCTTCATAAAATGGTCTCACAATTTTTTTCTGGTAATGCTCATAACGTTTTTTTAGTGTATGGAACAGGCTGTTTTTATCGCTTTGCTCTAGCTTTTCCCATTCTGCTTGGTTTAAATCTAACAGTGGAAAAAATTGGAAAACGGGAGCACCTTTTGAATTTTCTGTTGGCAACACAAATCGCCCTGGCTGAATATATTGCATTCCCTCTGCTTTACAGGCGAGTAAATAATCGGTGTATTGCTGGCTTAAGTCTGCGAGCAAGTTTTCGTTTGTTTTTGCAAAAAGATCGACTTTTTTGACCGCTTGTAACCAAGGTTGAGCCAATTCGAAACGTTTATCTTTATGTACCGCTTGCTGGGTTTGTGACCACTCTTTATATGAAAGAGAGAGTAGTGGTAAATCCAATAGCCATTCGCCAGGGTAATCAAAAATATCCAGATATAGCGTACTTGTTTCTTTAATATGGCGAAGTAGGGAGTGTTGGCGTTGGTAGCGAATCGCAAGACGAATTTCACTAATGCCAGTGGTTGAGTTTGGCCAGTAAGGCGGATTAGCTTCAAAAGATTGGCGGTTTTTATCATATTCAAATCGAGGAATGGTTAAATCGCCCTGTTCTACCCGCTTTACCGAAATAATTTGCCCATTGCGAGCAGGGGCGAATAAATGCAAATGGGCGTTGCCCGCTTGATTAATGTGTAAAAGCTGATCAATCAGGCTGGTAATAAATGCTGTTTTACCACTGCGGCTTAACCCTGTAACAGCAAGGCGTAAGTGATTATCCAACCCACGTTGAACAAAGTTATTCAGTTTATGATGAATTTTAGAAAACATTTTGCAACTTTTATTGATAAAATAACCGCTTGATTATACAACGTTGTGGGGCTGTGTTAAATGGAAAACAAAAATCCAGCAGAAATTGAGCTGAAAATTATGCTCAATAAATCTAACATTCCGTTCATTAAAAATTGGCTGAATAGCTTAGAACGGTTTGAGTTAATTGAGCATAAATCTCAACTATTAGCGAATTGTTATTATGATACACCTGAGCAGTTTTTTGCCTCAAAACAGATGGGGCTGAGGGTGCGTGCATACAATCATCAATTTGAAATGACGCTTAAAACACAAGGCGAAATAGTTGGTGGCTTACATATTCGCCCTGAATATAATTTAGCACTTTCAAAAAATGATCCCGATTTTCTCGCTTTAGTTAAAAAATTTAATTTGCCTTTTGAGAATGCCAAACAGATTGCCGATAGTTTACAAGTGATGTTTAGTACAGATTTCATTCGTGAAATTTGGTTATATAAAGTAGGAGAGTCTGAAGTGGAGGTGGCACTTGATCAAGGTTTGATTAAAAATCAATATGGTAAAGAAGTTATTTGTGAATTGGAGTTTGAAATTAAACAAGGTAATTTAAGTGATTTATTGCTCTTAGTGGACACTATGCCACAAATTGATGGAATGTGGCTCAGCGGTTTAAGTAAGGCTCAACGTGGCTATTTAAGTGGACAAGCGGTTAAATTTGAACAAAAAATTGCCAATGCAATGCAACAAGAAAATAGTTATCAGCTAGAACAAAAGTTGGCTGATTTTATTCGAATAGGGGGTGAAAATCGTGCTGTTCTGGCACGCTTTAATCAATGCACCAACCAGCAATTTGATTCTTGGCAGCAGGCAAAAGAATTTGTAAAAAGTAAAGGCTATTTTTTATCCAATTTGGTGGCATTGAAAAAACGAGAATATGCCTCATAATTTATTCATTTTTCATTTTCTCCGATATTTTGTGTTTTTCTCGTAATTGATTAGCAATAATTTGAATTGCCTCTCCTGCACTGATGCCTTCTGCCATCAGCTTTTGAATGTCTTCCACGGCTGCTTGTTGTTGCTCGTGGGTAAGTGATAAAAGTGAATTATCCATAATGTTCCTTTTAGTTTAAGGGTGGGAAGTTCCAGTTAAAAAATGCGAAGAGGGTTTGCCATTGCTTATCAAGCGGTGCAATTATTTCAATTTTTTGCAAAGTTTTTGGGTGCTGAAATTGTAACTTATGGGCGTGTAGCATTAAACGATCTACACCTGATTTTTCGCTCAACGCACGGTTTTGATGGAGATCACCATATTTACTGTCGCCCATAATAGGATGAAAAAGATGCTTTAAATGGCGGCGAAGTTGGTGTTTTCTGCCTGTTCGGGGATATAATTCTACCAAGCTATAACGTGCATTTGAATGTTTTCCCGCAGGGAAAGGCATTTCAGCAGTAGCTAAGCCTTCATAATCAGTAATAGCCTCTTGAGCGGCTTTTTCTTGCGAAAATTTATCGGCGATTTTATCTAAAACCACTTTGAGCGGATAGTTTATTCGTGCTTTTCCTCGCAAATAACCACGCACAATCGCTAAATAACGTTTTTGTACTTGATGTTGTTCAAATTGCTCACTCATAAGCCGTGCCATTTCGCTATTTAATGCAAAGAGCAAAACACCAGAAGTAGGGCGATCAAGCCGATGAATTGGGAAAACGTGTTGCCCGATTTGATCTCGCAACGTTTGCATAGCAAAAATAGTTTCGTGCTTATCAAGCCAGGAGCGATGAACCAGCATTCCGGCAGGTTTATTGATCGCTATGATTTCATCATCTTGGTATAAAATTTCAAGTTCCATTCGTTTAATCTTTTAATAATTGCTCTAATTTTAATATCGGTGCTGAAATGGTGGGAAGATAGTCTTCATTCTTCAATGCCTCTTCCAAATAAGGCGTAATGGCAAAATTGCGAGGCAAATTTGCATTAGCTTCTAAAATTGCTCGCATTCTTGGAATAAAGATCCATTGTAACCATTGCGTGGGGGTTAACGTGTCTAGGCAAAATGGTTGTTGATTGGCTAAGGCTTCTTGGCTTGGGGGGGTGGCTTCCCAAAGCTGATGAATATGAAGAGCGATTTCTAAGTCAGATAAATGTTGTTTAACTTTTGCGTTTATTTCGGGAGATTTCATTTCAGTTTCACTTGTTAAATGCGTTTTTTTCAGTAAAAATAATGGCAAATTCTACCATTCAAACTTATTTCCCTCTAGGAATTTATATGCAAGATTCAGATTCAACTCATCAGCCAACTATTTTACAAAAAATCGTACAAGATAAAGCGATTTGGGTGAAGCAAAAAGAGCACGATTTTCCACTAAGAGAGTTTCAGCATAAAATTGTGAAAAGTGAGCGTGATTTTTATGCTGAATTAGCTAAAGGTACGCATCAAGAACCAGCTTATATTTTAGAATGCAAAAAAGCATCTCCATCAAAAGGGTTGATTCGAGCTGAGTTTGATTTAAATCACATTGCATCAGTTTATAAAAAGTATGCGAGCGTGATTTCAGTTTTGACCGATGAGCAATATTTTCAAGGCGATTTTCGCTATATCGACCAAGTAAAACAGCAAACTACACAACCAATTTTGTGCAAAGATTTTATGATTTCGCCTTATCAGGTTTATCTCGCTCGTTTTTATAATGCCGATGCGATTTTGCTGATGCTCTCGGTTGTTGATGATGAAACTTACCGTGAACTTTCTACGTTAGCTCACGAGTTAGGAATGGGCGTTTTAACCGAGACCAGTACAGAATCGGAATTTAAACGTGCGTTAGCCTTGAAAGCGAAAGTGATTGGCGTGAATAACCGTGATTTACACACGCTGAAGATTGATATGAGCCGAATTGTTCGCTTGGTAGAAAAATATCAAGATCACATTCCTGCCGATGTGTGTTTGATTTCAGAGTCGGGCATTAATGATCATCATCAGATAAAACGCATTAAGCCTTATGTGCATTCCTTTTTAATTGGCAGTAGTTTAATGGGAAATCGTGATCTGGATAATGCCGTGCGTGCGGTTATGTTCGGGGAAAATAAAGTGTGCGGTTTAACCCGAGTACAAGACGTAAAGGCGGTTTATGAGCAAGGTGCATTATACGGTGGCTTAATTTTTGCAGAAGGTTCTCCTCGCCAGCTTTCATTACGACAAGCACAAGAATTGGTGGTAAATGCTCCTTTGTGTTATGTAGGCGTTTTCCAAGATCAAGCGGTAGAATTTGTAGAAAAAATTGCAAAACAGCTTAAATTATGTGCAGTGCAGTTACACGGTTCAGAAGATGAGAAATATATCGCCGAATTGGCTGAAAAATTGGGCGATAAAACGCAAATTTGGAAAGCATTATCGGTAGATCTTGACGCTGAACACATTGAATTTACCGATAATCCAAAAATTACTCGCTATGTATTAGATAGTAAAGTCGCAAATCAACAAGGTGGCACGGGTATCACATTTAATTGGTCATTAATTCCAGCTGCATTAAAACAGAAAGCGTTATTAGCTGGTGGAATTAATGCAGAGAATATTGAAGAGGCTTTGCTCCAAGGCTGCTTAGGCGTAGATTTAAATTCAGGTGTTGAAAGTGCTAAAGGTGTAAAAGATTTTGCAAAATTAACCGCTTGTTTTACGAAAATTATTCATGCGTAGCGACACGGCGAATCAAAGTGTGTTAGAATAAAATCGGTTTTAACAATAACTAACAATGAGGGTTTATATTATGGGGACTTTGGGTTATTCAATGCTAACAGTGGTGTTTTCACTGAGTATGATCGTATTTTTAGCCTACAATATTTTCTAATATTTATTCTATTATTAAGACACGGAAAATCCTTTGATTTTCCGTGTCTTGTTTTGAGGGATATATGTCTAAACTCACTTTTGCCTCGCTTTCATTTAATGCGGCAAATACGCCTGTTTCTGAGCAATTTGATGATATTTATTTTTCCACCCAAGATGGCCTAGCAGAAAGTCAGTATGTGTTCCAAGAAGGAAATCAACTTTGGGAAAAATGGCAATTACATTTAAGTGAGGCTTTTGTGATTGCTGAAACGGGTTTTGGGACAGGCTTAAATTTTTTAGCCGTTGCTGATAAGTTTCAGCAATTTCGAGCGGCTTTTCCAGAAAATCAACTTAAGCGCCTTTACTTTATTTCGTTCGAAAAGTTTCCTTTAACTTCAACGCAATTAGATGAGGTTCATAAACATTATTCGCAATTTGCCATATTATCTGAAAAATTAACCGCTTGTTGGCAGCCCCGCCAGAGCGGTTGTCAGCGTTACCATTTTGACAATATCTATTTAGATGTATGGTTTGGCGATATTGCAGAAAATTTACCACAGTTGGGCGATTTATATAATTCTAGTGTTGATGCTTGGTTTTTAGATGGATTCTCACCAGATAAAAATCCTGAAATGTGGAATGAGCAGCTTTACAATCAAATGTTTCGCTTAAGTTCTCAGGGCGGTAGCTTTGCGACTTTTACGGCTTCAAGTGCAGTGAGAAAAGGATTACAAGCGGCTGGTTTTGAGGTGAAAAAACGCAAAGGTTTTGGCAAAAAACGTGAAATGTTATTTGGCGAAAAACCGCTTGATAGCACAATTTACGCCCCCAATTACCCCTATTTTTATGCAAAAAATGAAAAAGTAGATGATGTGGCAATTATCGGTGGCGGGGTAGCAAGTTTATTTGTTGCGTTATCGCTCTTAGAAAAAGGCAAACAAGTGACGCTTTATTGTAAAGATGAAAATGTTGCAATGAATGCTTCTGGCAATTTACAAGGTGCGATTTATCCACAGCTGAGCGATGATGATGAGCGTAATGTCAGGTTTTATGTCCATAGTTTTGATTATGCGTTGCAGCGATTGGCACAATTAAAAAGTCAAATTGAGTTTGAATATAATGCAAATGGCGTAGCACTTTACGCCTATGATCATAAAACAGCGAAAAAATTGGAGAAAATGGCAGAGCAGACAGAGGATGAAACTCTGTTTGCACTTTGCTCAGCCACAGAATTAAGCGAGAAATTAGGTTTAAAAGTACCAAATGGAGGTGCTTTTATTCCACAAGGTGGTTGGCTCTCACCAGTGCAACTTGTGAGAAATGGTTTTGCTTGGCTTGAAGATAAAGGCTTGAATATTGTACTTAGCCATAAAGTGGAAGCGTTACATTTTTCTCAAGGAAAGTGGCAATGGCAGATGAATGGAAAAACATTTCAACATCAAGCCGTTGTATTTGCCAATGGTCATACGCTCAATGAATTTAGCCAAGCCAATGGTATTCCGCTCTATCCTGTTCGAGGACAGGTAAGCCAAATTCCAACCACAGCGGAGCTGCAAAAACTAAAATGTGTGGTTTGCTATGATGGTTATTTAACGCCAAAATCGACATCAGGCACCCATTGTCTTGGGGCAAGCCATATTCGTGATAATGCGGAAATGGATTTCAGTGTAGCCGAACATGGTGAAAATCTTGCAAAACTTCAGCAAAATGTAACCGCTTGTAGCTGGACGGATGGGGTTGATTTATCTGAAAACAGGGCGAAAGTTGGCGTTCGAGCAGCCCTTAGAGACAGAGTGCCGATGGTGGGGGCAATGCATCATTTTGAGCAACAAAAAATACAATACGCTAACTTGTATAACCAATTAAGGCGAAAGCAAGCGGTTGAAACTGCGGATATTTTTGCAAATTTATATATGGTTAATGGCTTGGCTTCTCGTGGCTTAACTACAGCCCCGTTATTAGGAGAACTGTTAGCAAGCCTAATTGCGAATGAGCCAGTACCCATCAGTGAAGATATTTGGCATAATTTAAGTCCAAATCGAACTTGGATGAGAAAATTATTGAAAGGTTCAGCGGTGGAATAAAAAGCAAATCCCGAAATTTTATTTCGGGAGTTTCATTTTTGCATTAGCGAATAATACCACGTGTTGAACGTTTGAAGAACTCTTTGAAAATAGCAATAGCAGGCTCATTTTCTGCAATTTGTTCAATTTCTACTAAGCCTTCTTCTAATGTTTTACCGCTAGAATAAATCAGCTTATACACTTTGCGAATTGCGTGTAACGTTGCTTTATCGAAACCTCGGCGTTTCAAACCTTCAAGATTAATACCAAATGGACGAGCGTGATTACCTTGTGCCATCACATAAGGTGGGACGTCTTGGCTAACCATTGAACCTCCGCCTAACATAGCATGTGAGCCGATTACCACAAACTGATGAATAGCAGACATACCGCCTACGATGACGAAATCATCTAACGTAACGTGTCCTGCAAGGGTGCCATTATTGGCAATAATACAACGATTGCCAATAGAACAGTCGTGAGCAATGTGGGTGTTGATCATCAATAAGTTGTCATCTCCAATCTTAGTTACCCCACCCCCTTGCACCGTACCACGGTGGATCGTGACACTCTCACGAATACGATTACGGTTGCCTATCATCACTTTTGTTGGCTCACCTTGATATTTTAAATCTTGATTGATTTCCCCAATGCTCGCGAATTGGAAAATATGGTTGTCTTCTCCAATCTCAGTTAGACCATTTATAACAACGTGAGAGTGAATTTTGGTTCTGGCACCGATTTTTACATCTTTACCAATCACCGTAAAAGGGCCAATTTCAACATGAGCACCAATTTGTGCCCCATCTTCAATAATAGCAAGTGAGTTAATCTTAGCCGTTGAGTCAATTAGACGCATAGTTTAGCTCCTTTATTTTAAGCTAGTTAATTATTTACGGCGAGCACACATTAAGTCTGCTTCACACACTAATTTGCCATCAACGTATGCTTTACCAGTGAATTTAGTAATACCACGCACTTCTTTTAAAAACGCCACTTCAAGTTCAAGTTGATCGCCAGGCACTACAGGGCGTTTGAAACGAGCATTATCAATTGCTGCAAAATAATAAAGCTCATCTTCACTTAATTTACCATAGGTCGCAACTGCTAATACGCCTGTTGCTTGAGCCATTGCTTCAAGAATTAATACGCCTGGAAAAATCGGTGCATTCGGGAAATGTCCAGTAAAACAAGGCTCGTTAAAGGTTACATTTTTAATTGCTTTTAACCATTTGCCTGCTTCGTAATCAGTTACACGATCAACTAAAAGAAAAGGGTATCTATGTGGTAGCATACCCATAATTTCGGTAACTTCAATAATTTTTGACTCACGATTTTTAGTTGTAGTTTCTGTCACTTTAAGACCTCTAAATAAAATTAATCGTTAAAACGTTTTTCAAGTGATTTTAAACGTTTATTCATTTCATCAATATTCATCACTAATGCGGCAGTTTTACGCCACTCTTTATTGGTTTGTAGCGGAATACCTGATGAATAAATACCTTTTTCTGTAATCGGCCTCATCACCATTCCCATACCAGTAATAATTGCACCGTCGCAGATTTCCATATGACCGTTGATAACGCTAGCCCCACCAATCTGGCAAAAGCGACCGATTTTTAGGCTACCAGCCATAATGACACCACCTGCAACGGCGGTGCCAAAGCCAATATGAACATTATGTGCGATTTGGCAAAGGTTATCAATAATCACATTATCTTCAATGACCGTTGGATCTAACGCACCTCTATCAATACAAGTGCAAGAGCCAATTTCAACACGATTACCAATAATTACCCCGCCAGTTTGTGGGATTTTGATCCACTGACCTTTATCGTTAGCATAGCCAAAGCCATCACTACCAATAACAGCAGATGATTGAATGAGACAATCAGAGCCGATTTGAACGTTATGATAAACCGAAACATTTGCCCAAAGCTGGGTTCTTGCTCCAATTTTACTATTTTTACCTACAAAGCAGCCTGCACCTATTATAGCACCATCGCCTAATTCTACACCGCTTTCAATGACAGCGTTTGCTCCAACAGAAACATTATTGCCTAATTTTGCTTGAGATGAGATCACAGCACTTGGGTGAATATCTGTAGCTGCTTTGGGGGAGGAATCCATATATTGTGCAATTAATGCGTAGGCGACATAAGGGTTAGCGACAATAATTATATTTTGATCTTCACGACAAAACTCAACATCTGCTGGGCTAACAATGATTGCACCTGCATTGCAAGCGGTTAAATTTTCCCGATATTTTGCATTTGAGATAAAGGTAATTTGAGCACTATTTGCTTTATTTAAAGCGGCTATACTTTGAATAGCCAAATCGGCGTTACCCCTAAGGGTACCGCCGATATGCTCCGCCAAATCAATTAAACGGAAATTTCCCATTATTTTTTCACTTTTTCTTGCTTCGTTGCTTCAGTTTTAGTTTCTGCTGGTTTTTCTATTTTGATATCAGGGTGTTTTTTCACAATAGCTTCAAGTACCGCCTCAGTGATGTCTTTGCTTTCATCCTCAGCATAAAGAGCGATTTGTGGTTGAAGCACTAAAGTATAGCCTTTAGATTTTGCAATATCTTTAATCGTGGCATTAACTTCATCAATAGCTTGTTTTTGTGCTTCTTGTGGGTTAATACCGCCATTTTCTTTATTTGCTTGCTCAATTTTTTTCTGGAACTCATCTGCTCGTTTTTGGAACGCTTCTGCTTTTTTTGCAAATTCCGCTTCACGTTTTTGAATCGCTTCTACTTTCTTTTGGAAAGCATCTGCTTCTTTTTGGATTGCATTTTGACGAGTTTGAATATCTTTTGAGCGTAAGCGAGGCGCTTCTTTTTCTAATGCCGCCACTTTCTTTTTAATAGATTCTTCTACGGCTTTTTGCTCATTTTGTAATTTTTGTGCATCAGCGTTAATTTTGTCACGTTCAGCAGTTAATTCTTTATTTTCTTCAGCTAATTTTTTATCATCTTCTGCAAATTTTGATTGGCTTTCTTTTATAAATTTATTGAATTTTACCGTGGCATCTAATAATACAGGGTGGTTTTGTAACACATAAGTCGGATCAACAAAACCGATTGTATCAGCGGCAGTAGCCATACCAGTTGCACTTGCTAAAGCAATTGTTAAACTTGTTGTTTTAAATAATTTTTTCATAGGTTTTCCTTTTTAAATAAACGTTTAAATAAGCGATCAATTTGCAAATTTCATCACATTTTTGACCGCTTGCACTGAATTAGAATGAGCTACCGATATTAAATTGGAATTGCTCAATTTCATCATGCTCATATTTGCGAATAGGTTTTGCATAAGAGAATGATAATGGTCCAATCGGAGAGAGCCATTGGAACGCTACGCCTGCAGAAGCACGGAAACGTTTGAAGTCACCATAATTAGGTAATGTTGAGTATTCTGTTTGTTTCCATTTTGTATTCCAGGCAGTAGCAGCATCAACAAATATAGAGGTTCTTACATTATGTTGATATTTATCGCTCACAAAAGGCGTTGGTGTAATTAATTCTAAACTTGCCGCAGCTAAAGCGTTACCACCAATAATCTCGTTTTTCACATTATCAAATTTGTTAGATTGATTATTATAGTAAATGGCTTTCGGTCCAATTGCTCCATAAGAGAAGCCTCTTAAGGTGCCAATACCCCCTGCGGTGTAAAGTTGATAGAATGGAACCTCTTTGCCACTAAAACCATTAGTGTAGGCTAGGCTTGCTTTAGTTGAAATTACCCATTTGTGTTCACGATTTAATGGGAAATAGTTTCTAAAATCTGCACTTACACGATAGTATTTATTATCAGACCCTGGAATAGTAATTTTGCCACTAAGACTTGCAGCGGTTCCTTCAGTTGGGAAATAACCTCTGTTTAAGCTGTTATAGTTCCAACCTAGTGAGAAATCGAAATCATCTGCTTTGATTTTGTCATAGTAGCTTGAGCGAGGATTAAACTCAAAGTTCATTGATTTTACATATTTTTCACGCGTATATTCACGAGCTGCATTTTTGATTTTATCGTGCGTATAACCTAACCCTAAGTAGTATGAGTTATTTTCATTTACAGGGAAGCCTAGTGTGCCGTTAATGCCGTAAGTTTGGCGTTTATATGAAGTAACGTTATCATTTTTTGAGTTATTGTAATCTTCATAGAACGCATTACCACCTAAACTCACGCCATCTTTTGTGAAATAGGGTTCGGTATAACCTAAGTTAATGCTTGTGCCATAGTCATTACGGTTACCATTTAAGCTAATAGTTGAGCCCATACCCAAGAAATTATCTTGCTTAATCCCAGCTTGATAGCTAATACCATTTTCTGTACCGTAACCGATACCGAAGTTAATACTACCCGTATTACGCTCTTTGATTTTATATATAATATCAACTTGGTCTGAGGTGTTTTCTACATTTTGCATTGACATATCAACACTTTCATAGAACCCGGTTCTTTCTAAGCGAGCTTTACCTAGTGAGGCTTTATTTGTTGATAACCAAGCACCTTCTTGCTGACGCATTTCACGGCGTAGAGTGGAGTCTGCGGTTATATCATTGCCCTCAAAACGGATTTTACGTACATAAATTCGACGACCTGCATCAACGACAAAGCTGATTTTAACGCTGTTATCTGCATCATTAAATTGTGGGTAAATATCTACTTTTGTAGAACCATAACCAGCATCGCCTAAAATTTGTTTAATATCTTCTTCGATTTGCGTTAAATCAGCTTTACGGAACCGTTGACCAGCTTTAAAACCTTTTAATAACGGATTTAATTTATCGTCCATATTGGCTGTATTACCAACAATACGCATCTCACTGATATTATATTGTGAACCTTCATTTAATTTATAAGTAAGGTTTACTTCAGTTTTATCATTATTAAATTGTACGTCGGTGCCTTCAATCACAAATTTTGCATAACCACGATTTAAATAGAAATCTCTTAATGTTTCTAAATCTTTTTGGTAGGTCGCTTGCTCAAATTTACTACTTTCAAAAATATTCCACCAAGAAACGTCGGGTTGAATATCTAAGTTTTCTAATAATTTTTTATCAGAGAACGCATTATTTCCTTCAAATTTAATTGTCTTGGCTTTTGCAACATCGCCTTCATCAATTACTAATTTAACATTAACACTGCCTTGCGCATTATTTGTTACAACCGTATTGATTTTTGCCAAATAACGACCAGTAGCATTGTAATGTTCAATCAAACTCTCTTTAAACGCATCTAATTTTGCTGCGTTGAAAATTTCACCTTCATTGATTAAGTTTGCTTTTAAATTTTGTTCTAAAGCCTCTTTGGGGATAGCTTGGTTGCCCTCAATTTCTACTTTACTGATAATTGGTTTTTCTGCCACTTTGATAACAAGGGTATTGCCTTCTCGTTTTGCGCGCACATCGGCAAAACGTTGTTGGCTAAATAAGTGACGAACAACATTAGATACATCATTATCTGTGGCGGTTTGACCTACTCTAACAGGGATAGACGAAATAATAGCTGCACCTGTTGTTGGTTGTACGCCTTCAACACGAATATCTTTAACTACGAAAGGTGCAGCAACTACACCATTAGCAATTAAAAGAGAAGAAAGTAATAATTTTTTCATTGAAATTATCCTATAAATCTTTTGCAAGATGATTGCAAAAATGTTTGAAAAATAAACCGCTTGTTAAAAATGAATAATGTCATTTATAAAAGCAAAAAACATTAATCCCAGCACAAATATAATGCCGATTTGTTGAAATAACATCTGTACTTTTTCTGATAATGTTTTGCCTCGAATAGCTTCGACTGCTAATAAAATCAGTTGTCCGCCATCTAATGGCAAAATTGGAAATAGATTCATTACTCCTAAATTGACACTGATGAGTGCCATAAAACTTAAGTAATAAATCCAGCCAATTTCAGCCGTTGCCCCAGCCCCCTTTGCCATTGAGATAGGGCCACCTAAATTTTTAATCGATAAATCACCAGAGATTAAATTACCGATAAATTGTAGTATGGTTTGAATTAAAGACCATACTTTTTCAATACTTTTAGAAAATGCAGTAATAATATCATATTTTAATTCGGTGCGATATTTATCTGCAAGTCTTTCGTATGTTGGTACGATGCCAATAATATAGCGATTATCTCGTTTTTCAGGTTGAATTATTAGTGTCTTAATTTGTCCGTTTTGTTCAATTTTGAGTTCAATTAAATCACCATTTTGTACAGACTCTATTAAAGTTGTCCAATTGAAAGGTTGTTGGTTTACTTTTAAAATCCTATTTCCTGATGCTAAGCCTGCTTTTTCTGCGGGTGAATTTTCGATAACCTCTTTTATTTCAGCCATTATTTTTGTGCTTTTAGGCCGAATACCTAATGCGGTTAGTGGGTTTTCTTTGGTACTATCAATCTTCCAGTTGGAAAGATCTAATTCATAATGCTGAACAGCTTGGCTATCATAGAATCGCCCCTCTAGTTGAACGTTCTTATTTCCTACTGATCCAACTAATGCCAAAGAGGCACTTTCCCAATCTTGAATATTTTGATTATTGATTTTAGTAATTTCTAATTCAGTAGGTAGTTTGGCTTGTGCTGCAATGGTATTAGGCAAAACTTCACCAATGACAGGCTTGATAGTAGGAATACCTGAAACAAATACTACCCAATAAGCCAATATCGCAAAAATAAAGTTTGCAGCTGGGCCTGCAAAAATAATAAACGCACGTTGTAAAACAGATTTTGCGGCTAATGATTGTTCTGGTGTGGCATTAACCTCTTTCTCGCCATTCCACATTTGAACATAACCGCCTAATGGAATTAATGAGAAAGCAAATTCTGTCCCGTGCTTATCGGTTTTCTTAAATAGCACTTTACCAAAGCCAATAGAAAAACGAGTGACTTTCACACCGCATTTACGTGCAGCCCAGAAATGTCCGTATTCGTGCACGAATACCAGTACGCAGATTAAAACAAAAAAGGCAATAATTGAGGTCATATCTTATAGCAAAAGAAAGTTATAGTACAAAAAAGAAGAAGGTAGCAAAAAATGGAATCGCTGCTGTTAAGCTATCAATGCGATCTAAAATACCACCGTGCCCTGGAATGAGATTGCTACTATCTTTAACACCAGCTTGACGTTTAAACATACTTTCAGACAGATCGCCTAGTACAGAAATGGCTACAGTTGCAATAGAGACTAAAATAAATGGAGTAGTCGCTAATTCTCTACCGAATACATTAGTTGGCGTAAGTTGAAGGAATGCGAAAGCGATTACACCAGAAGTTAATAAACCACCCAAAACACCTTCCCACGATTTACCTGGAGACACCTTGGGAGCAAGTTTTCTTTTGCCAAAAGCTCGTCCAAAGAAATATGCACCTGAATCAGCACTCCAAACTAATAAGCAAACATAAAGGAATAAATAAGTACCTTGATAAGGATTAATGTGGTAATTGTAGAAACGTAATGCTAATGCACCAATTAAAAATGGAATTAAAGTTGCAAAACCAAATAAAAATTTAGCTACTACTGATTTTTCCCATAATTTTGCGGAATTTGGGTAAGTAATTACTAAAATAAGAGCAATTAGCCACCATATACAACCAACAAAGAGAAGGGGAGCGGTTTCATCGGTAATAAAACGTGTAGCACGAATATAATCGGTATTGGCAACTATCGCAAACAGTAATAAACAAATGGTTACGAGTGCTACAATAGCTCGTGGTACAGAGCGTTTAAAACCTACAAATTGAGCCCATTCCCACATTCCAGCCACAATAATAGCAGATAGAGCCAACGTTAATGATAACGGAGAGAGCCAAAAAATAGCGGCTAATACCGCAATAATCATAATAATTGCCGAAACTACACGTTCTTTAAGCATCGTATTTCCTTTTAGATTTTTTAACAACCACCAAATCGGCGTTCACGTTGTTGATAAGCCAAAATTGCTTCAGTAAATGTGTTTTCATCAAAATCTGGCCATAAAACAGGGCTGAAAAAAAGTTCAGCATAGGCAATTTGCCATAATAAAAAGTTGCTGATTCTTTGTTCTCCACTGGTTCTAATGAGTAAATCAACCTGAGGTTGGGTTTCAGTTGTTAAATGTTGTTGAAAAAGTTCAGCGGTGATTTGTGTTACATCAATCTGGTTTTCTTTTACCTGCAATGCTAATTTTTGCGTAGCTTGAACAATGTCCCAGTAGCCACCATAGTTTGCAGCAATATTTAAAATAAGCCCGCTATTGTTTTTTGTTAATTTTTCCGACTCAGCAATACGTTTTTGTAAGCTGTCACTAAAGGCTGATTTATCGCCAATAATATTCAAGCGAATATTATTTTTATGTAATTTTTTTACTTCAGAATCTAATGCTTTGGTAAAAAGTGACATTAAAGCTGATACTTCGGGTTCTGGTCTGCTCCAATTTTCACTACTAAAAGCATAAAGTGTTAAAACGTTAATCTGATGTTTAGCTGCAAAACCTACCGCAGAACGAACCGCTTTAACACCATTTTGATGCCCGAAAATGCGTAATTTGCCTTTCTTTTTAGCCCAGCGACCATTGCCATCCATAATAATTGCAACGTGTTTTGGCATATTTTGAGGATCAAAGTTCACAGGTCCACTCACTAAAATAATAGAGATAAGATAAAAATGGCACTAACTATACCATAGGATAAGGCGTAGTGGAATTAACAAGCGATATTTGCACAAGTTTTTATAAAAAAATGAAAAAACTTAATGATTGTCATCAAATTGTCATAATTGTTTTCTACACTTAGTCACGCAACAGCAATTTAATGTAAGGAGAATTACTATGCTAATGCGTCAGACTAAAAAAGTAATGTTATTAGGTTATATTTTTGCCTCAGTGGCAGTGGCTTCTCACGCACACACTATTACAGGAGCTGGGGCATCATTCCCTTATCCGATTTATGCGAAATGGGCTGCTTTATATGAAAAAGAAACGGGTAATAAAGTCAATTATCAATCAATTGGATCGGGCGGTGGTCAGCAACAAATTATCGCAAAAACTGTTGATTTTGGGGCATCTGATGACCCGATGAAAGCAGAGTTATTACAACAACATCAATTATTACAATTCCCTGCCATTATTGGTGGTACAGTGCTAGTGGTTAATATTCCTGGTATTAAAGAAGGTGAATTAACACTTTCTGGCGATTTAGTTGCTCAAATCTATCTGGGCAAAGTAGCTAAATGGAATGATGCAGCCATTCAAAAATTAAACCCCAATGTAAATCTGCCTGATAAAGATATTCTAGTGATTCATCGCTCGGATGGTTCTGGCACCACTTTTGGTTTTACTAACTACTTATCTAAAGTATCAAGTGAATGGAAATCAACAGTCGGTGAAGGAAAAGCCGTGAAATGGCCAAAAGGACACGGTGGTAAAGGTAATGAGGGGATTGCAGCCTATGTTCGCCAAATGAAATATTCTATCGGTTATGTGGAATATGCTTACGCAAAACAAAACCAACTTGCGTGGACAGCATTACAAAATCAATCAGGCGAATTTGTTCAGCCGAACAAGGAAAGTTTTATGGCGGCAGCAAGTAATGCTAAATGGAATGAAGCAGAAGGTATGGGCGTGATTCTTACCAATGAAGCTGGCGAAAAATCTTGGCCGATTACCGCAGCAAGTTTCATCTTAATTCATAAAAAAGAGGGCAAGCCTGAAGCAACGCAAAATGTGGTGAAATTCTTTGATTGGGCGTTTGCAAAAGGGCAGCGTGTGGCAGAAGAATTGGATTATGTGCCAATTCCTGAAGAGGTTGTAAAACGCATTCAAGCTAAATGGAACGCTGAATTGCAAAAATAAGGAAAAAAACGACCGCTTGTATTAGGTGGGCGGTCGTTACTTTGTCACAGATTTCATACAGAAAAATGATTATGCCTAAATTGAATCAATGTTTAAATCAAAATCGATTTGAAATATTTTTTAGAAATATGACCGCTTGTTTTGCGTGGTTGGTGTTTCTTTTACTTGCTGCAATTATGATTTCGTTATTTATAGAAAGTTGGCCAAGTATCAAAAAGTTTGGTGTGAGTTTTTTATCGGATAGCGAGTGGGACCCAGTGCAGAACCAGTACGGAGCGTTAATGCCTGTTCTCGGTACATTAATCACTTCCTTTTTAGCATTGATGATTGCCGTACCGATTTCATTTGGGATTGCCGTATTTATCAACGAACTTTCGCCACAATGGTTAAAACGCCCGATTGGTACAGCCGTTGAAATGTTAGCCGCTATTCCTTCGATTATTTATGGTATGTGGGGCTTGTTTGTATTCGTCCCGTTATTCCAAGAATATGTTCAACCAACAATGATCGAATGGTTGGGTGATTTGCCTATACTTGAATATGTATTTTCAGGTGCCCCCTTTGGTATTGGCTTATTTACTGCGGGCTTAGTGCTTGCCATTATGATTATTCCGTTCATCGCATCAATGATGCGTGATGTTTTTTCTATTGTGCCGCCTATGTTGAAAGAAAGTGCCTACGGATTAGGCTCAACCCGTTGGGAAGTGCTCTGGAAAGTGGTACTACCTTATACCAAAACAGGGCTTATCGGCAGCATTATGTTAGGGTTCGGACGTGCATTGGGCGAAACAATGGCGGTCACTTTTGTGATTGGTAATGCTTTCCAAATACCCAATTCATTATTCTCGCCTTCGGTGTCTATTGCTTCAGCTATTGCAAATGAATTTAATGAAGCCTCAGGCTTACAAAAATCGGCGTTAATTGAATTAGGTTTAGTTCTTTTCTTTATTACCACCATCGTACTAGCCATTTCTCGCTTAATGATTTTAAGAATGCAGCGTAAGGAAGGAAAATAATGAAAAATTTACAAAACGCTCGTTTTTATAGACGCAAATGTTGTAACAGCATAATGCTAAGTTTAGCCTATATTGCGGTGGCTTTCGGTTTGTTTTGGCTTTGTTGGATTTTATATTCATTAGTTAGTCGAGGAATTCCAGGTCTTTCGCTAGATCTTTTCACACAAATTACCCCAGCACCAAATGAGCAGGGCGGTTTAAGCAATGCGATTTTAGGCTCACTGCTTATTGTAGGAACAGGCACGCTTATCGGTACGCCTATTGGGATTTTAGCCGGCACGTATTTAGCGGAATATGGCAACTATAGCCGTTTGGCGAAAGTCACTCGTTTCCTCAATGATATATTGCTTTCTGCACCGTCAATTATTATCGGCTTGTTTGTGTACACGCTTTATGTGTCAAAAGTAGGGCATTTTTCTGGCTGGGCAGGTTCTTTAGCGTTAGCGTTATTGGTTATTCCCATTGTGGTGAGAACCACAGACAGTATGCTTAACCTTATTCCAAATAACCTGCGTGAAGCGGCAATTGCATTAGGTTGCCCTCAATGGAGAGTGATTGTGATGATTTGTTATCGTGCAGCAAAATCAGGAATTTTAACCGGCGTATTATTAGCGGTTGCTCGTATTTCAGGTGAAACAGCACCATTGCTATTTACTACATTATCTAACCAATTTATGTCTTGGGATATGAATGCACCAATGGCGAATTTACCTGTTGTGATTTATCAATATGCGGCAAGTCCGTTTACAGATTGGAATAATCTTGCGTGGGCAGGAGCGATTTTAATTACCTTATTCGTATTATGTATCAATGTGTTAGCCCGTGTTTTCTTACAACCCAAACAGAAATAATAAGGTGTTTAGAAATGAACATAGAACCAAAAATTTCAGTACAAAATCTTAATTTTTATTATGGCGATTTCCACGCTTTAAAAAATATCAACTTAAATATTGCAAAAAACAAAGTAACCGCATTTATTGGGCCTTCTGGTTGTGGTAAATCCACCTTATTGAGAACTTTTAACCGTATGTTTGAGCTTTACCCAAATCAAAGAGCGGAAGGCGAGATCAATTTAGATGGCGAAAATCTATTAACCACCGAGACAGATATTTCGATTATTCGTGCAAAAGTGGGGATGGTATTCCAAAAACCAACGCCATTTCCTATGTCAATTTATGACAACATCGCCTTTGGCATTCGTTTATTTGAGAAATTATCAAAGCAAGAGATGAATGAGCGAGTAGAATGGGCTCTAACCAAAGCCGCTTTATGGAATGAAGTAAAAAATAAGTTACACCAAAGTGGCGATAGTCTATCGGGTGGACAACAGCAACGTTTATGTATTGCCAGAGCGATTGCTATCAAACCTGATGTTTTATTGTTAGACGAGCCCTGTTCGGCACTAGACCCCATTTCTACAATGAAGATTGAAGTCTTGATTACTGAACTCAAGCAAGATTATACTGTGGCAATGGTAACGCACAATATGCAACAAGCTGCACGTTGTTCCGATTACACCGCATTTATGTACTTGGGCGAGCTAGTGGAATTTGGCGAAACGACACAAATTTTTAGCCAACCCAAAATTTCACGTACGGCAGATTATATTCAGGGCAAAATGGGCTAGTTAATTCAATTAATGCAGTGTTAATACAATTTCACTGCATTTCTTCTATTGGAGTATGGATAATGAGCAGAAGCATTTTAGTGGTAGAGGATGAACGAGGCATTCGTGAGATGATCACTCTTTTTCTAATGCAACATCAATATGATGTGATTGAAGCGGAAGATTATCAAAGTGCAGTAAAAAAACTGGCTGAAAAACCACAATTAGTTTTACTAGATTGGATGTTACCAGGGCGTTCAGGCGTGCAACTCATTGAATATATGAAAAAGCACGAAGACATAGCCCAAATTCCTGTGATTATGCTCACGGCTCGTAGTGCAGAAGAAGATTGTATTACCTGCTTAAACGCTGGAGCAGATGATTATGTTATCAAACCTTTCTCTCCCAAAGTGTTATTGGCTCGGATTGAAGCTGTGTGGCGAAGAATTTACGAGCAAACCGTGCAAATTATTCAAATAGGTGATTTAACGTTAGATGAAAATGCCCAGCGAGTTTTTTATCAATCGGAACAAATCCATTTAAGTTATACTGAATTCAAATTACTCCATTTTTTTATGGCACACCCAGAAAAAGTGTACTCCCGCGAACAGTTATTAAATCGAATTTGGGGCGATGATTTAGATGTAGAAGACAGAACGGTTGATAGTTATATCCGCCGCTTACGCCGTAGCCTTGAGGCTTGCCAATGTGATAGCTATGTGCAAACAGTAAGAGGAAGTGGCTATCGTTTTTCTCAACATATTCAAGGTGAGTGATGAAAAAACTACTTAACTTGTTAGCAGAACTGATTTTAGCGATTACCATCGCTTTTATTTTTAGCTTATTTGGCTTGGATATCAGCACTTGGTTGATTGTTATTTTTGTGGGCTTATTGATATGGCATCACATCACGGAACACCGCTTACTTCAAACCCTCAATCCGAAAAGTAAGAAAGAGCTAGAGCTGATTAATTTAGAAAATTTTTCTCAAACCATTGCTTATTATCGGAATAAAAATAAGAAAGAGAAATTTGAGAATTTACGCCTGCTGTCTAAATTAAATAAAAATATCCAATATTTACCTGATGCGATTATGGTTTCACAAGCAGATGGCGAACTTGTTTGGTGTAATCAAGCCGCTCAAAAAATGTTTGATTTCTATTGGCATAAAAAAACGCAAAAAAATATTCTTAATGTGATTTTTTACAAACAATTTAAGCACTATTTTGCCCAACCTAAAAAAAGCCGACCGCTTGTGTTATTAACGTATAACGAACGTTATATTGAAATTCACATTCATCAATATGACCCAGAAACCTTGCTGATTATCGGGCGTGATATTACAGAAATGATAAAGTTGCTAGGTTCCAGACAAACATTTTTAAGTAATATTAACCACGAATTAAGAACGCCACTCACGGTTTTACAAGGCTATTTAGAAATATTAGCTGATCAACCTATACAAAGTTTGCTACAAGAAAAAGCGATAAAAGCGATGCAAGAGCAGAGCTTGAGAATGACGAATTTATTACAGCAGCTAAATATGCTGGCAAAGATTGAAACTTCATCAAATAAAGATCACCAACTGTTTGATATGTCTGCAATGATTCTTTCACTTAAAAAAGATGCAGAAATTTTAAATACATATTCACATCAAATCAGCTTTGATATTCAGCGAAATGTAGAAATATTCGGTAATGAGCACCAGCTACATAGTGTAGTGTCTAATTTAATTTATAATTCAATTAAACATGCTGGGCAGGCTTGCCATATTGAAATCAGCTGGAAACCTTGCGAGCAAGGTATGAAATTTGAAGTAAAGGACGATGGAATCGGCATTCCTGAAATCCACTTGCCACATTTAACCGAACGTTTTTATCGAGTTGACGAATCCCGAAGTAAAAAGACTGGCGGCAGTGGTTTAGGGCTGGCAATAGTGAAGCACGCATTAGAGCAACACGGCTCAACACTCAACATTATCAGCAAAGAAGGCGAGGGGAGCCGTTTTTCTTTTGTACTGAAATCCGCATAATGCTCCCATAATGGTTAGAAATTATCTTTTTTCTTCCGAAGCGCAATAAATTCTTGTAAATCGACCGCTTGCATAAACGGATTAACTTGCATTTCAAGCCTAATGGTAGTAGGTAGAGTGGGCTTATTTTGAGAACGTAGAATATCAACTTGTTCTTGATATTCTGCGAGAGTGCAACTTGTGGGTAACACAGCTTCGGCAAATTTTAAATTGCTCTTAGTATATTCGTGGGCTGGATAGGCTTTAACCGAGTCAGGCAGATTTTTAAAGCGTTGTAATGCATCAAATTGTGCTTGATAATCGCCCGTGAAAACACGTCCGCAGCCGCCAGAGAATAACGCATCGCCACAAAATAGATAATCATATCCAAATAAATAGCTAATATGCCCTGCGGTATGTCCCGCACTCTCTATAATTTGCACCTCATAACCAAACAATTTTATATGTTGCTCTGGCGAAACAATCATATTGGCAAATTCGGTGGCTTCTTGCGGGCCATAAATAGGTATATTCGGGTATTTCTCAACAATGCCTGCTACACCATCGGTGTGATCATTATGATTATGCGTGAGTAATATAGCGGTCAAATTTAGCGAATTATTTGCAATAAAATCTAAAACAGGCTGATGTTCTGATGGATCAACAATAATCACATTTTGCTCTTTACGAATTGCCCAAATGTAGTTATCGCTTAATGCCGGAATAGGAGTGATCTGGAGCATGGCTTTCTCCTGATAGGGAGTTTAGATAAAAGGGTGGGGCGTTACCAGCAGCTCTCGGCACACAGAAATTTCAACCCAGACTGCTTTCTTCCGAACCTGATCAAGTAAGCTGAACACCGTTGCGAGGAACCAATAACGCCCCATCGGATTACGCTGATTGCGTAAGGCTTGCTATTATAGATAAATTTAAAAATAAGACAAGGTAGAATTTTACAAGCGGTTATTTTCTGGTTGAAATTTGTCAATTTTTGCAAAAATATGACCGCTTATCATCAGTTATGCTTTTAATAACAATGCCACCGCTTCGCAGGCGATTCCCTCGCCACGCCCAGTAAAGCCTAATTTTTCAGTTGTCGTCGCTTTCACATTCACTTGTGCAATATCGCATTTCAAATCATCGGCAATCACTTGACGCATTTTATCAATGTGCGGTCGCATTTTCGGTGCTTGGGCGATAATGGTTACATCCACATTTCCCACCTTGTAGCCTTGTTCTTGTACTTGACGATAGGCTTCAATCAACAAACCTCGACTGTCCGCATTTTTATATTGCATATCGGTATCTGGAAAGAGTTTGCCAATATCGCCTAAGGCGACTGCACCGAGTAACGCATCCGTTAAGGCGTGTAGAGCAACATCGCCATCACTGTGGGCGATAAAGCCTGTATGGTAAGGCACTTCAACGCCTGCAATTATGAGTGGGCGGTCTTCACCGAAAGCGTGAACATCAAAACCGTGTCCGATTCGAATCATCTTATTCTCCAAATTTATAAACTAGGGCTATGTGTGAGATAAAATTCCGCCAAGGCTAAATCTTCAGGGCGGGTAATTTTCAAATTATCGCTTCTGCCAGAAACCAGCTGTGGTGAATAACCAGAAAGTTCCATTGCAGAGGCTTCGTCTGTGACATTTTGTCCTTTTTCAAAGGCGGATTGCAGCGCTTTCTTTAAGCGATCTGCGGGAAAAAATTGCGGTGTGAAAGCTTGCCAAAGGGTTGTTCTATCTTCCGTGTATAGAATCTGCGTGCTGTGAGCTCTTTTGATCGTATCTACCACTGGGGTGGCTAGAATGCCGCCTTGTTGATCTTCAATTTGCAAAATTTTGTCTAAATCTGACCGCTTGAGACAAGGGCGTGCGGCATCGTGAACTAATGCCCACGCGGTTTCATTTTCAATCTGGCAGAGGGCATTGAATACGGAGTTTGCTCGGGTTTCGCCCCCAAAGACGATTTGTACTTTATCTGATTTCAGCAGGGCAATGTTGGCATAGAAAGGATCATCTTTTGCCACCGCTACAATCACTTTGTGAATTTGTGGATGATCAATAAAAAGCGAAACCGTATGCTCTAATACGGTTTTCCCTTTTAATGTTAAATATTGTTTAGGTTTGTCTGCCTGCATTCGGCTACCAATGCCAGAGGCTGGAATAACAGCAATAATTTCTCTCATCATAAACCTATTATTTATTTTACTTTTGGTACAATGCGGTAGAACATTTCATTCTCTTTTACCATTTCACGCTCAAGTCTGGCACGTTCTTCAAGTGCATCTACACCATTTTTTAGATCGTAAATTTCTGCTTCAATGAGTTTATTCCGAGCGGTCAATTTAGCATTTTCTTCTTTTAATTGTGCGACTTCTGCTTGAACATCTTGATAATCCGTCCAGCCGTTTTTGCCAAACCAAAAGCTATATTGGAAAAAAACGAGTAGAAGGGCAAAAAAAATAATCAATAAACGCATTTAGTTCTCTTTGTTTAAACTATAAATACAAGCGGTCTGATTTTACCTTGAATTTGCAAAAAGTCCAACCAAACGCTTGTTTTGAATATGCTTAAGTTAATAGTAAATGTTGATATAACGCAAAAAAACGTTTGAGCAATTTTCAAAAGTTTGAAGTATGTAACATTTTTTCTATTTCATTTCGGTATAATAGGCTGAGTTAAATTTTTATAACTATTATGAGGTAATTACTATGTTAAATCGTATTGAACAAGAACTTGCAGACTTAGGCATTACAAACGTGAAAGAAATTGTGCGTAATCCTAGCTATGAGCAACTATTTCAAGAAGAATTGAACTCAAATCTTCAAGGTTATGAAAAAGGTGTTTTAACAAATTTAGGGGCGGTAGCGGTTGATACTGGTATTTTTACTGGGCGTTCGCCGAAAGATAAATATATTGTGTTAGATGAAATCACAAAAGATACTATTTGGTGGACATCTGAGGCGGCTAAAAATGACAATAAGCCAATGAATCAATCAACGTGGCAAAGTTTAAAAAGTTTAGTGACCGATGAGCTTTCTAACAAACGCTTATTTATTATTGATGCGTTTTGTGGGGCAAGCACTAAACATCGTATTAATGTACGCATTATTACACAAGTAGCGTGGCAGGCACACTTTGTGAAAAATATGTTTATTCGTCCAACGGAAGAAGAATTAAAAGATTTTAAGCCTGATTTTGTTGTCATCAATGGCTCTAAAGTGACCAATCCGAATTGGAAAACACAAGGCTTAAATTCGGAAAACTTTGTGGCGTTTAATATCACAGAAGGTATCCAAATTATTGGTGGTACTTGGTACGGTGGTGAGATGAAAAAAGGTATGTTCTCAATGATGAATTACTTCTTACCACGTAAAGGTGTTGCTTCAATGCACTGTTCGGCAAATGTTGGTGAAGAGGGCGATGTGGCAATATTTTTCGGTTTATCTGGTACAGGTAAAACAACATTATCAACAGACCCAAAACGTAAATTAATTGGTGATGATGAGCACGGTTGGGACGAAAACGGCGTATTCAATTACGAAGGCGGTTGTTATGCGAAAACTATCAATCTGTCTATCGAAAATGAGCCAGATATTTATCGTGCAATTCGCCGTGATGCGTTACTAGAAAATGTGGTTGTGCGTGAAGATGGCGTAATTGATTTTGATGATAAATCGAAAACAGAAAATACGCGTGTAAGTTATCCAATTTATCATATTGATAATATTGTTGTGCCGTCAAAGGCAGGGCACGCCCAAAAAGTGATTTTCTTAACCGCTGATGCATTTGGGGTGTTACCACCTGTATCTAAACTCACGCCAGAGCAAACAAAATACTACTTTTTATCTGGTTTCACTGCAAAATTAGCCGGTACAGAGCGTGGTATTACTGAGCCAACCCCAACATTCTCAGCGTGTTTTGGTGCAGCATTCTTATCGCTTCATCCAACACAATATGCTGAAGTGTTGGTAAAACGAATGGAAGCAGCTGGTGCTGAAGCGTATTTAGTCAATACAGGTTGGAATGGCTCGGGTAAACGCATTTCAATTAAGGATACTCGCGGTATTATTGATGCGATTTTAGATGGTTCAATTGAAAAGGCAGAAATGGGGAAATTGCCAATTTTTGATTTAGCCATTCCAACAGCGTTGTCAGGCGTTGATAGCAATATTTTAGACCCTCGCAATACTTATGAAGATAAGTTACAATGGCAGACCAAAGCGGAGGATTTAGCAGAAAAATTTGTCAAAAACTTCGAAAAATATGCAACTAATGAAGAAGGCAAAGCATTAATTGTAGCAGGTCCAAAATTATAATTTGTAATTAACAGTAATTAGAAACTCAAGGACTAAATCTTTTTAAAGGTTTAGTCTTTTTTTATAAAGGAGTATTTTAGTATGACAACCTTCCAATTAAGGTTAAAATCCAAAGATGAACTGACGCCACACCCAACAACGCAGTATTGGCGAAAATGCCAAGTGGAAGAGCTATTTGATATGCCGTTTATGGATTTAGTATTTAAAGCAGCACAAATCCATCGTGAAAATTTTGATGCTAATGCAATCCAACTTTCTACTTTGCTTTCAATTAAAACAGGTGGTTGTCCAGAAGATTGTGAATATTGCCCACAATCTGCTCGCTATAATACTGGCTTAGAAAAGCAAACTATGTTGGATATTGAAACTATTATTGAAAAAGCCAAAATTGCGAAAGAAAGGGGAGCAAGCCGTTTTTGTATGGGAGCTGCTTGGCGAGGACCAAAACCAAAAGATATTAAAGTGGTGTCTGAAATTGTAAATGCTGTAAAATCATTGGGTTTAGAAACCTGCGGTACTTTTGGGATGCTGGAAGACGGAATGGCGGAAGAATTAAAAGAAGCAGGTTTAGATTATTATAACCATAATTTAGATACCGATCCTGAACGTTATAATCAAATTATTCACACACGCAATCACGAAGATCGTATGGATACCTTAGGTAAAGTACGTAATGCAGGCTTAAAAGTATGTTGTGGGGGGATTGTTGGTATGAATGAAACCCGACCAGAACGAGCAGGGCTGATAGCCAGTCTTGCTAATCTTGAACCACAACCAGAAAGCGTGCCGATTAACCAACTTATCAAAGTAGAAGGAACTCCACTTTCTGATGCACAAGATTTAGATTGGACAGAATTTGTTCGCACAATTGCCGTGGCAAGAATTACTATGCCACATAGTTTTGTCCGACTTTCAGCGGGTCGAACGGCAATGCCTGAGGCAATGCAGGCCCTTTGCTTTATGGCGGGAGCTAATTCTATTTTTTATGGCGATAAATTGCTCACCACAGAAAATCCTGAGGAAGATTCTGATCGTAAATTAATGGAGAAGTTAAATTTATATCCGTTACAGTATGAGCGTAATGATTAACTTATCTTACAAGCGGTCAATTATTCATCATTTTTTGCAAAATACATCTTGTATAGAAGGGGGCTTTCATTTGTGAAGCGCCTTTTTCTGTAAACGTCTTTGCTTAAAAAAATCACTGATCTTTTGGCTACATTCTTTACCGAGCACATTACCCTGCACGTCTAAAAAATGGTTCATTTTATAATCTTCAAACAGGTGATAACGTGAACCTACAGCACCTGTTTTATAATCACTGGCACCAAAAACTAATCGCCCAATTCGGCTATGCAAAATAGCCCCAGCACACATAGGACAAGGCTCAAGCGTAACATATAGCGTGCAATCTAATAAGCGATAATTGTGAATGGCTTGCCCTGCTTGGCGAATAGCTTGCATTTCAGCGTGGGCAGAAGGATCTGAAAGTTGGATGGTTTGATTCCAGCCTTTGCCAATAATATTTTGATTTTTATCCACTAAAACTGCCCCAACGGGAATTTCGCCTTTTGTTTCGGCTAAATCTGCCAAATCTAAAGCATATTGCATAAAGGCGATATCCTGTTCGGAAATATCCGTTGAGCAGGATATTTGATTAGGTTTTATAAACATATTTGCAAAAAAATATAAAAAAAGAACCGCTTGTAAATCGCATTATTTAAATTAAAAAATGCCCCATATTGGGGCATTATCTAATTAGTCACGGCGAGCCCGTTTTTCGTTAAAACGTTTTTCTTTAAAGCCGCCTTTTCTATCCTTATTAAAGCCACTATCACGGCGAGGACCTCGCTCACGGCGATCATCTCTGCTACGTCGGTCAGGATTGCTATTACTTGCACTGTTCGCGGGCCCTAACAGGCTCATTTGCATAGGTTTACTTAACACTCTGGCTTTATGTGTAAAGTGTTGTACTAACTGGTTTGGCATACCTTGTGGTAATTCAATGGTAGAGTAGGTGTCGTATAATTTGATATGACCAATATAACGACTACTGATATCCCCTTCATTTGCAATCGCACCAACAATATGACGTACTTCTACGCCATCTTCACGACCAAGCTCAATACGATATAAATCCATCGCAACATTTGTGCCTTGACGTTCTTCACGGCCATTTCTACGCTCATTTCTGTCATTGCGATCACGCCCACGCCCATTTTCTGAACGAGCGGCACGAATAACAGGATCAGGAGGAAGGATTAATTTTTGTTTTTCTTGCAATAACATCATCATTGCAGCTGCTAATTCTTCGTGATCTTGATCTGCTGTGAATAAGTCTTCTAGTAATTCACGGTATTTTTCTAAATCGTGGTGTTCTAGCTGTTTAGAAATTCGAGCTTTGAATTTCTCACGACGTTTTTCCATTAATGTTTCGTGATTTGGGATCGGTACTTCATTAATTGGTTTTTTGATTAAATGTTCAATATTGCGTAGTAAGCGGCGTTCGCGAGGCTCAACAAATAATAATGCACGACCTGAGCGGCCCGCACGGCCAGTACGACCAATACGGTGAACATAAGACTCTTCTTCAAGCGGAATATCATAGTTTATGACAAGGCTGATACGCTCAATATCAATACCACGAGCTGCAACATCTGTTGCGACTAAAATATCTAAGCGACCTGAACGAAGTTTTTCTAATGTTTGTTCACGAGCTTGTTGGGTCATATCACCATTTAATGCAGCGGTACGATAGCCATTACGTTCACATAGTTCTGTAATATCAATTGTACCTGTTTTGGTGCGAGTAAAGATGATAGCGGCATCAAACTCTTCTACCTCTAAAAAGCGTAATAACGCATCATTTTTACGGAAGCCGTTTACTAACCAATAGCTTTGCTCAATATCTGGTGCAGAGCGTTCTGTAGCCTTAATTTTTACTTCTTGTGGATCATTCATAAAGCGACGAGTAATACGGCGAATTGGCTCAGGCATTGTTGCAGAGAATAATGCAGTTTGATGATTTTCTGGTAGCTCAGCCATAACAGTTTCAACATCGTCAATAAAGCCCATACGAAGCATTTCATCAGCTTCATCTAACACGATAAATTTTAATTCAGATAAATCTAAAGTACCACGACGGATATGGTCAAGAATACGACCTGGTGTACCCACAACGACTTGTGAGCCTTGTTTTAAGGCACGAAGTTGAATGTCATAGCGTTGTCCACCATAGACAGTTACAATACGAACACCTTTCATATTTTTAGAAAATTGTTCACAAGCATCAGCAACTTGGATCGCAAGCTCACGGGTTGGGGCCATTACTAGCATTTGTGGATGGCGTTGAGTTGGGTCTATTTGTGCAAGTAAAGGTAAAGAGAAGGCAGCTGTTTTTCCACTACCTGTTTGAGCCATACCAAGCACATCACGCCCAGCTAATAAATGAGGAATACATTCTTGTTGAATAGGCGATGGGTTTATAAATCCCATATCATTTACAGCATCAAGAATAGGTTGAGGTAAGCCTAAGTCGGCGAAAGTTAAAGATTCAGTTGTCATAAAAAACCATTATTTAGGAAAGCATAATACAGAAAATAAGATTAATTTCTGTATTTGCATTCAATGAAAATTATATTGTTGAAATCTAGGTAGAAAATGAAATAACAAAGCAAGTGGTGCCTTAAAAATCCCCTGAGTATACGTAGCAGTTAATTTTATAAAATTAACCGCTTGTCTGTTCTAATTTTCCCTATTCAACAATGGGCGTTGTTTGAGTCATACCACGAATTTGTGATAGTTCAAACAGGGCAAAACGATACTCAACGAAGTTAAACACTTGATTTGCTAAAGCAAGGCGGAAGAGGCTAACTGCCTCATCTTTATGATCTAATTTGAGTTGTTGTTTTGCTAAATAGAAATACGTTTCTGTTAGTATTTCTGCATATTGTGAGCTATTTTCCTTAGCTTCGGAATCCATTATAGCACGAAGTTGAGTTAAATTTAGCTTACCTAAAAAATAATTTACAATATTTGTTCCCCAATAATCTGGAGAAAGGGCATTAGCTCTCTTTTGTAAATTATTTTTAGCGTCTTCTGGAGTCAATTCTAACTCGTTAAAATAGAGCCATAACACCCGATAAGGATCTTTTTTATCTTCTTCATAAAAACGTAGTAAGTCACGCTGAGCTTCAGAATAGCGGCTGCTATAGTAGAATGCTAACCCACGATTTAGATAAGTATAACTATATTCGTTATCTAACTCTAATACCGCATTAAATGCATCAATAGAGCTGTCATAATCGCCTTCTAAAAGCAGATATAATCCCATATAGTTATAAGCTGCTGCCATTCGTTGATTAATTGAGATAGCTTGAGCAAAATCATAACGGGCTAATGACCATAATCCCAAGCTGTCATAAATCACACCTCTTTCAAAATAAAGGTCTGCTTGTTCAGAGGGCGTTAATTTGGCTTCTTCCAATACCTGACTAAGCCTTACCATCATCGCCTCTTGTTCAAAACGAAATTGTGGATTAAGTTCTGATAATGCTAAATTTTTAATCGAAACTAAATCTGAGTAACGACTAGCACAGCCAGTTAGTATTAAAATAGATACTAAATTAAGTAAAAATAAGCGGATTCGAAACAACTTAAACAGCTGTGCCATTACAGAATATCCTTATTAAGGCGCTAAAAACTGAATAACAGACAAGACAAGTCTGTTATTCACCTTTATATGTAGAGCTAGATATTTTCTTGCTCTGTGGTAACAATATCTTCAGATACAGTTTCTTCCATATTTTTTTCTGAGTTAGTGTTGTTAAGATCTTTCATCGTTAAGCGAATACGTCCTTGACGATCGATTTCTACCACTTTCACCTGTACTTCTTGACCAACTTGTAGGTAATCTGCAACACGCTCTACACGTTCGTTAGTAATTTGTGAAATGTGAACCAATCCCTCTTTACCACCAAGAATTGATACGAATGCACCAAAATCAACCACACGGGTGACTTTACCATTGTAGATTTGGTTTACTTCAACTTCTGCTACGATCTCTTCGATGCGTTCCATTACTGCTTTCGCCGCGTTACCGTCAGTGGCTGCAATTTTCACGGTACCATCATCATCAATATCGATTGAAGTGTTGGTTTCTTCGGTTAAGGCACGGATTGTTGCACCGCCTTTACCAATCACATCTTTGATTTTCTTCGGATCGATCTTCATTGTGTGAATACGTGGTGCATAGTCAGAAATATCTTCTCTAGGTGCAGGGATTGCTTGTTCCATTACTCCTAAAATGTGCATTCTTGCACCTTTTGCTTGGTTTAATGCAATACGCATAATTTCTGGCGTAATACCTTCGATTTTGATGTCCATTTGAAGTGCGGTTACACCAGTACGTGTACCTGCTACTTTAAAGTCCATATCACCTAAGTGGTCTTCATCACCTAAGATATCTGAAAGTACGACAAATTTATCTTCTTCTTTTACAAGTCCCATTGCTATACCTGCAACAGCTGCTTTAATTGGTACGCCCGCATCCATTAATGCTAATGATGCACCACACACAGATGCCATTGAAGAAGAACCATTCGACTCAGTAATTTCCGAGACCACTCGCACAACATACGGAAACTCTTCTGCTGTTGGCATTACCGCTAATACGCCACGTTTCGCTAAGCGACCATGACCGATTTCTCGACGTTTTGGCGATCCGATACGACCAGTTTCACCTACAGAGTATGGAGGGAAATTGTAGTGGAAGAGAAAGCGATCTGATTTTTCGCCAGTAAGCTCATCGATTGTTTGTGCATCACGTTCAGTCCCTAAAGTTGCTACAGCCAATGCTTGAGTTTCACCACGGGTGAACAATGCTGAGCCGTGAGTTCTTGGTAATACACCTGTACAGATGTCTAACGCTCGTACAGTATCTACAGTTCGACCATCAATACGCGGTTCACCTGCGATAATACGGCTACGTACGATTTGGCTTTCTAATTCATTGATAATGTCGTTAATTGCGTTTTCTGAAATTGTTTCATCTGCTGTTGTGATCTGAGCAATAACATCTGCTTTAATTGCATCAATTTGCTCGTAACGAGCTTGTTTTTCAGTAATGCGATAAGCATCACCAATGCGGCCTTCTGCTAACGCTTTTACTTTGTTGATTAAATCGGTATTTGGAGCTGGAGCAGTCCAATCCCAGCGTGGTTTGCCAGCCTCCGCAACGAACGCTTTAATGTTCTCAATCACCACTTGTTGTTGCTGATGACCGAACACTACCGCAGAAAGCATTTGCTCTTCGGTTAGAATATCCGCTTCAGATTCCACCATTAATACAGCTTTATCTGTGCCCGCAACTACCAAATCTAAACGGCTAAGTTTTTGTTCGCTGGTGGTAGGGTTTAATACAAATTGATCGTTAATGAAACCAACACGTGCTGCACCGATAGGACCATTAAATGGCACGCCAGATAAAGATAATGCGGCTGATGCACCGATCATTGCCACTAAATCAGGGCTGATTTGTGGGTTTACTGAGACCACCGTGGCAATTACTTGAATTTCGTTAAAGAAACCTTCAGGGAATAATGGGCGAACAGGGCGATCGATTAGGCGAGCAGTTAATGTTTCACCCTCAGATGGACGCCCTTCACGCTTGAAGAAACCGCCTGGAATTCGGCCCGCTGCATAAGTACGTTCTTGATAATCAACGGTTAATGGGAAGAAATCTTGACCTTCTTTCACCTCTTTTTTCGCCACAACAGTGACAAAAACGGTTGTGTCATCCATACTTGCCATTACGGCTGCGGTTGCTTGGCGTGCGATTGCACCCGTTTCTAAGGTTACGGTATGTTGGCCGTATTTAAATTGTTTAACAATTGGAGTCATTCTGTTTTCCTTTTAAAGAATTACTATTATATTTTTTGTTTTATTTCTTTAAATTGCGACTAACAAAAAAACTCTTAGACGAAAAGAATTTTTGGTAGCCGCCTCTCAATATGAAAAATAAAACTTGCCTATTGTACAGAAGTTTTCATAAAAAATCGCCTGTTTTTTGCTTATGCAAGCGGTTATTTCTTGATTGTTTTTTGCAAAATAATCATCAAAGATGACCGCTTGTGTTTCAAGCTAGACTAAAATGGTTAAATCGTAGAAAATAGCCTCCATTTATCCAGAGAATAAAATTAGAAATGACCGCAGAAATCAATTACGAAGGCATTGAGCAAATGCCTATCAAGCGTTTTACTGAAGACGCTTACCTAAATTATTCAATGTATGTGATTATGGATAGAGCATTGCCTTTTATTGGTGATGGTCTAAAACCCGTACAACGACGTATTATTTATGCAATGTCCGAGCTGGGCTTAAATGCTTCGGCAAAATATAAAAAGTCGGCTCGTACGGTGGGTGATGTATTGGGGAAATTCCATCCACATGGCGACAGTGCTTGTTATGAGGCGATGGTGCTAATGGCTCAGCCTTTCTCTTATCGCTACCCACTTGTTGATGGGCAAGGAAACTGGGGAGCTCCAGACGATCCAAAATCATTCGCAGCAATGCGTTATACTGAATCCAAACTCTCTAAGTTTGCTGAAATTTTATTAGGCGAATTAGGGCAGGGAATGGAGGATTATCAGCCTAATTTTGATGGCTCGTTAGAAGAGCCAAAATATTTGCCTGCACGTTTACCGCACATTTTGCTTAATGGCACAATGGGCATTGCGGTAGGT
Source organism: Mannheimia pernigra (assembly GCF_013377995.1). Lineage (NCBI taxonomy): Bacteria > Pseudomonadati > Pseudomonadota > Gammaproteobacteria > Pasteurellales > Pasteurellaceae > Mannheimia > Mannheimia pernigra. The sequence goes on from NZ_CP055305.1 coordinate 1,417,736, forward strand.
ATGGCAACCGATATTCCTCCGCACAATATTAACGAATTGGCTGATGCCAGCGTGATGTTATTAGATAATCCAAAAGCCACTCTAGATGATCTTTTAACCGTAGTGCAAGGCCCTGATTACCCAACCGAGGCAGAAATTATCACGCCAAAAGCGGAAATCGCCAAAATGTACGAGCTCGGGCGTGGTTCGATCAAAATGCGAGCGATATGGAGAAAGGAAGAGGGTGAAATTGTGATTTCAGCTTTGCCACATCAGGCTTCCCCATCAAAAATCATTGAACAAATTGCCAGCCAAATGCGTAATAAAAAATTGCCGATGGTAGATGATATTCGTGATGAATCTGACCACGAAAACCCGATTCGGATTGTGATTGTGCCACGCTCAAATCGTATTGATTTTGAGGCGTTGATGGATCACTTATTTGCTACTACCGATCTGGAAAAAAGCTATCGTGTGAATATGAATATGATCGGTTTAGATGGCAAACCTGCGGTAAAAAATCTGCTGACGGTTTTAACTGAATGGCTGACCTTTCGCCGTAGCACCGTTACTCGCCGACTCAATTACAAATTAGACAAGATTTTAAACCGCTTGCATATTTTAGACGGTTTGATGGTTGCCTTTTTAAATATTGATGAAGTGATTGAGATTATTCGTAATGAAGAGGCGCCGAAAGCGGAATTAATGGCTCGCTTTAACTTAAGCGATATTCAAGCCGAAGCGATTTTGAATTTACGCTTACGTCATTTGGCGAAGTTGGAAGAGCATCAACTACAAGCAGAAAAATTGGCACTTGAAAAAGAGCGTGATGAATTACAGTTAATTTTAGGCTCAGAACGCCGTTTAAATAGCTTAGTCAAAAAAGAGATTCAAGCAGACGCTAAAACATTTGCCAGCCCACGTCGTTCACCATTGGTTGAACGTGCAGAATCAAGAGCGATTGCAGAAAGTGATTTAACCCCAGCTGAAGATATTACGGTGATTCTGTCTGAAAAAGGCTGGGTACGTTGTGCGAAAGGGCACGATATTGATGTACAAGCATTAAGCTACCGTGCTGGTGATAGCTATCTTGCCCACGCACGAGGCAGAAGCAATCAACCAGTGGTGTTCCTTGATAGCACAGGACGAGCTTATGCGTTAGATCCAACTTCACTGCCGTCTGCTCGCTCGCAAGGCGAACCTCTAACGGGTAAAATTACCTTACCTGAAGGAGCAAGCGTTCAACAAGTATTAATGGCAAATTCAGACAACAAAGTGCTAATGGCATCGAATTCAGGCTACGGTTTTATCTGCTCATTTGAAGATTTAGTTTCTCGTAACAAGGCTGGGAAAGCGGTCATTTCTTTAACAGAAAATGCAAAAGTGTTACCGCCGCAGTTGTTGGAAAATGATGACAATTTATCGCTCGTGGCAATGAGCAATGTGGGCAGAATGTTGGTGTTCCCTGTAAGCGAGTTGCCTGAATTATCGAAAGGAAAGGGGAATAAAATCATTAATATTTCTGCAGCTGCTGCAAAATCAGGTGATGAATACTTAGCTCGATTATTGGTAATCAAACCGACAAATTCCCTGGTCTTTGTTTCAGGCAAACGCAAAATCACGTTGAAGCCGAGCGACATCGACAACTACCGCGGCGAACGAGCAAGAAAAGGCTCGCAGCTAGTGAGAGGACTGAGCACCAACTCAACGGTGGAGGTTGTGGAGTAGCTTCTACAAAGCTAAAAAATCCTCTAATCGTTTATATTTAAAAATACAAGCGGTCGGTTTTGCAAAAAATTCTGCAAAACCGACCGCTTGAACGTTTTAATTAGGCAATCTTCTCCAGCTTCGCAGGTATTCCATTTCGTACCGCCGAGCCACAGACCCAGTCTACCCAGGGGGATTTAACGGCTTTGGTGTGGTCGATAATGCCGAGATCGTTCAAATTAATGCCTTTGGCGATCATTGGGTTAGCTTTGACTTCCACACCGTCGATGGTGTAGGCACTTGCCCCGAGCTGTTTGTGACCATAGCCGTGTTCAATCGCAATCGTACCACGGGCGAGTCCATCGAGTACCACGATTTGCACGTTAAGGCTGGCAGTTGGGGTACTGAGTTTGATAAGATCGCCTTGAGTAATGCCATTTTCCTCTGCATCTTGACGGTTCATTGCCACAATACCTTCTGGTTTTATTGAGAGTAGTCGTAGCAGCGGGGCAGTAATACTGCTCATAATGTTCGATTTGAACGAAATAAGCTTGAAGCCCCATTCCGATTGCGGGTAGTGTTGTTCCAGCGTGGAGCCGTCGGCAAAGCGTGGCGGCATATAGCGCGGGCAGCCCCAGTAGTGCTCGCCGTTACTATGATGCTTAGCTTTATAAACCGTTTCGTTCCAAATTTGCAGGCAATTTTTCCACTGGAACGCCATATTATCTTCTTTCCAGGCTGATTCGTGTGGGGCGAAACGTCCGCCCTTGCAGTAAATCGCCGCCACTTTCAACACTTCCTCTGCTTTGAGTGTCTGCTCAATTTTCGGCAAAATACGTTGCACTCCAGTCAGTAATAAATCTTCTTGGCTGGCATCAGGGGCGGGCTTCTCGCCGACAAACGCCACGTTCGCCGCTGCTCGTAAGAAGTAATCTTCGGAGCGGTTGAGCGGATATTTGTTGCCTTCTAAATCGGTAATTGCATTCTCACCAAAGCCTGGCAAGCCCATTTTCTTGGCAACCGCAATCACAAAGGCTTCCATACAGACTGTGTCGCCCTCGGCGGTTTTGGCGTTCGGGGACGGTACAATTGGGTGGCGGGCGGTGCTAGCTCGGGTCGGCACGCCGCCCCACGGCGTTGAAAAGCCCCAACTCTCGAAGTTGTGCGTGTCCGGCACGATGTAGTCTGCAAGGGCAGTCGTTTCATTCATAAAGGCATCAACCGCCACAAAGAGCGGTAAGATTTTCGGGTCTTTCAGCTTCTCCAACGCAATCGGGTTCATCGCCGCCAAGCCATAGACGGGGTTGGTCATATGGCTGATCCACGCTTTGGCAAAGTAGGGATAGCCCTGCACCATCGAGGTAATCATCTCGGTAGTCTGCCCGCCGGTGAAAGGGTACCACGCCCCCTGTGCTGGATACGGATTTTCGCCTTTCGCTACTTTTTGCTTGTATTCGCTTGAATTTTCGTAGGCTTTTTTACTGCGGGCAAGGTTCGTGCCTTTCGGCTTCACTTGGTTCGGGAAGTTCGCCAAATCGTAGCGAGGACCATCGCCAAAATCTTTGAATTTGCCCGCCCCGACCGACATTCCGCCTTTTTTGTTCATATTACCGACCATCGCATTCAGCAACAAAATCGCCCAACTGGTGTAGAAACCGGTGCTGTGCATTGTGCCGCCGTGGGTAATGGCATTGGCTTTGTGACCGTGTGAAGTGAATTTTTTCGCCAAGTTTTCAATCACTTGCACCGGCACACCGCAAATCTCGCTGTATTCTGCCAGCGTTTTTTGTTGGGCGGACTCTTTCAGCAACTGCATTGAGGATTTCACCCGCACTTCCGTGCCGTCCAACAATTTTGCAATTTCATCGACAAAAATGACCGCTTGTAAGCAATCTTTCGCCGCCACCAGCTCGCCGGTTGCCTGATCTTTCACCACAATCGCATTCTCTTCCACTTTATCTTCGGGATCGCGTTGCACCGCTTGCAGATCGGTAATGCGTAACGCCTGCCCGAATTTCGGGTGTTTTTCGTCCGCCACAATCAAATGCGAAGCATTGCAATAGCTGGCGTGGTTGGCTTGGGTCATCGCTGACAGGCTTGGGCGAGAGAGATAGTCGGCGTTGAAACGGTCGTTTTCGATAATCCAACGCAACATCGCCATGACCAAGGCCAAATCGCCCTCGGGCTTAATTGGCACCCAGTTGTTGTTTTGGGTGGCAAGGGTAGAAGTCATCTCCAAACGAGGGGCGACCACCACATAGCTGAAATTGTCGTCCGGACGACGTTTGGCAAGCTGGCGGGCTTGGCGTTTGAACGGATTGCCCGACTGTGCCGGCGACGTGCCGATAAACAGGATAAATTCGGCGTGATCCCAGTCCGGCTTGGCGTGCTGATTGTTGTCGAAATCCTTCATAAACGCCCCCGAACCGTTGCGGTAAGACGCTCCGCAATACGCCCCGTGCTGGGAGAAATTGATCGTGCCGAAACTGCGTTGGGCAAAGCGTTGCAACAACGGTTGACGACCTTCCGGGCCGGCAAAGGTGACTAGCAGTTGGTTGGCTTTCACGCCTAAATCGGGCTGTTTCGGGTTAATTGGATCTTGCAGGTTGCGAATGGCTTTCAAGCCTTCCACCTCGCCCTTGCCGAACAGATTACCGCCATTCACTACCTCTTCCACCAACTGCTCAAAGCTAATCGTCTGCCACTTGCCTTCACCACGCTTGCCGACACGTTTTAACGGTTGAGTAATGCGGTATGGACTATTGATGCTGTCCAAAAACGCCGCCCCACGCGCGCAAGCGGTTGAGCGGTTTTCAATCCCGCTTTCGCCCGCCAGCAACACTTCCGCCTTGGCAATCGGCATACCGAACGGCAGGGTTTTATCGCTCGATAACGGGTGGTACGGGTTGCCCGAAATACGGATAACTTGATTGGTTTTCAAATCGACCCGAGCCCGTACGCCACACTGCGTCCAACAGCCCATACACTGCGTATTGCAGACGATTTGATCAGGATTGCTCAACAGCTTGCCGTCAATCACCTGATATTCCGGTGGCAATGAATTGCCGTGAATGGGATCACGGGTTTTCTCACCCGACGTGCCGTGCATCACCCCTTTGGCAATCTCCGACACCTTCGGCGCATACCCTGCCCCAAACGCCGCCGCCCCACCGAGCGCGAGGCTGCCTTTTAATAAATTCCGCCGTTTGTTATTCATTTTATTCCCCACAAGCAAAGCTAAAATTCAATACAGTCATTGTAAAAACGAGCGGATTAGGTGGATATTGTGGTTTTCCACATATCAAGGGGAAGTTTGATTTGGGTCAAGGGGGAGGGAACAAGCGGTCAAAGTGCGGTGGGGATTTGCGAAGTTTTGAAGGGATTTGACCGCTTATATGTATAAAATACTTAGTTGCTATCTCCTGTTAAGAAGAAGTTTATGGGTACTGGTAACCTATAATGCCTGCAAGCCAGTAATGCAATAGGATAAAACCCGTGTTTAATTGCAGATATATTCTCAAAATTTTCCTTTTGGTTATTAACTTCAAAATTTAGTTGTTCTAGAAATTTCTCAGGTGATGAGACATCAACATTGGGCAATGTGGCTCCATGTATTTCTTCGTTATTATATAGATAATCTTCAGAAATATGATTAAAAAAGAATACTTGAAAGTTACAATGAGGCAATAGCTTTTCCTTAATAGAAGAAATTCTATTTGTACCTAACTCACCCTTTAATTGAGATAAAAATAAAAACAAATATGGATAGAATGCAGATGCACTTGTTAGTTTTTCAAATTTATTTCTATCTCCAGAAAACTCTATAAAATCTATTAAATCTCTATAATTATTTATGGTTGTTATGTGTCGCCTTCTTTGATTAAGGCAAAATGCACAATTATCTATAATTTGATTAAGCCACCCTATCATATTATTGGTATTAATATCCTTAGATGACCTTAGGAAAATCATCGCAATAGAAATATCTATGATTTGGTTATCCATATAAGGGGAATATAAGGAACTGTTATTCACAATAACACCCCAAACCAAGTTTGTTAGATCATAATGCCTATTAGCCAAAAAGTCTTTATGCTCTTCATTAACTCTTTGATATAACCAAGAGTTCCAAATCCCAAGTAAAGAAACTCGGCTTAAAATATCAAATAATTTAAGATTTATATCAACGGAAGATAGTCCTATAGAAGATGATAATAAGTACTTTTCTTGTGATAATGGAATGATGGCTCGCTGTATATATTCTTCTGAAATTCTCATATGTAACATAATCAAAGAAATTAGTTGTTGATAAACAGGGCAATTTCCTCTTATTTTCTTATCACCTATATACTTCTTATATGAATTCCAAGCATGTAATATAACGAACTCTGAAGAAATATAAGCACTTTCAGTGTTATTTTCATTTCTTGCCCATATCCACAAAATAGAAGTATATATGTATATCTGTCTAAAGACGGTTAAGTAATCATCTTTGCTTTTCATTTTTCTGGAAAACAAATGCTTAACTAATTTTTTAAAGTGTAAAATAGATATCTCCGGCTCATCAACCATTGCTAAAGATTTTCTTAATAAACTCTTTATATCATCAGGTGCAATATCCTCTCTTAGGAAATAATCTTGTATGAATCCTGCTAATTTATCTCCGTCCCAAATAGAAAATGATATTTCATTTAATTTTAGATATCTATCCATAAAACCAGTTATCTCATCTTGAATAAGATTGTTACCACCAAAACAAGGGCAAACTACAATTTCTTTTCCCCTGTACTGTACAGGTATTCTTCTCTGAATAAAGACATCAAAGATTTCATTCATTGACTGGCGTAATGATTGATCTGAATTCCCATCCCAAACATTTCTAGTTAAATCCCCACTTTTTATCGAAAACAAATAGATCTTTTCTACTTCATCATTTTCTAGTTTCCCAAAGCAAGCAACATCTACCCCATATTCTCTTCTTCCTCTTATTGGAGACACAAATACATTTGCTCCCATTTGGCTTAATAAATCAGGAAGTATTCTGTCTAATTCATCTCTTTCTTTAAGAGAGCGTAGGTATTCTTTGAGTATTAATTTCATTCTGATATTCCTTCTATTCTAAATAGAAATAATATTTTCTCTGTTTCCACAGGATTTAATAAAGATAATCTAAAGATTTCAAATTCTGTTTTAATTGAAGAAAATGGGGATATATTCCTATTAATATTGCTACCGTTCTTCATATGATGGATAGTTTCGCTCCCGTGTAGAATAGTTATCTTTGTGGCAATTTTAGAAAAAATAGAGTTATTTTCTGATTTTTCATATGCTTGCGTAAAACAAGTATGTTTCTTTATATTATAGATATGTCTATTTTCATTACTTGGTGAGAATTCTTTGGACTCGATTGCAAGATCCAATAATTTATCGTACTCTTCACATCTATAGATTAATTCCTTTAGCTTCTTATTTAGTTTTCCTTTAGTACTCTTTTTAAACTTCCTAAAGTACTCAATAGAACTCATTGGGTAAGCCATAAAAGCAAAATCATAAAGAAGATTTATGATTTCATTCTGAATGTTATCCTCAGATTTATTTAGCAGAGATAAAGTAATAGGTATAGAAGATTTTGAACTATTTGGCAGTAACCAGCCTATGCATTTTTTAGCTAAAAAGTGTAAGTCTGTATTATCAGGTATTAAGCTAAAGTCAAACTCTGTTTCAATTCCTTTATTATAACTTAGAATATCTGAAGCAAATCTATAATAGATGGTCTGATTTTTTAGAAAGCATTTAGTGATGAAATAAGACAAGTCTTTTTCAGAAAGTTGAGAGAGGTGATAATCTAAATATTTCAGTTCGTCAAGAAATATATTTACATTCTTCTCTTCGATAAAAAACTCTACTTCATTGAACAGTGTATCCACACCTTGATTTTCAAGTGTGTCACTTAAATGTAAATATAAGTAATACAAACATTCATCAGTTTGTTGCTGAGAATTCTCATTTAGTAGTTCCAATACCTTTTCTTTCATACTAACCCCAACAACACCCCAACCTTCTTCCGAATTTCCACCAATTCACTCTCTGCAATCTTCCCTTTAAATTCGGCTTGACGAACTCGCCAATCAAGGCTTTTCACTTGGTCGGAAAGCACCACATTTTGTGGTTTGCCGGCAATATGCACTTCAAACGGATAGCCCTTGATTTTGGTGGTTAGCGGGCAACAGATGAGCAAGCTAGTGAGTTGGTTATAGCTTGCTGGGGTGAGAACCACCACTGGACGATGCCCTGCCTGTGGCGTGAAATTCAGCCAAATAATATCGCCGACATCGGGAACATACTCGCTCATAGTTGCTCCTTGCCGATAGGTTCGCCGGTCTCGATTTCTTGATGTAAATTCTCTGCGGTAATACCCGATAAAAGCTGTTCCAAACTATATTCTTGGCGGATGGGTTCAATAATAATTTTGCCGTTTTCTGCCCGAATATCGACTAAATTATCTGCTTGTAATTGCAGTGCGGTAAGAATAGAAGCAGGAATTCGCACCCCCACACTATTCCCCCATTTTTTGATTGCCAATTGCATTGTTTGCTCCTTTTTTATCCGATGTTATACATTGTATAATTTTTTAGTGAATAAAAAAAATGCGGTCAAAATTTGTAAAATTCTGACCACACTTGACCGCTTGTTATTGCACTTTTTATGGGTATAAGCCCAAATACTCGATTAATCTGAGAAGTTTTTGGGGTTATACCCAGAAAATTTGCAAAAATTCCAATGAATTTGACCGCTCGCCCCTAGTTATTGCTTTTTCATTTGTAAAAATGTAAAGGTAACTCACTTTTTCATTTGAAAAAATGTAATCTTCATCATAAGATCAGACGAAAAAATAGATAGAAAACATAATGAAACGAACAATTCTTCACGCATTACACAAGTGGAAAGAGAAACCGAACCGTAAGCCATTGATTATTCAAGGGGCAAGACAGGTAGGAAAAACGTGGGCAATGAAACATTTTGGAGAGCAAGCTTTCACTAAGGTGGCATACATCAATTTTGATAACAATCCCCGAATGAAAGCTCTGTTTTCAGGCGATTACGATGTTCAACGCCTACTTTTGGGCTTGAAAATTGAGAGTGGCGTGGATATTCAGGCGGAAGATACGCTAATTATTTTTGATGAAATTCAAGAAGTGCCACAGGCTCTCTCTTCGCTTAAATATTTTTATGAGAATGCACCACAGTTTTACATTATGTCGGCCGGTTCGTTGCTCGGCGTATCGCTACATCATCAAGTCTCTTTTCCTGTCGGTAAGGTCGATTTCCTGCCTCTCTATCCGATGGATTTTCACGAATTTCTGACCGCACTTGGCAAGCAAGATTTAGTGCAACTATTGGAATTGCAAGATTGGACGCTGATTTCTGCAATGAAAAGCCGTTATATCGATCTGCTCAGGCAATATTATTTTGTCGGTGGAATGCCGGAAGCGGTCAAAACTTTTATTCAAACTCAAAATTTGGACGAAGTTCGCCAAGTGCAACGCAATTTGTTGATGGCGTATGAGCAAGATTTTTCCAAACATATTCAAGACGGACATACGGTGCAACGGGTGCGGGCGTTATGGCATGCAATCCCTGAGCAACTTGCCAAGGAAAACAAAAAATTTGTGTATTCTCTATTGCAAAAAGGGGCGAGAAGTAAGGACTATGAACTTGCTCTGCAATGGCTAAAAGATAGAGGTTTGGTGCATTTAGTCCCTCGTATTAAAAAGCCATATTTACCGCTTTCGGCCTATCAAGATGGTGCATTTAAATTGTTCGGATTAGATGTAGGGTTACTGACAGCACAAACACACCTAGATAAAAGCGTTTTATTGGAAGGCAATCGCCTATTTACCGAATTCAAAGGGGCATTAACCGAACAATATGTACTTCAACAACTAATTGCAAGCCAAGAAAATCCGGTATTTTATTGGGCAACAGAACGAGGAACTGCTGAGGTAGATTTTGTTCTGCAATGCAAGCAGTCTGTTATCCCAATTGAAGTGAAAGCCGAAGAAAATTTGAAGGCGAAAAGTTTGAAAGTTTATGTAGAGCAATTCCAACCTGAAAAAGCAATCCGATTTTCAATGGCGGATTATCGAGAGCAGGACTGGATGATGAATGTGCCGTTGTATGCGGTTAATATCATTAAATAAAAAGGAGCAGAACGATGAATCACCGTGCCTATTATCAATCATCTATTGGCGATTTTTTAAACACGAATACCGATAGTATTTTAGGAATATTGAGTCAAAACCATCTAAATCGTAGCTTAGAAGATTCGCAACGAAATACTTGGAAAAGGCAAATTGAAATTCTAAAACAACAATTAGTTGATGTAAAAGGATACATTTTCTTTGAGTTTTCTATACCAAGAATGGGGAAGCGTGTTGATAATATTATTATCATTGGAAAAACGATCTTTATTGTTGAGTTTAAAATAGGAGCTACAAAATATGAAAAGCAGGATATCAATCAAGTCCTTGATTATGGTTTGGATTTAAGAAATTTTCATCGTTCCAGCCATTCGGCTGATTTAGTGCCTGTATTAGTTGCAGAAAAAGCACCCACTCAAACTTCATTTAATTTTGAAATGGCTCGCAATTTTCAGACAGCGATTATAATTAATGCTTCACAATTAAAAAATATTGTTCAATCTGTATCATCTTCGTCTATTTTAAATGTAACTGATTGGGCTAATGCGCCTTATCATCCAACTCCTACTATTGTTGAAGCTGCACAAGCACTTTATCAAGGACATAGTGTTGATGAAATTACTCGCTCTGATGCAGGAGTACAAAATTTAAGCCTAACTAACCAATGCCTACACGATATTATTGAAGAAAGTAAAAAAGAAAAACATAAAACAATTTGTTTTATTACAGGTGTTCCCGGTGCAGGTAAAACCTTAGTGGGACTGAATGCTGCAACCCAACGAATGAATATAGATGAATCAGAACACGCAGTATTTTTATCTGGTAATGGACCTTTGGTTAAGGTACTACGTGAAGCTCTTATTCGTAACACAGTAAATAATACGCCTAAAACAACCAAAAGAGATATTGCCCCAAAAGTAGAGTCCTTTATTCAGAACATTCATCATTTCCGTGATGAATATTTAAAAGATCAATCTGCACCAATAGAAAAGGTTGTTATTTTTGATGAGGCTCAGAGAGCCTGGGATAAAGAACAAGCAAGTAGTTTTATGAAAAGAAAAAGAGGATTAGATGATTTCAATCAGTCTGAACCTCAATTCTTAATTGATGTTATGAACCGTCATCAAGATTGGTGTGTCATCATTTGTTTAATAGGCGGTGGGCAAGAAATCAATATCGGGGAGGCCGGCTTATCAGAATGGATTCGCGCATTAAAAATACATTTTCCTGATTGGGATATTTATTATTCTCCCTACCTGCTTGAACATTCTGAATATTTAAGTGAATCGCCATTGTCTGAATATTTAGTGCATAAAGGGCAGAAAAGTCCTCAACTGCATTTAGCCATTTCTGTGAGATCATTTCGCTCTGAAAGATTATCTGATTTCATTAATGCTTTATTAAAACGGGATAATGATTTAGCTAAGAAACTATATCAAATTATTCAAAATGATTATCCGATTCTTCTTACTAGAAATCTAGATATTGCAAAGCAGTGGCTAAAAGAACGAGCAAAAGGAAGTGAGCGTTACGGTTTGCTATCTTCATCCGGCGCAAGAAGATTAAAAGCATTTGGGGTAGATTGCAAGAATGAAATTAATGAGTCTGACTGGTTTTTAAATGATAATAATGATGTACGTTCGAATTGTTTTTTGGAAGATATAGCGACGGAATTTAGTGTACAAGGATTAGAGCTTGATTGGACTTGTGTTGCTTGGGATGCTAATTTTTATATTAAAGATAATCGTTGGTGTTTTCAAAACTTCAAAGGGAGTAAATGGCAAAATATCAATCAAGAACAGGCACAAAATTATCTATTAAATGCTTATCGAGTTTTATTAACACGAGCAAGACAAGGTATGATTATTTGGGTTCCTTATGGTAGTAACGAGGATAAAACACGCTTACCTGAATATTACGATTCTATATATCACTATTTAAAAGAAATAGGAATTAAGGAACTTGAATAAGATATTAAATGAGAAATGCTACCTCAATATTAGAGGTAGCATTTCTATGTTTTATTTGTGATATTTAATTAAATTCACCACCTGCCACACCACCACCGTCACTAACACCGCCAACCCAAAAATCCCCACAATCCCTAATCCACCATCAACGGCTAACCAATCAAAGTGGTACGGATTTTGCAGAGCGTTGGTTTTGGCGATGGTTTGGGTTTGGATAACCAATACCCAACGTAGCCACCAGCCGAAGCCGATGAGAGCGACCACGCCGATCCATTGCAAGCGGTGATTTTTGCTCGAAAAACTGCAAACAAGAGCGATGAGCCAGCAGATACCGGTGAGATAAACAGTGATTGAGCCGTTGAAAAGTAAGGCGAAATCACGTTGGGCGGTTTCACTGCTGAATGCTAATCCTGCGATTGAAAGTGCGGTTAAAATTAACAGCGTTTGTAGGGGCTTGCGTTGCACGCCCTGATTTTCCCCAGCGGGCGTATGACATACAGCCCTACTTTTTTCGCTCACAAATTGGGTTAATCCCAACGCCACCGCCCACGCGGAGAACAGCATAATCGGCAGTAGCCACGCACTGTGCCACAAGGCTCTTGTGCCGGTTTGGTAGGTTTCAAGCACGGTGTAGCCGATAATGCCGACTGCGGTAAGCACCGAAAACAGGCGGAATGCCCATAACAAGCCTTGACTGCGTAGGAGTGGAAGGTTGAGCCACGCCAGCCATTTTGGCAGGTTGGGTTGAGCATTATGTGCTAAGGTCAGCACGAAATAACCGGCGACTGCCACACTAAACAACGGCAGGATAATCGCCCCCCACGCCATCGGCGACCACCAGGCAAAATCGGTGTAGAAATGCAGAATTCGGCTTGGCTGGTGCAGGTCGGCAGTCAGAGCCACCGGAGCGACAATTGAGCCGATAAAGGCGACCAGCACCGCCGACTGTTCGCAAGCGGTCGGTTTCTGGGCTTTTTTTGCAAACAGCACCGCCGTAAATACCGCCGTTGCCGCCACACCGACAAAGAAGAAATAATTGACAATCCACGGCAACCAAACAATATGTTGCGGTTCGACTAATACTTCACGAATCATGTTACGCCTCCCCTGTCCAAAGCATCGGCTGACCATCGACTTTGCTCACAAACGCCTCGTCCAGCCCTAAATAAAAGACGTGCGGCACCGTGCCGGATTCCGGTTTCAGCACTTTCAACTCGTCTTTATGTTGTTGATAAAGTTGAGAAATTTGGCTTTTCGGATCGTTCAAATCGCCAATCACCCTCGCTCCGCCCACGCAACTTTCTACGCACGCTGGGAGCAAACCTGCCTCCAAACGGTGCGAGCAGAAGGTACATTTGTCGGCGGTTTTGCTCTCTTCATTGATAAAACGGGCATCGTACGGACACGCCTGCACGCAGTAACCGCAACCGATACACTGCTCGTTGTTGATCACCACAATCCCGTCTTTGCGTTGGAAGGTCGCCTGCACCGGACAGACCGGCACGCACGGTGGTTGGTCGCAGTGGTTACACAGGCGAGGCAACACCACATTATTCGCCACCTGCTGACCGTTGGTGATTTCATACTGACGCACCGTGGTGCGGAAGCTGTGCAGCGGTGTGGCGTTCTCCACTGAACAGCTCACCGTACAAGCCTGACAGCCGATACATTTGCGTAAATCGATCAACATTCCGTAGCGTTTCGTCCCGTCGCCCTCACGGCGATCAGGCATAAACGCCTTCGCCTGAGCCAACGGCATCGCAGCCGCCCCCACGGTTAAGGCGGACTTCAAAAATAATCGTTTTGTAATATCCATACGTCCCCACAATCATAAAAAAATCAACGAGGGTATTGTAGAAACGGGCAGATTGGGTGGGTATTGTGGTTTTCCACATATCAGGGGGAAGTTTGATTTGGGTCAAGGGGGAAAAGAATAAGCGGGCTATGGTAGGGGATTTTTTTAAATGATAATTTTATTTATAAAAATAATTCACTATGAAGTCACAGAGTTATTCACTCTGTAACCCAAAAATCTCCATTTTTACTACAATAGGGATTTTACCCAGATAAAATGGTATTTCTGATAATACTTTTCAAGAAATATTCCACTCCTACACTAATAAACTTCTCATAAAGAAGATTAAATAGTAAGTATAGTATTCTTGATTTTATACTATACCCACTAAATTATAGAGATAATAATATTTTATTTATCTAATAAATTTTTATTTATAATAACTGGAATTTCTATGTTTTTAGGGGATTTAAATTGTTCGCACATCATTGAACAATTTATTAAGAACTCTCCTTCCTGTAATGGAGAAATGTATAGTTTATGTGGTAATCTGATTTCTCTAGTATGCAAAAGATCTGTGATTTTTATAGAAACTGAATTCCCTTCAACCCATAATTTTTTATAACCATTATTATTTAATAAATAAGAATTAGATAAACGACTTAAGCTCTGAAAATTACTAGACTTGGTATCTAAAAATAGATTGCCAAGATCTTTATAAGGACGCATTAAATTTGAATAATGATTAATGTTTTTCATAAAAGGGTTTATGCTTTCCATATATTTTTTACGAGCATTAAAAATAGGATTTATTGGAATTTCTAACTTAGGCTCTTTAATTTCTTCCAAAAATTCCTCTGTAAAAACTCGTACTTCTTTTGGAAATTCAAGATCTATATAAATTTCAGTAGCTTTAATGATGCCTATATTTGCTATTGATATTTCTAATAAAGATGAGTGATTTGTAATTAACTCATACTCTAATTTATTTTTATTAAATTTATCAATATCTTCTATGCTAGGAATCTTAGAATTAAATTCTTCTATTTCTTCATCTTTAATAAATGGCAATAGTTTTTCATCAATCTCATCTTTTTTGATCTTTTGATACTGCATTTTTTTTATCAATCCATCTACTATTTCAGGATAAATTAAAGATATTTTATATTCGTTATTCAATAGAATTTCTAATTCGGGAAGTTCATTATTTTTTCTATAACGATCTAGCTCTGAACGTAATTCACTATTTTCTCTACTCAATCTAGCTAGTTCATTAGCCATTTCTGGAGAGGCTGCTTGATCTCCTCGAATCCAGCCAATAGAAGGATTATGGTGAAAAGCCTTAAATAAGGCAGTTTGCATTTTAGCTACTAAATCATCTGAATCATCCCAAAATTGACACATTTTAGTTTTAGCTTTTTCAATAAACTTTTCTAATTTAGCAGTTAGTTCAGGATCTTGTTCTCTTTCGGTTGGTAATGTCGCTATATTTCTATTCCTAATAAATGCAAGAACAGGAATATTTTTATTCACAGCATAGTCATATTCCCTTTCTGTATAACTAATACCTGATACTGGCTCAATACTGCCGTATCTATGCCCTATAATCACTACATAATAATCACTATTATCGATAGTTCTTTGAATAATACTCCATTGCTGTTCATTCGCAGCACTAAACATTTCCATTCCAGCAGGAAATTGTTCCAATGAAAGAATACTATTAATAACCTTATTTCTCGTTTCAACTAAATCCATATATGTTGAACTAACAAAAATTTGATGTTTTTTATTATTCATATAAACGACCTTAACACATTTTAGGTGTGGTTTGTTTGTTTTTTATACTAAAATAACAGTTGGTATAAATATTGTTCATAGTTTAAAACTATAGTTTTCTCTGAAATCTTTATATTCTTTATAGTTTTAGCTGTAAGAATTTTAGAGGCGTCTCGCTGCTTAATCATATATTTTAGATCATCAAAAGTAAAAGGCTTCATCTAACCTTCGGCATCTAGTACAATAACAAGTACTAGGTTACACATAGCCGAGCAGCTCTTATATAACAAAATTCCCAATTTTTGTGCATATTTCTACTGAATTTTCACACTCAACCTATTACTATAACCATATTGATTAACCTAACTACCCAAAATGAAACGCCTACTTCTCTTCCTCCTATTCCTCTCCCACACCGTTTGGGCAGAAACCTACCAAATCGGTATTCTCGCCCAGCGTGGGGAAGCCTATACACGCACTCACTGGCAACCTTGGGTGGATTGGTTGAACGGGCAGTTTCCGAATGAGCAGTTTGAGCTTGTGCCATTGGGCTTGGGCGAGGCGAACAGTCGGGCGGAGTTGGATTTTTTGCTGACTAACCAAGCCCAGTTTTTCTATTTAAGTCGGCAGAATGTCCGTTGGTTGGCGACGCTCAACAGCCCTCATTCGGCGGACGGCGGCTCGGTCGGCAGTAGCATTTGGGTGCGTGCCGACAGCCCTTATCAACGCCTGACCGATCTGAAAGGCAAAACCCTGAGTGCGGTGGATAACGATGCGTTCGGCGGTTTCCTGCTCGGCTACTACGAATTTCATCGGCAAGGAATGCAACAAAACCGAGATTTTGACGTGCAGTTTTCTGGCTTTCCGGTGGATAACACCTTGTTTTTATTGGCAGAAAATCAGGTTGAAGCGGCGATTGCCCCCATCTGTTTAATGGAAGATCTGGCGAAAGAGGGCAAGATCAAGAGGTCGGATTTCCGCTTAATTTTGCAAAATCCGCAGGCTCGGGGCTGTGAAGCCAGTACCGAGCTGTTGCCAAACTGGTCGTTGGCGGCGATGCCGAATGTGCCGAACGCCCTTGTCGCCCAAATTTCGACCGCACTTTTGGCGAGCCAATCGCCCGATTTGCCTCGTTGGACACCGCCGTTTTCCTCGTTCCAAGCTGACCTGATTTTGCGTGAGCTGTATCGCCACCCGCAGCAAAAAAGCCTGTGGGACACGGTGCTGGACTGGGTTCGCCTCAACCAATTCGGGCTGCTGGCGGTCGCTGCCTTTATCCTGTTCAACCTCGCCGCCCTTCGCTATCAGGTCTATCGCAAAAGCAAGGCGTTGCGTGCCGCTCACCGCAAAATGCAGCAATATCAGCAGGAACTGGCAACCGCTGACCGTCTGACGCTTTTAGGTGAGATGAGCACGGGCTTCGCCCACGAGCTGAAACAGCCGCTGTCGGCGATTCGAATGTACGCCGAGGGCTTGAAAAATCAGACCAACGACAGCTATCAGAGGCTGATTTTGGACAAGCTTATCGCCCAAGTGGATCGCTCGACCAACACGATGCAGGCGATTCGGGATTGGGCGAAAAAACGCCCGAGCGGCGAGCCGCAAGCGGTAGTTTTGAACGAATTAATTGCAAAAGTGGTGGAATTTGTCAGCGTAGAAAACCGCCAAAATGCGACAATTCATCTCTTTTCTGACAACACTTTTTCGCTTAATATAAATTCCACGGTGCTGGAGCAAGTAATAACCAATTGCTTGCTCAATGCCTTACAAGCTGGGGCAACGGCAATTGAAATCTGCCTACAAACGGTCGAAAATGAGTTAAAAATTACCATTGAAGATGATGCGGGCGGCTTCTCTCAAAGCCAACTCGACTTCCCCTTCGTCCCCTTCCGCACCGACAAACCGCACGGCTTAGGACTAGGCTTAGTCCTCTGCCAACGCCTAATGCAAACTCTCGGTGGTGGAATTGAGTTGGCGAATGGGGAGCAAGGGGCGAGGGTGACGCTGTCTATTCCTCACACGTAGGGTGGGGATCCTTGCCCACCGCTAACGAACGAATCACTATCGCAACGGAGGGCAGGGATGCCCACCCTACGGAGACAAAATGATAATACATATTTTAGATGACGATGAAGCCCTGCTTGACGCAATGGCTTTCCTACTTTCCCCACTCAATCTGCCCATCAAAACGTGGCAAAACAGCGTGGAGTTTATCGAGCAGGCAGATTTACACCAACTTGGTGTGGTATTGCTCGATATTCGTATGCCGTTGTTAGACGGTCAGCAGGTGCATCAAAAACTGCGAGAAGCCCAATCCACCTTGGCGGTAGTAATTATGACCGCCCACGGTGATGTGCCGATGGCGGTGCGTGAGCTGAAAAATGGGGCGGTGGACTTTCTGCAAAAACCAGCGACCTTTGACCAGCTCAAACAGGCAATCACCCAAGCGGAGAAAATTAGCCAACAAGCGGTTAAAATTCACGAAATTCGGCAAAATTATGTCAAACTCACCGAAAAAGAGCAAAATCTCGCACCGCTGATTATGCAAGGTTTTACCAACAAACAGATCGCCGATAAACTGGCGGTTTCCGTACGAACGGTAGAAGTTCATCGGGCGAATGTAATGGTAAAAATGCAGGCGGAAAGCTTGGCTGGATTGGTCCAGAAAATTAGTGATTTGCAAAAAATATAGGAAATTTAACCGCTAGCCTATTTTTGAATATGAGTAATATGATGTCTGATCTTCTATAAATAAATCTTGTAATGGCAAAGATATTCTCCTTTTATTGGGTTTGGTTGTAAAAACTTTATAGTATCTACAACTTAATTTGATTTTTAGCTGTATGTTCTCAATAATTAAGATAAAGAGCTTTTTCTACTATAGATATACCTTGCTTATATCTTTGCATAAAATGTTTATATCCTTCATTTACTGTTTTATCTGGCTGTATAAGATTAAGCTGAGTGGTATTGAATATCTTTTTATCTAGATAATCTTCCAAATTACAGCCATCAGAAACTTCTAGAAAGTTCGCCAGTAATGCAATTCCCCAAGCTCCGCCATTTGAGGCCGTACTTGCTGTAGCTAATGGAATACCTAATGCAGAGGCTAGAATTTTTTGAGCAACTCCTTCTGTTTTAAAAATTCCACCATGTCCTAAAATTCGAGATATCTCCACTTTTTCTTGGTTAATGAGAATATCCATTCCTAATTTCATTGCACCAAAGGCAGTATAGAGGTGTACTTTCATAAAATTGGCTAGATTAAATCGGGCTTTGGTGGGGTGTAAAAACATAGGGCAACCTTCGGATAGCCCAACATTATGTTCTCCAGAGTGGAAACCATAAGCGAGAAGTCCTCCACAATCAGCTTCACCTTGTAATGCTTGTAGGAAGAGTGTTTCATAAAGTTCTTCAGTACATACATTAACACCGAAGGTATCTAGACATTCACGGAATAGATTTACCCAAGCATTGATGTCAGAGGTGCAATTATTGGCGTGAGCCATTGCGACTAATTTACCTGTTGGGGTCGTGACAATATCTAGTTCTGAATAGACTTTGGAAAGGGCTTTTTCTAGAACTATCATAGCAAATGCAGAAGTGCCGGCTGATATATTTCCTGTTTTCTCTTTGATGCAATTAGTAGCGATCATTCCTGTGCCAGCATCTCCCTCTGGAGGGCAGAGTGGAATGCCAGCATTTAATGCTCCACTAGGGTCAAGTAATTTTGCGCCTTTTTTAGTTAATTTACCCGCTTGTTCGCCAGCAACCAAAACTTTGGGTAATATAGATTCTAATCTCCAAGGCATTCCGAATTTAGTAATAGCTTCATCAAATTGTGTCAGCATTTGTTGGTTGTAGGAATTTGATTTAATATCAATAGGAAACATTCCTGAAGCATCACCTACGCCAAGTACTTTATGATCGGTTAGTTGCCAATGTATGTAGCCAGATAAAGTTGTTAGATAATCAATATTTGCTAAATGTGGCTCTTGGTTTAAAAGTGCTTGATATAAATGAGCAATGCTCCATCTTTGTGGTATCGGATACTGAAATAGCTCTGTAAGCTGTTCGGATGCATCTCTAGTAATGTTATTTCGCCAAGTTCTAAAAGGAACAAGCTGGTTTCCTTGTTTATCAAATGGTAAATAGCCGTGCATCATTGCACTAATTCCAAGAGCTTTGGCGCTACGAATAACGGTATGATATTTTTCTTTAACCGTTTTATTCAAATCAGCGTAAGCTGCTTGGAGTCTTTCCCATATTTCTGTTTGGTGGTAAGTCCAAATACCCTCAATGAGGTGATTTTCCCAATCAACACCACCTGTAGCAAGTATTGTTCCATCTGTACTGATTAGTACTGCTTTTATACGAGTTGAGCCTAACTCAATCCCAATAACGACCCTCCCTAGTTCAATAAGTTGTTTTTCATTTTGCATATATGACCACCTTAATGTTTTAATTGGAATAGATGATTTTTTTGTAAGAAGATGAACACTAGTAGCAAGCTGCCCCATAAAATCATCGTAATATAACTACTGACACTGAGCATATTTAAGCCACTTTCAATCACTTGCAATAAAACAAGAGCTAGCATAATGCCAACCAGTTTCCCTTTCCCACCATCAGGATTAATGCCACCTAATACTGATGCCAAAATAGAAATGAGTAGGTAAGAATTGCCATAAGAAGCTTTAGCTGAATTTAGTTTTGACATCATCAAAATTGCCGCAAATATACAGAGAATAGATGAGATGATATAAACCCAAATCAGTACTTTTTTCGTGTTAATGCCGGAATAATAAGTTGCTTTTTCATTATTGCCAATAAAGTAAACTGCTTTTCCCATTGATGTTTTTTCCAGGAAGAACCATACCAACCCTGCCAGTAAGAGAAAAAGTAAGATTGGTGTTGGAATACCTAGAATGGCTGATGCATTAATATTCAAAATACTTTCTGGAAAATTGGCTATTGTTGAACCATTTGTTACTAAAATGTTGATGCCATTAAGTAAGGTCATTGTACCTAATGTGGCTAAAATAGGGGAAACGCGAATAACCGCAATTAAAGTGCCATTTAGCAGACCAATAGCTAATGCACATAAGAGACTTAATATGATAGAAATAAATAGCCAAGAAATTCCTGTATATTGAGTAATAAAGTAGGCAATAATTAATGAACAGGCATTCATACTAGCGATGATTGAAAGATTGATTCCACCTGTTAGCATAGGTAATGCCATTGCTAAGGTTAAAATACCTAATACAGGAATTTGTGATGCCATAGATTGAAAATTATCGACAGACCAAAATATATCCGGAATAAGGATACTAAATACGATAACAGCAAGTGCAAACAGAGCCAGTAGATAAAAAATAGTATGATCAATTTTGTTTTTCATCGTTATACTCCTTGTTTTTTAAGTTGGCCTAATGCGGTGGTGCTAATACTTAAAATAATAATGATGCCAGTGATAATAGTTTGCCAATAGGAAGACACACCCATTAAATTTAATCCGTTCTGAATAATTGCCAATAACATTACCCCCATAACCGTACCAAATAGTGTCCCTCTTCCCCCTGATAAACTTGCTCCACCTAAAACAACCGAGGCAAGTACGGTTAATTCATATCCTAGTAAAGAATCTGGTGCAACAGATTGTACTGTGTAAGATTGAACAATACCTGCAATCCCAGCCATGAATCCCATATAGCCATAAGCAAAAAGGTGTAAGGATAATAGATTAAAACCAATACGAGACGTTGAGTCTTGGCTGCCTCCAAGTGCATAGATTTTACGCCCGATAGTTAATTTATTTGTAATCAACCCAGTAAGGATAACAGCAAAGATTGCCATTATTGCTTGGAAGGATAAACCGAATTCAAACCCATCTAAGGTAGTTTGTTTAAAGAAAATAATTTCTTGTGTAAACCATGCAGGATAGTCATATAACCAGACGCCTTTGGTGAAATAAAGTAGTCCCCCGTAAAAAATATTTAAGGTTGATATCGTGATAATAATTGAAGGTACATTAAGGCGATTAACAAAAGTTGCATTTATAAAGCCCAATAAAATTCCGATAGTAGATGAAACTATAAATACACCCAAGAAACCGATATCATATTTTCCTATCATAGTAACCATAATATATTGTGAGATGATCGTGATTGCAGGAAATGAAATATCAATTCCACCGGAAAGTAAAACGATAAATAAACCACAAGCTAAAATCATTAACATAGAATAGTTGTTGATGACATCATAAACATTTTCAATCGTTGCAAAATCACTTGTAAATAAGCTCAACAGAACAATTAAAAAGAGGATAGTCCCAGATAGAATATGATTATTACTGATTTTCATAAATAGCCTCCGAAATTGATTTTTCTGTAGCATGCATTGGTAAGAACTCATTAACTATTTTGCCCTTTTTCATTACGAGAATTCGATGGCTGTTATAGTATGCTTCTTCTATCTCATCGGTTACAAAAATTACCGCAATTCCTTGTTTGGCTAATGATTTAATAATTTGGAAAATACCGTCTTTATTGGCAATATCTACGCCAATAGTCGGTGAATCTAAGATAATAATTTGGGGATCAATGGCTAACCATTTTGCAATTGAAACACGTTGTGCATTACCACCAGAAAGTGTATTAACGGGCAACTCGGAATCGGTAACTTTAATTTTCAATGACTCAATTAAAGTTTGGCTATAGTTATATGCTTTTGGTGATTTAATAATATGCAATTTATCTGTGATTTTGTGGAAAATAGTTGAAATAATATTGTGATGAATAGATTCTGCCATAATCAGTCCAGTATTCATCCTATCTTCAGAAACATAAGCAATCCCTTTTCTAATAGCATCGCGGTTAGTGTTGAATACAACTTTTTCGCCATTTAATAATATGTCACCAGATTGAGGTTTGGTGATGCCGAATAAGCTAAGGCATAATTCAGTTCGACCTGAACCGAGTAATCCTGTTAAGGCGATAATTTCCCCTTCTCTTAGAGAAAAATTAATCTCCTCATATTGACGAGGTAAGGAGAGATCCCTGACTTCTAAAACTGTATTATTTTGCGAAAAATTGGGTAAATCTAACCGCTTGAGATCGATTTCTAATCCAGTCATTAAAAAACCTAAGCGTTTTTCATCCATTTCACTAATAGGATATTGCCCCACCATATTCCCATTCTTCAACACTAAGACACTATCAGAAACGCTCATTACTTCTTGCAATTTGTGACTGACAAAAATAATGCTAATTCCTTTACTTTTTAGTTTGATTACTACATTTAATAGATCGCCAACTTCTTTTGCTGTCAGTGAAGCTGTTGGTTCATCCATAATTAATAAGCGAGCGTTTTGTGCTAAGGCTCTGCAAATAGCAACTAATTGTTGCTGAGCAATTGGTAAATCTTCTAAAGTTGCATTTAGGTCTAGATCTGCATTGATACTTTGAGCTGCATCTGAAGCCACTTGATAAATTTTTGCTTGGCTGACCCAACCAAATTGGCGATGTGAGTTGATAGCAATATTTTCTGCTACTGTTAAATTTGGAAAAAGTGCGAGATCTTGATAGATAACCTGTATGCCTTTTTCAATAGATTCTTGTGGAGTAAGCTTAGTATATTTAGTTGCTCCAATTCGGATGTCAGCACCTTTATCAGGTTGATAAACACCAGAAAGAATTTTAATTAAGGTTGATTTACCACAACCGTTTTGGCCGGCAAGGCAGATTGCTTCGCCATAGTCTAAAGAAAGATTAACTTGGTTTAATGCCTTTACACCATGGAAGGTCTTACTGATATTTTGCATAGAAATAAATGCCATAATTGCCTCCTAGAGAAATATGGGTTCATAAAGAACCCATATTGTAAGTAGAATTATTAGTAGAGGTTATCGATATTTTCTTTGGTTACTTTTAACACATTATGGAATTGGAGTAATTTTTTCTCGCTATCTACTTTCGCTTTACCTACATTTGGAATTTCTAAACCATCTTCGATTTTTTCACCTTTAAGTGCTTTTGCGGCTACTGCTGCTAAGGCATAACCCGCATTTGCAGGATCGTAGGTGATACCCATTGTGATATCGCCACTCTTAATTAAATTAGCTGCTTGCGATGGAATCATCATACCAAAAACATGTAATTTATTTTTCAAACGTTTTTCTTTGACTGCTAGGCCAGCACCAATCGGACCTTGTGAACCGAAAGAAACTACAGCTTTTAAGCCTGAATGAGCTTTAACTAGGTCAATTGTGGTTCGGCGGGCATCATTAATATTTTCTGCAACTGGCATTCTGCTAGTGACTTCAAACATATCTGGATAATGTTCTTTTTGGTATTTAACAAATAAATCTGCCCAAAGGTTATGTTGAGGCACGGTTAAACCACCTACATAAATCACATATCCTCCTTTTCCACCCATTGATTTTGCTACTTCTTCTACATAATCGGCAGCAAATTGAGCGTTATCGATAATTTCAATATCCCAATTGGCACTTGGCTGACCAACAGATTCGTTAGTTAAAATGATAATGCCGTTTTGTTTTGCTTTTTTAAGTACAGGTTCTAACGCATTCGCATCATTCGGTACAATAGAAATCGCACGAACTTTTTTTGCAATTAAGTCCTCAATCAATTTCACTTGTTGAGGAGCATCAGTGTTAGATGGTCCAACTTGGTAAGCATTGATATTATTATCTTTACCTGCTTGAACAACGCCTTCTGCCATACGATTGAACCAAGGCATGCCATCAATTTTAGAAATGTTAACAATATCATTAGCAAATGCAGAGCCATAGCAAGTTAATGCAAATAATCCTGAAAATAATGCGTGTTTTAATGTCAATTTTTTCATCATTCTTCCCTCATTAAATAAGAAGTCATCAGGTTTTAATATTGGCTGAAATAACAGAGCAGCCAATCTTTAATAGAACCAGAGCTATTAAAGTGGGGTTATATTATGGGGTTAGCATTGAGAATAATAGGTAAATTTTTGTTGTTGATATGGAATATTCTGCTACATACACAAATTTGAGAGCGAGATCACATTTCGCTTTCTTTTCGTCTTTCGATTGTTCGAAATTCTGTAGGAGAAAGCCCTGTATGTTTTTTAAATATTTTTGAAAAATAGAGAGCATCCTCATATCCTAAGGATTTAGCAATATTTAATATTGACATATTTGAGAAATAAAGTAGTTTTTTAGACTCAGAGATTCGTTGCAGTTCTCGCCATTGAACTAAACTCACACCAAGAAATTGCTTAAATAAATGAGATAAGCGTGATGAAGATAGAAAGACTTTTTCTGCTATCATTTCTACACTATCATTAGCCGATAAGTTGGATAAAATAGTATCGCAAACGGCTAATATTCGCTGATCAATAGTTGGAATAATAGCTATTTTTTCTGCGGAAATACATTTCATCAGCAAGTATTCTAGTAACGTTGTGGCAACATCTTCCTTGAAAAAATATCCAGATTTTAATTCCATATCAACTTTGGAAAAAAGCTGGCTGATTTCTTGAAAATATCGGTGATTGTTGATTTTAATTTGACCTATATCAGCTTCTTTGTCAGACCAGTTTAGCCACTTATTTAGCTTAGGGTTTGGCATAAAATATATCCATTTATAGTGCCAAGATTGACAGTCTAAATGGCGATAATAGTACTGGATAGTACCAGGGTAGAAGAGTAACAATTGTCCTCGTTGAGTAGTAAATGTTTTGTTACCGTCAAAGACAGCTCCTTGTCCAAATGTTGTGAGCTGTAACATATATCCACTCATTCCTTGTGGTTTATCTACAGCAAAATCAAGATAATTGCCTTTTTCACATTGGGTAATTCCAGCAATTAATTCTAAATCAAAAGGATTACTAGGAGAGAGCAAAGATAGATTTTTATACATATTAGTCAATTATTATTTATTGTAATGAAAATCCTATTTTATATAGATAAGTGAGTATATTTGCAAAAAACTTTACAAAACGCACCGCTTGTATTTTATCCATTCCCATTTCTTTTACATTCAGTTACAATACTCGCCATTTTTCTATTTTATACACAAATCAAAGATTAAGCCTGTATGCAAAACGAATTGGCACAAACTATTCCAGAACTCATTTCTTGGACGAGAGATCGTGAATTTTCGCTGTCACTTTCTTCCGACCGTTTAGCTTTCTTACTTGCGATTTCTATTTATAATCAAGAACAAACGGACGGTGAATTGCTAGAAAGTGATCTTATTGATCTTTTTCGTTATGTTTCAAATTCGTTTGAGCAGTCTGATACAACTTTTACTCAGCGTGCGAATAATGCGATTAATGATTTAGTCAGGCAGCGTTTGTTAAATCGTTTTAGTAGTGAATTTACCGAAGGTATAGCCATTTATCGCATCACTCCGTTAGGGGTGGGGATTTCCAACTACTATATTCGTCAGCGTGAGTTTTCAACTCTTCGTCTTTCTATTCAGCTTTCAATTGTAGCAGATGAAATTCAGCGTGCTTCAATGGCTGCAGAAGAGGGGACGGCGGAAACAAAAGATGCGCGTTTTTGGCGAAATAATGTGTATGCACCGTTGAAATATTCGGTGGCGGAAGTTTTCGACAGTATTGATCTGTCACAACGGATGATGGATGAAAATCAGCATCAAATTCGTGAGAGAATTGCTGAGTTGTTAAGTCAAAACTGGCACGAGGCGATTATGAGTTGTGAGCAATTATTAGATGAAACCTCAGGTAATCTTCGTGAGCTACAAGACACGCTCAATGCGGCAGGCGATAAACTTCAAGCTCAATTATTGCGTATTCAAAGCTGCTTACTTGCTCGTGATGATTTGGATTTTATCGATCAGCTTATTGTGAATTTACAAAATAAATTAGACCGTATCATCAGTTGGGGGCAGCAAGCAATTGATCTGTGGATTGGCTACGATCGCCACGTGCATAAATTTATCCGAACGGCAATTGATATGGATAAAAACCGGGTATTTGGGCAGCGTTTACGTCAATCCATTCAAACTTATTACAACAATCCTTGGTTTCTTTATACCGCTAAAGCCGATTCGTTACTTGACTTGCGTGATGATGAAGCAATGCTAAATGAGGCTGAATCGGTAGGTGAGTTACCAAACGAATTAGAGTATGAATCCCTTTCTGATGTACAAGAGAAAATTGTTTCGGCAATACAAGCTCATTTAGCTCCATTGCGTGTGGAGGGCAAACCAATTGATTTAGGTATTGTCTTGCGTGAGCAACTTGCTCAATTCCCTGAGTCTTGCCATTTCGATGTGGCTCGCATTATTGTGGATCAAGCGGTTAAATTAGGTATGGCGAGCCAAGATAGCCAAGCGGTTTACCCACAATGGCAGCTAATTAACGAACAAGGTGCAAAAGTACAAGCTAATGTAATTGATCAATTCATAGGAGTATGATTTGTGGAAAAACTACAATCTATCACTAAACCATTTTTAATGCCTACACCTTATTTTGCTATTTCTGTTGGTTTAGCCGCAATTGCTATTGCGTGGTTTAAGGCGAGCTATTTATGGCGTGGAGCAGAAATAGTTGGGACTATGTTGGGCTTATTTGCTACGCTGTTTTTAGTGATATTTTTAGCTCTTTATACTTATAAAATAGTGGCATTTCATCATCAAGTTGAAGATGAATGGAATTGTCCTGTGCGTTTTTCTTTTCTTGCCCTGATTTTTATTAGCATAATGCTTGTTGGCGATTTACTTTACCATTGGAAATGGTATCTGTTTGGTGAAATACTTGTTTGGCTAGCAGTATTTGGTCAATTGACTTATTCTTTATTAAGAATTGGCTCACTTTTGACGGGTAATATATTTAAAGATGAAGCAGTTCAGCCACCATTTTATTTACCTGCAGTAGCAAGCAATTTTACTACTGGAAGCTCACTCGCTGTATTAGGGTATATTGATCTCGCTTATCTTTTCTTTGGCGCTGGCTTTTTTGCTTGGTTGGCGTTTGAACCTATTTTATTACAACGTTTACGCGTTGCTCCATTACCAGTAGCAACTAAAGGGACGATAGGTATAGTCTTAGCTCCTGCATTTGTGGGGGTTGCTTCTTATTTAACAATAAATGGGGGACATGTTGATTTATTCGCTAAATTCCTTTGGGGGTATGGCTTTTTACAATTCATCTTCTTATTGCGTATTTTTCCAAGCTTAATTAAAAATGGCTTCTCTGTAGGATTTTGGTCCTTTTCATTTGGCTTAGCTTCTATGGCAAATAGTGCTATTGCCTTTTATGAGCAGTCGCAACTTACCTATCTAGCTTTATTTAGCTTTGTTTTTGCTAATCTAATGATTTTATTTTTGATTTTAGGTACAGTGGTGAAAATCCTAAAAAGACAGTTTTGGCTAAAATAAATTTTTTGCCTTTGGTATAAACAGCTAGAGATATTCTACATGACAGACAATATTCAAGATTTTATTTCTACGAAATTGGCGATTGCTATTTCAAATCCTATTTTTCCAGAGCTCGATAGTCAATTACGTGCTGGTCGCCATATCAATACGGAACAGCTTGATCAACATGCTTTTTTGATGGATTTCCAAATTGAGCTGGAAAGTTTTTATCGCCGTTATCACGTTGACCTGATTCGAGCACCAGAAGGTTTTTTCTATTTACGACCGAAAGCTTCAACATTGATTGCTCGTTCAGCAATGTCTGAAATGGAAATGCTGGTGGGTAAGGTGTTATGTTATCTCTATTTAAGCCCAGAGCGTTTGGCTCAACAAGGCATTTTCGGTCAAGATGATGTGTATGAAGAGTTGTTAAGCCTTGCTGATGAAAGCAAGTTATTAAAAGCGGTAAATCCACGATCAACAGGTTCTGATCTGGATCGTGCCAAGTTAGCAGAAAAAGTGGCTGGAGCATTACGCCGCCTTGCTCGTATTGGTATTATTACGCGTGTAGGCGAGCAAAACAGCAAAAAGTTTGTGATTTCAGAATCTGTATTTCGCTTTGGGGCGGATGTACGAACAGGCGATGATCCGCGAGAATCTCAACTTCGCTTAATTAGAGATGGGGAGGCTACTACACCAGACCTATTAACCAATCAAGCGGTTGGAATGGGTGAACATTTTGCAGATGATGAAGCCGAAGAGTCTATATTTGACGGAGAAAATCAATAATGTGTACTTTAATGCAAAAAGATGTGTTGATTGAAATGGTAGCGACTGCTCAGGCGGATTTAAGTAAGCGTTTGGCATTGCCGTTAAATGAAGACCAAATAACGCTTAGTCGTCTGCGTGGTGAGATTTATCGTTCAGAGCCTGCTCATATTAATTTTGAGCAAATGGTGGCTAAAATTCAAAATATTAGCCAAAAATACCAACATTTACCGCAGATGTGAGCTATGTTCGATTATGATGTAGAAGCGGATCTTGAGCGAAAAATTCCCTACGTTTGGGCGAATTTATTAGCAGAAAATAATCTTGTTCCTGAACAAAATCCGATAGCTATTTTATTGGGCGGTCAGCCTGGAGCTGGAAAGTCTTTTGGCTCGCTTGAAATGAGCAAGCGATTAAATTTCAATTTATTGGTGATTAATGGCGATGAGTTTCGTCCTTATCATCAGTATTATCACGAGATTTACCAACGTTATCGAAAAGATGCTTCAAAATATACTGGCGAATTTACCGGCAAAATGGTTCAGCGTGTCCGTAATGAAGCAATTAAACATCGTTTTAATATTCTAATTGAAGGTACACTCCGCACGGTAGATATCCCACTTAATGAGCTGGAAAATTTCAGAACTGAAGGTTATCAAACAGCAGTGCTAATTTGTACTTGCCCAAAAGAAATCAGCTGGAAAAGCACGCTAAAACGCGCAGAGGAACAAGCAAAAAATGGCATTCAACCACGCTATGTGCCGAGAGAGCATTTTGATTTAGTTATTCATTCATTAGCTGAAAATGCCTTAAAAGTCTTAACGCAAGGAAAACCTGAAAGTTTTGAGGTTTATTCCAGAACGCAAAAATTATTTGACAGCAAAATTGATCCTGAAGAACGCTTAGTCGCCATCATTGAACACGAATTACACAGAACAGAGGACGAAACAGAATAATGGAAAATAATGAATTAGCTTTGCAAAATAATCCTCAAATTGCACCGCTTGCAAAACAAAATGAGATACAGCGTGGCAAATTTCTCTCTTTAACCCTTATCAACTGGAATGGTTTTTTTGCACGTACCTTTGATTTAGATGACCTTGTTACCACGCTTTCTGGTGGTAATGGCGCGGGTAAATCCACTACAATGGCAGGGTTTGTAACGGCGTTGATTCCCGATCTAACATTATTAAATTTCCGTAATACCACAGAGGCTGGTTCAACGGCAGGCTCTCGGGACAAAGGCTTATATGGTAAGTTAAAATCAGGCGTATGTTATGCGGTGTTGGAATCGTTAAATTCTCGTGGTCAGCGAATTATTACGGGTGTACGTTTACAACAAATTATTGGGCGTGATAAGAAAGTTGATATTCGTTCGTTTTCAGTACAAAACATTCCTGCTAATCAAAGTATTATCAGTCTATTTACTGAACAAGTAGGCGAAAAAGCCCGTGTATTGCCGTTAAATGAATTTAAAGAGAAATTTGAGGGCTGTGAATTTCAATTCAAGCAATATCACTCGATTACCGATTACCACAGTTTTATGTTTGATTTAGGGGTGATTCCAAAGCGTCTTCGTTCGTCAGCAGATAGAAGCAAATTCTATAAATTAATTGAGGCTTCACTTTACGGCGGTATTTCCAGCGTGATTACAAAATCGCTGCGTGATTACTTATTGCCAGAAAATACAGGCGTTCGCCAAGCGTTCCAAGATATGGAATCGGCACTACGTGAAAACCGAATGACGCTAGAGGCGATTAAGGTTACCCAATCAGATCGTGATATGTTCAAACGCTTGATAACTGAATCGACTCATTATGTGTCGGCAGATTATATGCGTCATGCTAATGAACGTCGTGGCAACGTAGAAGCCGCGTTGGAGCAGCGTAAAGAGTGGTATGCAGCGAAATCCAAAATTGTGCTTGAACAGCAACGTTTTGTAGAATTTAGTCGTGAAAGTGCGGATATTGCAGAAGCAGAGCAGGCGCTTGAGAGCGAATATAATAGTGCGAACGATCATCTTAATTTAGTGATGAATGCTTTACGCCATCAAGAAAAAATCGAACGCTACCAAGATGAAGTGGAAGAGCTGAATATCAAGCTAGAAGAACAGCAAGAAGCGTTGGAAGAAATTACTGATTTGGCGGAAAACGCCCAAACGAGAGCTGATCAGGCAGACGACCACGTTGAAGAACTACGCTCTCAAATGGCGGATTATCAACAAGCCTTAGATGCTCAACAAACCCGAGCGTTGCAATATCAGCAAGCGATTAATGCATTAGAAAAAGCGAAACAATTAACCTGCTTGGCAAATTTAGACTTGAATAATATTGAAGATTATCACGCAGAATTTGAAGCTCAAGCAGAGGATCTGACCAATAAAGTATTTGATCTTGAACAGCGTTTAGCTGTATCGGATATGGCGAAAACGCAGTTTGAAAAAGCCTTTGAGTTAGTTTGCAAAATTTCAGGGAAAATTGACCGCTCGCAAGCGTGGGAAGAGGCCCGTTCGTTACTTTCTGCTTTCCCTGAACAAAAAATGCAAGCCCAACAAGCGGTTAGTTTACGTCAGAAACTGAACAATTTAGAACAGCGTTTGCAACAACAGCAAAATGCACAGCGTTTATTGGCGGAATTTAATCAAAAATCGCAACAACAATTAGATTCAAGTGAAGAATTAGAGAACTTTTTTGACGAGCAGCAAGCTCGCCTAGAAGATTTAGAGGCTGAGTTTTCTGATTTTGTAGAACAGCGTTCAATTCAACGCCAGCAGCGTGAACAACTCAATCAACAATATCAACAATTAGCGAAAAATGCCCCTGGATGGCACACAGCTCAATCAGCATTGGTTCGTTTGGAAGAGCAATGCGGCGAGAAATTTGAATCAAGTAAAGCGGTTATGCAGTTTATGCAAAATATGCTGAGCAAAGAGCGTGAAACCACGTTGGAACGTGATGAATTGGCTCGCAAAGAGCAGCGACTAGACGAGCAAATTAACCGTTTAAACCAGCCCGACGGCTCGGAAGATGCTCGTTTAAATCATTTGGCAGATCGTTTTGGCGGCGTGTTGCTCTCTGAGCTTTATGATGATGTGTCGATTGAAGATGCTCCATATTTCTCTGCCTTATACGGCGAAGCTCGCCACGCTATTGTGGTGCGTGATTTAGAGGCTGTTAAAGCTCAGCTAGAAAAATTAGAGGATTGCCCAAGTGATCTCTATTTAATTGAAGGCGATCCTTCTGCTTTTGATGATGCTGTATTTAGCACTGAAGAGCTAGGAGATGGCGTTGTGGTGAAAGTATCTGACCGCCAATGGCGTTATTCTAAATTCCCCGAAGTACCGTTATTCGGGCGTGCAGCGCGTGAGAAACATTTAGAAACTTTAAACGCTGAGCGTGATGCAATTGCAGAAAAGCACACTGAGCGATCCTTTGATGTGCAGAAATGTCAGCGTTTACATCAGCACTTAAGCCAGTTTGTCGGCACACATTTGAATTTGGCATTCCAAGACAACCCAGAAGCACTAATGCAAGAAATTGCGGCAGAGCGTGCAGAAATTGAGCGTGAATTGACTCAATCAAGTGGCAATGAGCAACAATTACGCCACCAATTAGAGAGCGTAAAAAACCAGTTGCAAATGTTAAACAAAATTCTACCGCTTGCAAATTTATTAGCGGATGACAGCCTATCAGAACAAGCAGAAGAGTGTCGTGAACAGCTAGAAAATGCAGAAGAAGATGAAATTTTTATTCGCCAATTTGGCTCAACATTAAGTCAGTTAGAGCCGATTGCCGTCGCCTTGAAAAGTGATCCTGTATTATTTGAACAGCTTGAGGCAGATTACAGTCGTCTGGTTGCAGAACAAAAAATGCTACAACAAAAAGTATTTAGTTTGGCTGATGTGATGCACCGCCGTTTGCACTTTAGTTATGAAGAAACAGTGGGCAAAGAAGGCTCAGCATTAACGGAACAGTTACGCCAACGATTAGAAAATGCACAATGTGAACGTGAGCAAGCTCGTGATAATCTACGTCAAGCACAAGCACAATTATCACAATATAACCAAGTTTTAACTGGATTGCGTAGCGCTTATGATGCCAAAAATCAAATGTTACAAGAGCTCATTCGTGAAATCAATGATTTAGGCGTGCGTGGCGATATTAACGCAGAAGAGCGTGCAAGATTCAACCGAGATGAATTACAGCAAAGATTGAGCCAGCAACGTGCTCGTAAAAGCTACTTAGATAAACAAATTGCCTTGATTGAAGCTGAAATGGATAATCTCAATCGTACATTGCGAAAAGCTGAGCGAGATTACCATACACAGCGTAAGTTAGTGGTTCAGGCGAAAGCAAGCTGGTGCATTGTACAGCGTTTATCTCGCAATAGTGATGTGGAAAAACGATTGAACCGACCTGAACTGGCTTATCAATCCGCTGAAGAGCTACGTTCAATTTCAGATAAAGCATTAGGTGCATTGCGTACTGCAGTGGCAGATAATGAATACTTGCGTGATAGTTTACGAGCATCTGAAGATAGCCGTAAACCAGAGAATAAAGTGGCATTCTTCATTGCGGTTTATCAGCACTTGCGTGAGCGTATTCGCCAAGACATTATTAAAACCGATGATCCGATTGATGCAATTGAGCAAATGGAAATTGAGCTTTCACGCTTAACCAATGAATTAACAAAGCGTGAGAAAAAACTGGCTATTAGTGCAGAAAGTGTAGCAAATATTTTACGTAAAACGATTCAGCGTGAGCAACAACGTATTTTGCAACTCAACCAAGGTTTACAAAATATTGCCTTTGGTCAAGTAAAAGGCGTGCGTTTGGTGGTGAATATTCGTGATACGCACGCAATTTTGCTTAATACACTATCTAATCACCGTGATGAGCATAAAGATTTGTTTGACAGCCAGAAACTCAGCTTCTCCGAAGCATTGGCAATGCTCTATAAACGTGTGAACCCACATATTGATATGGGGCAGCGTACGCCACAAACTATGGGGGAGGAGCTGTTGGATTATCGTAACTATTTGGATTTAGAAGTAGAAACCTTCCGTGGGACAGATGGCTGGATGCGGGCTGAAAGTAGTGCATTATCAACGGGTGAGGCGATCGGTACAGGTATGTCGATTCTCTTGATGGTAGTACAAAGTTGGGAAGAAGAGGCTCGTCGTATGCGTGCGAAAGATATTCTTCCGGCTCGTTTATTATTCCTTGATGAAGCTGCTCGATTAGATGCGACTTCAATTAATACGTTATTTGAACTTTGCGAACGTTTAGATATGCAGTTATTAATTGCCGCCCCTGAAAACATCAGTCCAGAACGTGGTACAACTTATAAATTGGTGCGTAAGATGAGTAATAACCAAGAGTATGTGCATGTGGTTGGGTTGAAAGGTTTCGGAAAATAGTTCTTTTATACCCTATCTAATAAAAGATTGTTAATGGCAACATTAACAATCTTTTTAATATCAATTGCTTTTAGAATAGGAAATATGACCGCTTGTATGTTGTATGCTTATTTAGCAATAAATTGATTGCTTTGTTGGATCATCTGTAAGAATAATGCAAGCGGTGGGCGAGTATCTTTTTGTATTTCCCCATTTGCACTGAAATGTTTGAAATTTCCTTTGCGGTCAATGTGATATTGCTCCCCGTTTGGCATTACCGCCACATTCCATTTGTGATTTGAGCTAGATACCCAAATGCGTGGGCTTTGAGTGCTTAAATCAATACCTTGTGCGTAATCGCTAAGTGGATTTTGTACTTTAAAGAAGCCGCTTAGCAATGTTGGCATAATATCTAAATGGCTGGAAAGAAAGTGATACTCTTTGCTTTCCCCTTGCCAGTAAAAGAGCATTGGCACTTGAATGTGTTGCTTATCAAACTGATTTTCATCGCTTGTTTCATTATGGGAAATATCGGAAGTAATCATAACCAAGGTATTACCTAATAACGCATTTTGCGTTAAGTGCTGCCAAATTTCAGTCAATGCTAAATCTAATTGTGTTGGCGTATCTTGAGTTGATGCATCGGATGGCACACTTAAATCCAAATAACTAAAAAATGGATTATCTAGCGAACGGTGGCTTATCCAATTTTTCCATT
Organism: Mannheimia pernigra; assembly: GCF_013377995.1. Taxonomy (NCBI): domain Bacteria; kingdom Pseudomonadati; phylum Pseudomonadota; class Gammaproteobacteria; order Pasteurellales; family Pasteurellaceae; genus Mannheimia; species Mannheimia pernigra. The sequence continues at coordinate 1,452,437 of NZ_CP055305.1, forward strand.
GCGAAATTGCCCCGATGTTGTTGTGAGCTGTCGGTAGTAAAATGCCAGAGAAAATAGCTTGGTGGTAAATCGGATCGGCAAATCCATTATGAGAAAAAAGCCCTAATTTATAATGAGATTTTCTGAATGTTTGGATTAATGGCGATGTTGTTTTGTCTGCTAGCACAGAATCTAAATATTTCCCACTTAGGCTATAAAATAAGCCTAATGCCCCAGCAGATTTGCTATCTCCGCTGCTATAGTGGTTCATAAAGCGGTAAGAATGTTGGCTTATTTCTGTCAGCTTTGGCATTGTTTCAGCGTTAATCATCTCTTTGGATAAGCCAGAGAGATTAATCAATAAAATATTAGTATTTGATTGCTGAGTTACCACCAAAGAAGATTTAGGATAGTTCAAGAAAAAAGTGTCTAAACGTCCGCCTTCTTCAATTTCTTGATCTAATTCCGCTCTATCAATAAATCCGTGTTTTTCTAAAAAGTTACGAGCAGTCATTGGGTGAGACAACGGATAATTCGCTTTTTGAGCGGTAATCGGGCGATAAGCATTCATATCAGCCCACGCATAGATTAAATGGGTGGCAGTAAAGCTTACTAAGAAAAATAACGCAACATATTTTCCCCATTTTTGGCGGCTGAAGCTACGCAGCTTCTGCCAACACCAACGAGAGTAAATCATTTCTGCTAATAAAATAAGAGGCATTGGCACGAATAATAGCTGCCATTTTCGGGTAAGTTCACCTTCTTCGGGATTGACTAATAAATCCCATACAAGCGGTGATAAATGCAAGGAAAATTGCTTAAAGACTTCCGTATCAACCAATAAAACCGTTTGACCAATAGTTGCAAGAATGACTGAAACCCCTCGATAGGTGCGCTCATTTTTGATTAGGAAACTAAGCGGGAACAAAATTAACAGAAAAGCAGCAAAAACAACAAAACTGAAATGCCCAAATAAGCTGACAAAAAAGTAAAGTTTGCCGACAAGCGTATTTGGCCAGTCGGCATTAAAGGCATAACGAGCAGAAATCAATAACGTCAACACAATGTTAAATAATGCAAACCAATGTCCCCACGTGATTTTTTGTGAGGTAGCTTCTCGGTATTGGCGAGAATTGGTTGGCAATAAAGCGTGTAGACGTTTAAACATAATCGTTATTGAGTTTTTAATGATTGTTTTAATGCTCTTGCAAAGGCCTCTGCAAGAGCTTCACGTTGTGTAGGATTTTGAATATTGTCACTTAAAATATGCGTGACCATATTGCCTAATGCCATTAAAGATAAATCAACAGGGGCTTTGTGCTTTTCAATCGCAGCAATGAGATCGGCTAATAACGCATCAAATTGTTTTGTATGATATTTAGATTTTGTTGCCATAAACAGATAAAAAACGGATAAAAATGTATTTCAATAGTAGCATAAAAATGGGGCGAAAGTAGTATTTCAGATTATTGTTTGGCTGATTTTTGCAAAGTTTTGCAGAAATTCGACCGCTTGTTTAAAAAATTTAAATTTTTCAATGAATCTCTTTATATTTTTTATGATTTTTCTGCTTTCTTTTTTCCTAAAAATGTCTAAAATGAACAGCTGTTCATTATTGGCCGGGAGATTAAATGTCTAGGCGGATTGAGCCAAAAGAAGATATGGTAAACCGTATCTTATTGGCAACTGAAAAACGGATTGTTCAAGATGGGTTACAAAATCTTTCAATGCGGAATATTGCAAAAGAAGCAGATATTGCTTCGGGCACATTGTATCTTTACTTTAAGACAAAAGAGGATTTATTACATTGTTTAGCAACTCAATTACTTGAGTGTTATAACAGCTATCTCTCTTTTGAATTTAATCCAGAGATGGAACTGTTCGAGCAATATCAAGCGTTAATGAAAAAGAAATGGTTGTTTTTAACAGAACGATTAGATCTGGTAAAGCAGTTTCAGGCAGTGATTGGAATTGATGAGCTGATTCGTGAAACTATTGCAGATGAAAATTCATTTTGGAATCAATTGATTTTTGAAGGCAAGCGACAAACGTTAATTGTAGATTTACCCAATGAGTTACTTTATTCATTAAGTATTGGAACATTGGTGGATATTAAATATTTACAAAAACTCAATCAAGAGATTCATTTTGAAGAGTATCTTGATGAAATTATTTTACGCACTTGGAAAGCAATCACTTTTTAAGTTTATTTTTTATTTATTTACGGAGAATGTATGACAACGAAAACGCAGACGCCAGGCAAAGGCAGAAAGTTTTTTATTGTGCTCACATTGTTAATTGTATTGGTTGTGTTTGCCGCAATCGTCGGGTTACAACTCATTGGGAAGAAAGCAAAAGCAGACGCAGCAGCGAATATGCCTGAATCTGTTAGTGAAGTGACGGCAATGCACGTTACCGCACAGGCGTGGACGCCAATGCTTTCGGCGGTAGGTTATATCCGCCCAAATCAAGGGGCTATGCTAAGTGCTGAAACATCAGGTGTGGTAAAGCGTATTTTAGTGACATCAGGTCAGCGTGTGACAAAAGGTGATCTTTTAGTTGAATTTGATAGTAGCGTTGAACAGGCTAATTTAAGAGCATCAGAAGCTCAACTTTCAACAGCAAAAACGAATTTTGAGCGTTATCGTAAGTTGGTTGCCTCAAACAGTGCTTCAAAAGCGGAGTTTGATAATGCACAATCGACTTACAATCAATTACTGGCGAATATTGAGTCATTGCGTTCTACTATCAAGCGTCGTCAAATTTATGCACCATTTAGCGGTGTTGCAGGTATCGTCAATGTAAATGTGGGTCAATATATTACGATGGGAACGGAAATTGTGCGTGTTGAAGACCAATCGGCAATGAAAGTTCGTTTTAGCCTTCCTCAAACAAATATCACCCAAATTTCTGTTGGGCAAAAAGTAACGGCAGAAATTGATGCCCTGCCAGAACATCGCTTTTCTGCACGTATTGTAGCAATTGATCCTGCTGTTGATCGTTTAACTGGCCTAATCAATGTAGAGGCGGTTATTGAGGAAGGGCAAGAAAAATTGCTTTCGGGTATGTTTGTTCGTTTAAATATTGCGTTACCAACCCAAACTGAGCAAGTTGTAGTACCACAAATTTCTGTGGCTTACACGATGTATGGAGAAACTGTTTATGTTTTACAGCCTTTATCTGAAGCAGATAAAGAGATGGTTAAAAAAATGTCAGCACGAAATCCAAGTTTAGATGTAAATAAAATGTACCGTGCAAAGCAGGTGGAAGTAAAAACCGCTGATCGTCAAGCTAACTATTCACAATTAATTAAAGGTGTAAAAGCAGGCGATTTAATTGTAACAGGTGGTTTACAGCGTTTAAGTAATCATTCGTTGGTAAAAGTGGTTGATGCTGAAGCTGTCGGTGTAACTACCCCTGAAAAAAACAGCAAACTTTAATGGAGTAATGAGTGAAATTTACTGATATCTTTATTAAACGCCCTGTTTTAGCGGTTTGTATTAGTTTATTAATAACTATTTTAGGATTACAAGCGATTAAAAAATTGCAGGTGCGTGAATATCCAGAGATGACGGTTTCTATTGTAACGGTAAGTGTGAACTATGCAGGTGCCGATGCAGGTTTAATGCAAGCTCTTGTTACCTCACAGTTAGAAGAAGCTGTTGCTCAGGCTGATAATATCGATTATATGACTTCATCAAGTTCGCCAAGTACAGCAACAATTACTGCGAAAATGAAGCTAAATACTGATCCAAATGCGGCACTTTCTGATATTTCAGCTAAAGTCAATGCGGTACGTTCAAACCTACCTCGTGGCATTGATAATCCATCTATCAGGGTTTCAACAGGTTCGAATGATGCGTTAATGTATATTCGATTTGTTTCTGATGAATTAAATACAGCACAAGTAACCGATTATCTAAACCGAGTGGTTAAACCGCAGTTCTTTACCGTAAATGGTGTGTCAAGCGTTGATGTGTATGGCTCAACTTTTGGTTTACGCATTTGGTTAGACCCAGATAAAATGGCGATTCATAAATTATCAGGCTCAGCGGTGTTATCTGCATTAAGTGCTAATAATTTACAAACAGCAGCAGGTAATACTAACGGTTATTATACGGTTTATAAAAACAAAGTATTATCAACTACGCCTTCCGTTGAGGAATTAGAACAAGTAACGATTTCAACAACGGCAGACGGTAGAACGATTAAACTTAAAGATATTGCCACAGTTGAGTTAGATAAATTCCAAGATGTTGCTCGTGCAACAGTAAGCGGCAAAGAAGCGGTTGTTTTAGCGGTGTCTGTTGCAACAACAGCTAACTCGCTTACGGTTGCAAAAGATATTTACCCGATGTTTAAACAGATCGTTAGAAACTTACCGGATAGTATTCAAGGGGATATTGTTTACGATAAAACGATTGCGATTGATAGCTCAATCAACGAAGTTATTCGTACTATTTTAGAAGCAACTGTGATTGTACTCGTGGTCATTATCTTATTCCTAGGCTCACTTCGTGCAATGATTGTACCGGTTATTACCATTCCAATTTCACTTATTGGAGCATTATTCTTACTTCAAATGTTTGGCTTTTCTATCAATCTTCTAACCTTACTGGCTCTAGTGTTGGCAATTGGTTTGGTAGTTGATGATGCAATTGTTGTATTAGAAAATGTAGAACGCCACGTTAAAGAAGGTAAAACACCGTTTGATGCAGCAATTATTGGTACGCGTGAAATTGCGTTACCAGTAATATCAATGACAATCACATTAGCGGCAGTATATTCTCCGATGGCTTTAATGACAGGGGTTACTGGCACGCTTTTTAAAGAATTCGCCTTAACTCTTGCGGGTGCAGTATTTATTTCAGGCATTGTTGCTCTTACCCTCTCGCCAATGATGTCTAGCCGAGTGTTAAAAGAGGAAAAAGAGGGGGAAGAATCTCGTTTTGCTCGCTTTGTGCATCGTACGCTAGATAAAATGACAAACGGCTACACCAATATGCTAAGTGCTGTAATGGCAGTGCGTGGTTTTGTGTTACTTTTTGCGGTATTGATTTTTGCAAGTCTTCCTTTCTTATTTACTTCTCTTTCAAATGAAGTTGCACCAACAGAGGATCGGGGCTTTGTAGTGGGAATTTCAAATGGGCCTTCTAACACAAACTTAGATTATACAGAGGAAGCATTAGCACCATTTAATGAAAAGGTATCAAATATTCCTGAAGTGTCATCGGTAATGACCATATCAGGCATTGGCGGTGGTAGTGGAGCACTATCTATTATTGCGTTAAAAGATTGGAATGAACGTACACGTGGGCGTGCAGAAATCTCCAATGAAATTGCAGCACTGGGCAAAAAAGTCGTTGCAATGGACGTAAATGCGATCGCTTTCCCTGAAATATCAACAGGCGAAAATGGTTTACCATTCTCACTTGTGATTACAAGTGCAGACAGCTATGAAAAACTTGCTATTGTTGCATCAGAGTTCTTGAAAAAAGCACAAGCATCGGGTCAGTTTTTCTTTGCAAACCTAGATTTGAAATTTGACACGGCAACGATGAATATGAAGTTTGACCGTGAAAAAATGGGCGTCTATGGCGTGACGATGCAACAAGTGAGTAGTACATTAGGCGCATTCTTATCAGGAGCCATTATTACCCGTGTAGATATTGACTCCCGTGCTTACCCAATCGTATCTCAAGCCGTGCGTAACGATCGTTTAAACCCTGAAAATTTAATGAACTACTTTGTAACAACCGCAAGCGGGGAATCTATTCCGTTAGGTTCATTTGTTACAATGGAATTAACCACCTCGCTCTCTTCTCTGCCACGTATGAGCCAATTAAACTCCGCAACTATTGGTGGGGTAGTATCAGGCTCTATTGGTGATGCGGTAAACTGGGCGAAAGCAGAGTTAGATCGTACATTGCCAACAGGTTATCAATACGATTTTAGAGGCGAATCTCGCCAATTTATTCAAGAAGGTAACGCAATGGTAATCACATTCGCACTTGCCGTTGTCATTATCTACATTGTGCTAGCAATTCAGTTTGAGTCTTGGCGTGATCCATTCGTCATCTTAGTTTCTGTACCGCTTGCAGTGAGTGGTGCGTTATTAGTAATGAATATTCCATCTGCAATAAAGGGATTGTTTATGGGGATTGCTGCTGGCACAGGATCAAAAGAGATGATGGCTTTTGCTAATAGTATCTGGACAGCAGGTTACACACTGAATATTTACTCACAGGTAGGGTTGATTACTCTTGTTGGCTTGATTACCAAGCACGGTATCTTAATGTGTGAAGTTGCAAAAGAAGAGCAATTAAATCACGGCAAATCCCGCTATGAAGCGATTGTTTATGCAGCCACTGTTCGTTTACGCCCTATTATGATGACCACAGCAGCGATGATTTCAGGCTTAATTCCGCTTCTTTTTGCTGTTGGTGCAGGGGCAACAGCGCGCTTTAGTATGGGGATGGTGATTGTATCTGGCCTTGCCATTGGTACACTTTTTACCTTATTCGTCTTGCCAGTTATCTACACCTTCTTAGGGCAAAAACACAAACCCTTGCGTGAGTTTGATGAGCAAAAATATTTCCCGATGATTAAATAATCATCAATGAATATGAAAGGGCGTTATAACACGCTCTTTTTATTGGCTCAAGCGGTTGAATTTCTCTTATTTTTTGCAAAATATGGAGAAATTCTGACCGCTTGTAAACTGATTTTGCAATCACGTAATCGTTTGCCTATTTACAAAAATAGTGTTCCTCTGTATAATCCGCTCGCAATTTTCCAATACAGTTTTTAAATTTAACCACTTTTTAAGGAATTATTGCAATGTTACGAATCAAGCAAGAAGCCCTCACATTTGATGATGTTCTTCTCGTCCCAGCACATTCAACCGTGCTCCCAAATACTGCTGATCTTTCTACTCAATTAACTAAAACTATCCGTTTAAATATCCCGATGCTTTCCGCCGCGATGGATACCGTAACCGAAACTAAACTGGCGATTTCCCTTGCTCAAGAAGGTGGTATTGGCTTTATCCACAAAAATATGTCGATTGAACGCCAAGCTGACCGTGTGCGTAAAGTGAAAAAATTTGAAAGTGGTATTGTTTCTGAGCCTGAGACGGTTTCGCCTGGTATGACGTTAGCGGAATTAGCCAATTTAGTAAAACAAAATGGCTTTGCAGGTTATCCTGTTGTGGATGAAAACCAAAATTTAGTTGGTATTATTACCGGTCGAGACACACGTTTTGTAAACGATTTAAGTAAAACTGTGCGTGAATTTATGACACCAAAAGAGCGTTTGGTTACCGTTAAAGAAAATGCAACTCGTGAGGAAATTTTCCACCTAATGCACGAGCACCGTGTGGAAAAAGTGTTGGTGGTGAACGATGATTTCAAACTAAAAGGAATGATCACACTCAAAGATTATCAAAAAGCCGAAAGTAAGCCGAATGCGTGTAAAGATGAATTTGGTCGCTTGCGTGTTGGTGCCGCAGTCGGTGCTGGCCCAGGCAATGAGGAGCGTATTGATACGTTAGTGAAAGCGGGTGTGGACGTATTATTAATTGATAGCTCCCACGGTCATTCCGAAGGCGTTTTACAACGTGTGCGTGAAACACGTGCAAAATACCCGAATTTACCGATTGTGGCAGGTAATATCGCCACCGCCGAAGGGGCGATTGCCTTGGCAGACGCTGGAGCAAGTGCGGTGAAAGTCGGTATCGGTCCAGGCTCAATTTGCACCACTCGCATCGTAACTGGCGTAGGTGTGCCACAAATTACCGCGATTGCAGAGGCTGCCGAAGCCTTAAAAGATCGTGGTATCCCTGTGATTGCTGATGGCGGTATTCGCTATTCAGGCGATATTTCCAAAGCGATTGCCGCAGGAGCAAGCTGCGTAATGGTTGGCTCAATGTTCGCTGGCACAGAAGAAGCCCCTGGCGAAATTGAGCTTTACCAAGGCAGAGCCTTCAAATCTTACCGTGGAATGGGCTCACTTGGTGCAATGAGTAAAGGTTCAAGTGACCGCTATTTCCAATCCGACAACGCCGCAGACAAACTCGTGCCAGAAGGCATTGAAGGGCGTATTGCCTACAAAGGCTTCCTAAAAGAAATTATCCACCAACAAATGGGTGGCTTACGTTCTTGTATGGGTTTAACTGGCTGTGCCACTATTGAAGAGTTACGCACCAAAGCCCAATTTGTGCGTATCAGTGGTGCCGGCATTAAAGAATCACACGTTCACGATGTTGCTATTACCAAAGAAGCACCAAACTACCGTATGGGCTAATGGTGTAGGGGCGAATCATTATTCGCCCCTACAATTGTAATATTTTGCGAAAAATTAACCGCTTGTAAAGAGAGGCTCTATGCTCCAAGCTATCATTTTTGATATGGACGGCGTGATTGTCGATACGGAATTTGTCGAATTCGATCTGCAACAACAGTTTATTGAACAGCATAAAGAACACGATGATGAAATCAGTTTCGAGGCGCGTTCGGAAGTATGTGGCAAAGCATTGTCCGATATTCCTGAAATTATGCAACGGCTGACGAAATCGTCCCTCCCTTTGGAAGATCTGAAAACCCGCTATCAGGCATTTTTTGAAAATCTGTTTAACAACGTAGATTATCCGTCGATTTTTCGTTCGGACATCAAGCTGATTTTGGATTACGCCAAAGCAAACAATATCAAACTGGCGGTCGCCTCATCCTCTGCTCTTGCACATATTCAGCGAATTTTGACCGCTTGCGGCATCATTGATGAATTTGATTTAATCGTCAGCGGCGAGCAGTTTGAACACAGTAAACCCGACCCAACGATTTACCGCTACACCTGTGAGAAATTAGGAGTGCCTCCTGAAAATGCCGTGGCGATTGAAGATTCCTACTACGGAATGAAATCTGCAAAAACCGCAGGTTTAACCGTAATTGGCTACGAAGAAAAACGAATGCTAATCGACCAAAGTTTAGCGGATTATATGGGGAAGGATATGGTGGAGATTTTAGGGATTATCCAAGCACGCTATAACCAAGCCAAACAAGCGGGCTGATTTCAAGGAAAATTTGCAAATGGCGGAACTTCAACAACACTTTGGCGAAATTGCCGGTTTAATCCAAACCTCACGGGCGAATGCGTTGCGAGCGGTCAATGCTGAGCTGGTTAATCTCTATTGGAACGTTGGAGCCTATATCAGCCAGAAATTACAACATTCTGAATGGGGCGATAAAACCGTGTCGGAGTTGGCGAAGTTTTTGAAACAGAATGAACCGGATTTGAAAGGTTTTGATCGACGCGGGCTTTATCGTATGGTTCAGTTTTATGAAACCTACGCATTGGAAGAATTTGTGTCACCACTGGTGTCACAAATTGGGCAACGGCAAGGTAAAGAAATCGTGTCACCAGTGGTGACACAATTAGAAAACTCGCCTGAAACCAATATTGTCTCACCAGTGTCGAGACAATTTGTCCCAATGGATATTCGCCAAACTATTCTTGGAAAAGTCAGTTGGACAAACCACTTAATCATTTTCACTCGTTGTAAAATAGATGTGGAACGTGAATTTTATATTCGGATGTCAATCAAAGAACGGTATAGCAAACGAGAACTCGACCGCCAAATTTCCGCTTGTCAATTTGAACGAACAATGTTGGGCAACACGCAACTATCCCCTGCGTTAAAAGAATTTACCCAAGAAATCGAACCCGTTTTTAAAGACAGTTATATTTTTGATTTCCTGAATTTACCTGAAAGCCACAACGAAAGCGATTTGCAAAAAGGCTTAGTTTCGCAAATGAAAAACGTTATTTTGGAACTGGGTAGAGATTTCTTATTTATGGGGCAAGAATATAAATTGCAGGTAGGCAACAGCGATTTCTTTATTGATTTGCTGTTTTATCATCGTGGCTTGCAATGCCTTGTCGCCTTTGAACTGAAAGCCGACAAATTCCGCCCCGAACATTTAGGGCAGCTCAATTTCTATTTAGAGGCTTTAGATCGTGATGTGAAACGGGAAAACGAAAATCCGAGTATCGGTATTTTGCTCTGCAAAGATAAAGATAACGAAGTGGTTGAATACGCTCTAAACCGCAATTTATCGCCGGCAATGGTGGCAGAATATCAGGTGCTACTGCCACAGAAAGAACTGTTGCAACGGAAATTGCGGGAGTTAGAGATCTAAAAGTGCGGTCTGTTTTTGCAAAGTTTTTAAGGAATTTGACCGCTTGTACCAAAGACATTAGGAGAAAAATTATGGGTTTTGATGTTAGCTATCATCCAATCAGTGAAGACGAAATACAACATTGGTATTTTGATGTACTCGAAGATCAAAGTATTATTTCTGACCTAGCAGAAAAATTTGATATAGATCCTTTCTATCAAGAACAATATAGGGAATTTATCCAAGAAGTAAAAAACGAACATCATAATATTTTTGAAAAATATCACGGATTTAATATCGCAATTGCACAGGGATTTGTAAGGAAGTATTTTTATACTCGTGGTTCTGCATTTTCTTTCATTATTGAAAAATATCCAGCTTTTAAAGAATACACTAAACACTGGCAAGATATTTTAAAAAATAAATTTGAGGGTACTATCCACAATCAAATTTTTGAAAACTATTCTTCTGGTGTTTTTATTCCCAATGATAAAGTGAAAAAACTTTTAAATGACTATGAGCATAATGAGAATGTAAGACGTATTTTGGATGAGTCTTATTCACATAAAAGAATTTCGGTATTTTTAAATGCACTAAAATTTGCTCAAGAACATAATGTAGGCTTGCTTGAAGCGACTGATGTCATTACTCCAGACCCTTTGGAACTCAATAATTCCTCCTGTTACTCAAACTTATTTAATTGTGATGTTGAAGGGGCGTTATTATATCAAGAAGCGGTATTTGAACAGTTAAGTGAAGCTCTGCCAAGCAATCCAAATTCAGAAGTATTAACAACGAAGTAAAGCAAGTTTCTCTTTGGCAAAAAATTAAAAATTTCTTTTCTAAGTAAGGCAAAAAATGACAAACATCCACCACCACAAAATTTTAATTTTAGACTTCGGTTCACAATATACCCAACTGATCGCCCGCCGTGTGCGTGAAATCGGGGTCTATTGCGAGCTTTGGGCTTGGGACGTGACCGAAGAGCAGATCCGTGAATTTAACCCGACTGGGATCATCCTTTCGGGTGGGCCGGAAAGCACCACCGAAGCGAACAGCCCACGAGCACCTGAATATGTATTCAACGCCAGTGTGCCGGTACTGGGTATCTGCTACGGTATGCAAACAATGGCGATGCAGTTGGGCGGTTTAACCGAAACTTCCGATCACCGTGAGTTTGGTTATGTCTCTGTTGAGCTGAAATCCGCCGATCAACTTTTTGCAAATTTAAACGATGATTTGACCGCTTGCGATCCGAAATTAGATGTTTGGATGAGCCACGGTGACAAAGTGACCAAGCTCCCAACCAACTTCCAAATCACAGGCGTTACCCCAACCTGCCCGATTGCGGCAATGTCGGACGAAAGCCGTCGTTTCTACGGCGTGCAGTTCCACCCTGAAGTAACCCACACAAAAAGCGGTTTAGAACTTCTAACCAACTTTGTGGTAGGTGTTTGTGGCTGTGAGCGTAACTGGACACCGGAAAACATTATCGAAGATGCCGTTGCTCGCATTAAAGAGCAAGTAGGCGACGATGAAGTCATTTTAGGCTTATCAGGTGGGGTAGATTCGTCTGTAACTGCGTTATTATTACACCGTGCCATCGGCAAAAACTTGCATTGCGTATTCGTGGATAACGGTTTGCTCCGCTTAAACGAAGGCGATCAAGTGATGGAAATGTTCGGCGATAAATTCGGCTTAAACATTACCCGTGTCAATGCGGAAGATCGTTTCTTAGATGCCTTAAAAGGCATTGATGAGCCAGAGGCAAAACGTAAAACTATCGGCAAGGTGTTCGTGGATGTGTTTGATGACGAGAGCAAAAAACTCACTTCAGTAAAATGGCTTGCACAAGGCACGATCTACCCAGATGTGATTGAATCAGCTGCCAGCAAAACAGGCAAAGCTCACGTGATTAAATCGCACCATAACGTGGGCGGTTTACCGGATTATATGAAACTTGGCTTAGTTGAACCATTACGTGAATTGTTTAAAGACGAAGTTCGCAAAATCGGCTTGGCACTTGGCTTACCAGCTGAAATGCTAAACCGTCACCCATTCCCAGGCCCGGGTTTAGGCGTACGTGTACTTGGTGAAATCAAAAAAGAGTACTGTGATTTGCTACGTAAAGCCGATGCAATTTTCATCGAAGAGTTATACAACTCAGATTGGTACTATAAAGTTAGCCAAGCCTTTACTGTATTCCTACCTGTAAAATCGGTGGGCGTAATGGGGGATGGACGTAAATACGACTGGGTTGTGAGCTTACGCGCTGTTGAAACCATCGACTTTATGACCGCACATTGGGCGCATTTACCTTATGATTTATTAGGTAAAATCTCCAACCGTATCATCAACGAAGTGAACGGTATTTCCCGTGTGGTGTATGATGTTAGCGGGAAACCGCCAGCAACGATTGAGTGGGAATAAAATTATAAAGCCTTGTTTTACAAGGCTTTATTTATTTTTGCTGTAATTCTTCCTCAGTTTTTTCTATCAACTCTGTAGCTGAGCAACCTAATCCTTTAGCTAATTTAAAGATGGTTGTGATACTAGGTTGTTGTTGTCCAAGCTCTAATTTACTCACGTAAATGCGTTGCAAATCCGCCTCAAATCCTAGTTCTTCCTGTGATAAATTTTTCTGTTTTCTTAATTGGCGAATAGCTCGACCAAATGCAATAGCGATATTTTCCAAAACCCATACCTTTTATTGTTCCTATAATTGTATGAATTTCAGCAATATGTTATATTTTAGTCTTCATATAGAAGTATGAAATTTTAAATAAATATCCTTAGGAGCTATCAAATGAAAACTAAGTTATATCTTTCTGCTTTAATGTGTTTTGGTTTAAGTGGTTGTCAAGTAGTTACTGATACACTTTCTACCGTTAATGGAGCGTTGAGTTCTGTGAACTCCGCACTTTCCGGTACTGCTGTAACTTCTGCTGCTCAATCTTCCGTTGATAGTGCAGTGAGTGAATAAAGCTAAAGCTAGTCAAGATGCTAAAATTTTATTTAATCAAGCAAAACCTGCAATTTCTAAATATGTGGCTCTGATAGCGTGTAATACCCCGACAAAGCAATTAGCGGCATATAGCGATCCCGATAGTATAGAACCTAACGGTTTAGGTATGCCACAGCATAATATGTCACACCATAAATCAGGGTGCTTAAACGTATTACGCATTGAACGCATTAAAAAATTAGCCGCAAATACGGTTGAATTTCAAGCTGTTTACATTTCTCCACAAAGTGAAGAGGTTGTTAGAAAAACACATCACGCAATTAAACAGCCGAGTGGAGATTGGCTATTTGATTTCTGGGGGCTTTAATTAACAAAAAGCCTCTGTGAAAACACAGAGGCTTTTGCAAAAAATCAGCAGAATTTAACCGCTTGTTATTTCTTTTTGGTCGGGCGTTGCCAGCCTTGAATGTGGCGTTGTGGCACACGGCTAATCACTAGCTCGTTTTCAGCCACATCTTTAGTAACTGTTGCACCAGCTCCGATAGTTGAGCCGTTAGCAATCGTTATTGGTGCAACCAATTGGCTATCTGAGCCGACAAATACATTGTCGCCGATAATAGTTTTGAATTTGTTCGCTCCATCGTAGTTACAGGTGATTACACCTGCACCGATATTACAATCTTTACCCATTTCCGCGTCGCCCACATAGGTTAAGTGGTTTACTTTTGAGCCTTTGCCGATAGTTGCTTTTTTGATTTCGACGAAGTTGCCGATATGGGTTTCTTCCGCTAATTTTGCACCCGGGCGTAAGCGTGAGAACGGACCGATAGCCGATTTTGCCCCAACAATCGAATCTTCAATCACAGAATAAGGTTTGATTTCAACATTGTCGCCGATTTCACAATTTTTTAGTATACAACCAGCACCAATTTTTACGTTGTTACCGAGTTTGATATCGCCTTCTAAAATTACATTTACATCAATCTGCACATCTTTACCGTGAGTGAGTGTGCCACGAATATCAAAACGGCTTGGATCGATAATGGTTACACCTGACAACAGTAATTTTTCCGCCTCACGTTTATGGTAGAAGCGTTCTAATGCAGCGAGTTGTAAACGGTTATTTGCTCCTTCCACTTCCATAAATTCAGTGGCTTGAACCGCTTGTACTTTGAAGCCGTCTTGGTTTGCCATTGCGATCACATCAGTAATGTAATATTCGCCCTGTGCGTTGTTATTATTTAAGTTTTTCAACCATTTCTTGAAGCTTGCACCGCTTGCTACCATTACGCCAGTGTTTACTTCTTTGATACTGAGTTGCTCTTCGTTCGCATCTTTATGTTCAATAATAGCAACAACGGAACCGTTTTCACGAATAATACGTCCATACCCTGTAGGGTCTTCTAATTCAACGGTTAATAATGCAATCCCATTTTCAGGTTTAGCTGCAACCAAACGTGCTAATGTGCTTGGGGTAATTAATGGGGCATCGCCATATAGCATTACAATATTTTCATCATCAGCAAAAAATGGAGCCGCTTGTAGCATTGCGTGCCCTGTGCCTAATTGTTCGGCTTGGAATACCCAGTTTACAGGTTCTTCACTTAGGTGTGCTTTTAATAAATCTGCACCGTGCCCATAAATTAAATGAATTTGCTGAGAATCTAACTGCTTGGCTGTATCAATGACGTGTTTTACCATTGGTTTTCCAGCAATTGGATGTAACACTTTTGGTAAGTCTGAATACATACGGGTTCCTTTACCAGCAGCTAAAATTACAACGCTCAGTTGAGTCATAACAGATCCTTATTTAGTTAATATTTTGCAGTGCTCACTATAACAAGCATAATTTGTGCGATATTTTACTCTTTTTGTAAAATGATTTCATTTATTGATGTGAGAAAATTTCTATTAAGTTTGTTCTTACACTTTTTAAGGGAAGATTTAACTTATCATAGAATTAAATAGGTATTACTTATTTCTTATATTTCTCTACAACTAAAAATCTTTTTGATAGAATGTAAATATGGAGTATATAACTAATTTATATTAAGGAGAATTTATGCCAACAGTACAAAAAGGCCATCAGCCTTTGCCTATTTGGTCACTTTTATTGCCTATAGCAGCTTGGATAATTTATTTTGTTGGAGTGAAAGAGAGTGTTGCTTTACAGTTAGTTGGCGGTGTTTTACTGATTGGAAGCGTGCTTTCTGCTGTTCACCATGCAGAAGTTGTTGCCCATAAAGTAGGAGAGCCATTCGGTACCATTATTCTTGCATTAGCAATCACTGTAATTGAGGTGGCACTTATTGTTTCATTAATGGTTGCAGGTGGAGATAATACCGCTTATTTAGCTCGAGATACTGTTTTTGCGGCAATAATGTTAATTTTAAATGGTATTTTGGGGGGCTGTTTACTAATTGGAGGGTTAAAGCATCACGAACAATTCTTTAGTAAAAAGTCTGCAACGACAGCATTGGTTACGTTAGTTGTGATTTTAGTGATTACCTTAGTTTTACCAAACTTTACTACCAGTACGCTGGGAGCAACTTATAGCCCATCTCAACTGATTTTTGTAGCGATTGCATCAATTGTACTTTATGCATCATTTATTTTGGTTCAGACAGTTCGTCATCGTGACTATTTTTTAGCTGATGATAATAATCCATCACATCACGCAGCACCGCCTTCAGCTAAGATTGCATTGGCTAGTTTACTATTTTTGATTATTTGTTTAGGCATTGTCGTGTTGTTAGCAAAAGCCCTTTCACCTGCGGTTGAGGCAATAGTCGTTGGTGCGGGTGCTCCAGTTGCGTTAGTTGGGGTGATTATTGCGGCTGTTGTACTCTTGCCAGAGGGTGTAGCTGCTTTAACTGCTGCACACCGTAACCGTTTACAAACCAGTATAAACCTTGCATTAGGTTCAGCACTGGCAAGTATCGGCTTAACAATCCCTGCAGTCGTGATCGTATGCTTGATTTTTGACATTAATATGGTATTAGGGCTAGATTGGAAATCAATGGTATTATTATCGCTCTCTTCTTTTGTAGCAATGCTTTCGCTTAACCACGGACAAACTAATATGTTATACGGTATAGTGTTATTGGTTATTTTAGCGACTTATGTATTTACCGTTATTGTTCCTTAGCGTGCGGAAATCATCTATGCCATAAGAGATAGTGGGGAAATCCCACTATCTCTTGAATTATTTAATTTAGCCCTTATTAAAGACTAAATTTAACTTAAAAGAAAGAAAAATGGGTAAAAAACGTAGTGCAAGCTCCTCTCGTTGGCTTGCAGAGCATTTTAAAGATCAATTTGTGCAAAAAGCACATAAGCAAAAATTACGTTCACGTGCTTATTTTAAGCTAGACGAAATTCAGCAAACTGACCGCTTGTTTAAGCTTGGAATGACGGTTGTCGACCTTGGTGCTGCACCAGGAGGGTGGTCACAATATGTGGTGACACAAATTGGTAGTAAAGGTAGAGTCATTGCTTGTGATATTTTAGATATGAACCCGATTGCAGGAGTAGATTTCTTGCAAGGTGATTTCCGTGAAGAGTCCGTTTTGAATGCATTGTTGGAACGAGTAGGCGAAGACAAAGTTGATGTAGTAATGTCTGATATGGCACCGAATTTTAGTGGTATGCCATCTGTAGATATTCCTCGTGCAATGTATTTAGTGGAATTAGCCTTAGATATGTGTCGCCAAGTATTAGCTCCAAAGGGAAGCTTTGTGGTGAAAGTATTTCAAGGTGAGGGATTTGACGAATATCTCAGGGAAATACGTTCCTTATTTAGTGTTGTAAAAGTTAGGAAGCCAGAAGCTTCACGAGATCGCTCACGAGAAGTCTATATTGTTGCGACTGGCTATAAAGACTAGAAACCACGCAAGCGGTTGTTTTTTGCTAAAAATTTGCAAAAAAATTAGGAAATTTGACCGCTTTTATAGTAACCTTGAATAGATTTTTATTAAGAGAATAGGGGATTAACCTTGAACGATATGGTTAAAAATATTTTACTTTGGGTTGTGATTGCTGTTGTGCTGATGACAGCTTACGAAGGTTTCAATTCTAATTTTGGTAGTAGTTCAAACACCGTACCATATTCGACTTTTTTAAGTGATATCAAAGAGAATCGCTTACAAGGTGTCGATTTTAAACAAAATAATGACACTATTATGGTGACAAAAAATGATGGTGCAACTTATCAAACTGTAATGCCAATGTATGATGAATACCTGATGGCAGATTTAGCCAAGACGAATGCAGTGATTACAGGACAACCAGCGGAACGTAGAGGATTATTATCACAAATCTTAATTTCTTGGTTCCCGATGCTATTATTAATTGGTTTCTACATCTTCTATATGCGACAAATGCAAGGTGGCGGCGGACGTGGAGCAATGGGGTTTGGCAAAAGCAAAGCAAAAATGCTGACTGCAGAAGAAATCAAAACTCGTTTTTCTGATGTTGCAGGTTGTGATGAAGCGAAAGAAGAAGTAGGTGAAGTGGTTGAATTTTTACGCGATCCAGCTAAATTCCAAAAACTAGGCGGACGTATTCCTAAAGGGATATTAATGGTAGGTCCTCCAGGTACGGGTAAAACCTTACTAGCCAAAGCCATTGCTGGTGAAGCTAAAGTGCCGTTTTTTACAATGGCGGGTTCAGACTTTGTAGAAATGTTTGTAGGTGTTGGTGCTTCTCGCGTTCGTGATTTATTTGAGCAAGCAAAGAAAAATGCACCTTGTATTATTTTCATTGATGAAATTGATGCGGTTGGTCGTAAACGTGGTGGTGCAGGCTTTAGTGGTGGTAATGATGAGCGTGAACAAACACTGAACCAAATGCTCGTAGAAATGGATGGTTTTGAAGGTTCAGAAGGCGTAATTATTATTGCTGCCACAAACCGTGCGGATGTGCTTGATGATGCTCTAACACGTCCAGGTCGCTTTGACCGCCAAGTTACAGTAGATTTACCGAATGTGAAAGGGCGAGAGCAAATTTTGAAAGTTCACTTGAAAAAAGTACCGCTTGCAGAAGGTGTTGATCCAATGCAAATTGCACGAGGTACCCCTGGTTACTCAGGGGCACAATTAGCTAACTTGGTAAATGAAGCGGCATTGTTCGCCGCGCGTAAAAACAAGCGTGTAGTAACAATGGAAGACTTTGAAGAAGCCCGTGATAAAATCAATATGGGACCAGAGCGTCGTTCAAATACGATGACCGAAAAAGAGATCATCAATACTGCTTATCACGAAGCTGGGCACGTTATTGTCGGTTATCTAATGCCAGAACACGACCCACTTAATAAAGTAACCATCGTACCTCGTGGTCAAGCGTTAGGTTTTGCCCAATTTTTACCAGAGGGCGACCGTGTAAGTGAAACTTTTACGAAATTAGAAAGCCAGCTTTCAACGCTATTTGCAGGGCGTATTGCAGAAGGGTTGATCTTTGGGGACGATAAAATTACCACTGGGGCTTCTTCGGATATCCACCGTGCAACGCAAATTGCACGTGCAATGGTAACACAGTGGGGATTCTCGAAAGAGTTAGGTCCAATCTTTTATCAAAATGAAGATGGAATGGGCGCAATTAAAGGCGTATCAGAAGAATCTCAAAAGCTGATTGATACTGAAATGCGTAAGATTATTGATAGAAACTATCAACGAGCAAAACAAACATTAGAAGACAATATGGACATCTTACACGCAATGAAAGATGCCTTATTAAAATACGAAACGCTTGATAGTAAACAAATTGATGATCTAATGGCTCGTCGTCCAGTAGGAGAACCTTCGGGTTGGAGTGATACACCTACAAAAGATGATAATGCAACGCCACCAAGTGGTGAGCAAGCAGCAGATACAACCTCTATCACTTTAGATGATAAGCCTGTTAAGGATAACAATATTGGCGATTCTCTGGCTGATTCTAAAGCTAGAGAGTGATAGATAGATGAAAACCGAGAGTAATTTACTCTCGGTTTTTTGTTATGACAAGCGGTTATTTTTTATTAAAATTTTACCAATATAAGACATTAGGCGATTGTACTTATTTCTTTCCATTTGTAACAAATTTTTTACTAGCAAAAAGGTGCTTTCTCCACTAAAATCATTTTGTATGTTAATAAGAAAAACAGAGGTTATTATGCAATTTTTCAAGATCGCTAATGAGGGAGTGAAATCGCTTTCGCCTTATCAAGCGGGCAAGCCTATCGAAGAGTTGGAGCGTGAATTAGGTATTCAAAATATTATTAAACTTGCTTCAAATGAAAATCCATTTGGTTTTCCTGAGAGTGCGAAACAAGCAATTATTAGCCAGTTTGAACACCTCACTCGTTACCCTGATTCAAATGGTTTTGAACTCAAATCAACGATTGCTAAAAAGTTCAATTTACACCCAAATCAAATTACCTTAGGTAATGGCTCAAATGATTTATTAGAGCTTTTTGCTCATACTTTTGCAAACGATAAAGATGAGATTATTTATTCACAATATGCCTTTATTGTTTATCCCCTTGTTACAAAAGCGATTAATGCAATCGCGCGTGAAATTCCTGCAAAAAATTGGGGACATCATTTAGATGGTTTTTTAGCCGCAATCAATGAAAAAACCAAGCTTATTTTTATTGCAAACCCAAATAATCCAACAGGAAATTTCTTAACTCAAGCTGAAATAGAAGCCTTTTTAGTAAAAGTGCCGAATAATGTAATTGTCGTCTTAGATGAGGCTTACACTGAATTTACTGAAGTGGGAGAACGGGTTGATTCTTTTGGCTTATTAGCTAAATATCCAAATTTAATTGTTTCTCGCTCACTTTCTAAAGCCTATGGGTTGGCGGGCCTTCGTATTGGTTATGCCGTATCAAATTCTGAAATTGCTGATTTATTGAACCGTGTTCGCCAACCGTTTAATTGTAATAGCCTTGCGTTAGCCTCAGCGATTGCAGTCATGAATGATGATGCGTTTGTGCAAAAAGTGGCAAAAAATAACCGCTTGGAAATGGCTCGTTATGAGGCGTTTTGTCAGGCAAATAGATTGGAATATATCCCTTCTAAAGGCAATTTTATTACGATTGACTTTAAATGCCCTGCGGTACCTATTTATGATGCACTATTGCGTGAAGGTGTGATTGTTCGCCCAATTGCAGGTTACGGAATGCCGAATCATTTGCGTGTGAGTATTGGATTGCCTGAAGAAAATGATAGATTCTTTGCTGCATTATTGAAAATTTTAGCTTAACAAGCGGTCTTTTTTTATCAAAATTTTACAAATTAAATGAACAAATGGAAAAACTAACTCTAGCCCCCATTTCCCGTGTAGAAGGGGAAATTAATTTACCAGGCTCAAAAAGCCTTTCTAACCGTGCATTGTTACTCGCAGCCCTCGCTAAAGGTACAACACGGGTTACCAACTTATTAGATAGCGATGATATCCGCCATATGCTTAATGCCTTAAAAGCGCTAGGCGTGCAGTATGAATTATCCGCAGATAAAACTATTTGTGTAGTAGAAGGGATTGGCGGTGCTTTTCAGGCTCAGAATGGCTTGTCTCTCTTTTTAGGCAATGCAGGCACAGCTATGCGTCCCTTAGCAGCTGCACTGTGTTTAAAGGGAGAAAGCAATGCTCAGATTATTTTAACTGGCGAACCTCGAATGAAAGAGCGTCCAATACAGCATTTAGTGGATGCGTTACGTCAAGTCGGTGCGAACGTGCAATATTTAGAAAATGAGGGCTATCCTCCGCTTGCCATTACAAATAGTGGTTTAAACGGCGGAAAAGTACAAATTGATGGTTCTATATCTAGCCAATTTCTAACCGCATTGTTAATGTCAGCCCCATTGGCGGAAAATGATATGGAAATTGAGATTATTGGCGATCTAGTATCAAAACCTTATATCGATATTACTCTTGCGATGATGAGTGATTTTGGTGTAAGCATTGAAAATCGTGATTACAAAACGTTTTTAGTGAAAGGAAATCAACGCTATATTGCACCAAAAGGCAATTACTTGGTGGAAGGCGATGCCTCATCGGCTTCTTACTTTTTGGCAGCGGGAGCAATTAAAGGCAATGTAAAAGTAACGGGTATTGGTAAAAAATCAATACAAGGTGACCGCTTGTTTGCTGATGTGTTAGAGAAAATGGGAGCAAAAATTACTTGGGGAGACGATTTCATTCAAGCAGAGCAGATGCCATTAAAAGGTGTTGATATGGATATGAATCACATTCCCGATGCCGCAATGACGATTGCTACAGCAGCCCTTTTTGCGGAAGGGGAAACTGTTATTCGTAATATCTATAATTGGCGAGTAAAAGAAACAGACCGTTTAACTGCAATGGCAACTGAACTACGTAAAATTGGCGCAGAAGTTGAAGAAGGGAAAGATTTTATCCGTATTCAACCACTTGTGTTAGATAAATTCCAACACGCAGACATTGAAACCTATAACGATCATCGAATGGCGATGTGTTTTTCACTTATCGCATTATCGGATACGCCAGTAACGATTTTAGATCCAAATTGTACAGCGAAGACATTCCCAACCTATTTTACTGAGTTTGAAAAATTATCGGTAAGATAAAACTAAAAAGGATTTAGCTTAAAGCTAAATCCTTTTTTAGGTTATATGCTATAGCCAGCCGCCGTTATTACGTTTTCGGCGAGGAATCAGTAATGGCACAATTAAGCCAAGTAATAATCCTGCACCTAATACGGTACCGCCGTAAATGAACCATTGAATCACAATTTCACGTTTTTCAGAATCGTGCATCGTTTCTAAATCACGATTTTTATTTTTTAAGATTTCTAGCTCACGCTTTAGTTGTGAATTTTCAGCCACTAAAGCGCTGCTTTTTTGTATAGCATCTTGTGTTCTTCTCTGCATTTCTGCAGTACGTTGTTGCCACTCAGCATCAATTTTACTTAAGCGATTAGCCAAATCTTGCACTTGCTGATTTAATTGTGGAATGCGCTCTTTCGGACTGGCTGTATTGCTTAAATCTGAGTTTAAAACCCATCCCTCACGATTTCTAGCATCTCTAATTAAGCTATAACGTTCTTTTTTATCTAATACTTTTACCTTCTCGCCTGCTTGGATCGCACCAGAAATTCTAAAATTATCTCCTGCACCTTTACGCATATAGGTACTAAGATTTTCGCTAATATATTGCGTTTGAGCCAGTGTAGGTAAAGCTGTACAGCACATAAGCCCTGCGAGCAAATAAACGATTTTTTTCATAACCCTCCCTGCAATCTAAAGTGGCGAAGGGGTAAACAGAATCACCCCTAAGAATAGTAAGTGAATTAAATAAAAATTACACTCAAAATATGGTAAATCACAATCGCAAGTAATGCACCTGCTGGTAGTGTGATGACCCAAGACGCAATAATATTGCGAATGACGTCAAGATTAAGTGCGGCAATACCTCGTGCAAAGGCAACACCAATTACAGCACCTACAAGAGTTTGAGTTGTCGAAATTGGAAGCCCCGTACCTGAGGCAATGACAACTGTAATTGAACAAGCAAATTGTGCGGCAAAACCACGACTTGGCGTTAAGTCTGTAATGCCTGTACCGATAGTTCCCATTACTTTATGCCCCATTACGGCAAGACCAATGGCGATACCCACAGCACCTAATGGTAGAACCCAAGGAGCCATGATAGTCTTTCCTTCAATTATACCGCCATGATCAACGATAGATACTACCGCCGCTAAAGGTCCGATGGCGTTAGCAACGTCATTTGAACCATGTGCAAAAGCCATTGCACAAGCCGTAATTAGCATTAAAATACTAAATACTTTTTCTACGCCGCTGAATGCAGAGCTATCTTTTAGACTCGTTTTAAATACATTACTACGAAGATAAAAAACGCAAATAACCGCACAAATTACAGCAATTGTTGCTGAAAGAATGGCAGTTTGTAAGCCAGTTAAATTTAAACCAACGTGTTTAAGCCCTTTTTCTAACGTAACGATACAAATAATAAAGACGGTTAGAGCAGTATAATAAGGAGCATACTTCTCTGCATTTTTCATTGGGGCTTCAGTATCAAAAATCATCTTTTGTGTAGAGGTAAAGATGAAATAGGCAACAATCCCTGCAATAAATGGAGTAATAAACCAGCTACCTACAATACCGCTAAATTGAGACCATTGCACTGCTTCCATTCCAACTGAAATTACTGCAAAACCAACAATTGCCCCAATAATAGAGTGTGTCGTTGAAACTGGCCAACCTTTTTGTGAGGCAACTACTAACCAGATACCCGCTGCAAAGAGTGCTGACATCATACCGAGAATAAGTATGTCAGGATGCCCTATAAAAGCATCAGTAGAAATGATACCGCTTTTAATAGTCTCCGCGACTTCTCCACCTGCAAGATAAGCACCAAAAAATTCAAAAACTAATGCAATATAGATAGCTTGTTTGGCGGTAATAGTACGAGAACCGACAGCAGTCCCCATTGCATTTGCGACGTCATTAGCACCTATACCAAAGGCCATAATAAAGCCAAAAATAGCGGTAATGACGACGATAATAAACCCGTAGTTATTAATCAGTTCCATTGTAACTTCCTATGATTTAGCTAACATCAATTCAATTCGAGAACCGATTCGTTGGGCTTGATCGGCTAAAACACTAATACGTTCGATACATTTATATAAGAACATAACATCAATTGGGTTAAGTGTTTTTTCTAATGATAATAGTGTATGACGTAATGTGATTTGATATTGATCTGTATCATCTTCAATTTGGTCAAGTTCAAGGATCATTTTATTGACGAAATCAAGCTCTCTGCCTCTAAAGCCAGTTTCTAACAATTGATCCATTTCATCTAATACCTTGCTAACTTGACGACTAGCGTCAATGCTACGAGAAAGGAATTTTTTGAAAAGCGGTTGCATTTCAGTAGGAATGACTAATTGACGTCCAATGATACGGCCAGAAATATCTCTTGAGTAGTTTGCCAGTTTGTCTAGCTGTGTAACTAACTCTAATAAGTCTGTTCTTTCGAGAGGCATAAATAAGCCACGAGGGAGTTTTAAGCGAATTTCACGTTTTAAAGAGTCTGCTCGGCGTTCTAAATCAACTATTTGACCTCGCACTTCTGCTGCTTTTTCCCAATTATGTACAAAAGTAGCTTCAAAAAAAGGTTCTAATAACTCGCTACATTCTGTCACTTTATTGGAGTGTTTTTGCAGCGGTTTAAGTGGGGACTGGGCGAATAAACCTAAAATGTTATTCAATGCCATAGAATATCTCCATAATGATAATATTTACAAGGACTCTAAAAAGTCCTGCGTATTTTACTTGATGTATTCATAAAGATCACGATATAAAGCCTGTTTTTTGAACAAGCGGTTGAGTTTTGTGAGAATTTTGTAACATTTTGAATAAATCCAATCGCTTGTAGTTCTTTCTGGAAAATGCAAATTTCAATTTAATTCAAATTCCGATAAACTATAGACAGTCAAAAAGATCATTAATAAGAGATAAAAATGGCAGAATATAACGGAACATCCCGTGGAAAAATGAACGATAAACAAGTCGAGCAAATCAGTATTTCCCCCCACTCTATTGAGGCAGAACAGGCAGTGCTTGGCGGTATTATGCTGAGTAACGAGCATTGGGATAACGTTGCAGAGCGTCTGCAACCGCACGACTTTTATAACTACGCACATCGTATTATTTTTGAGCAAATGGCGGATTTGGTGCGAGCAAATAAGCCCGTTGATATTATTACCCTAGACCAAGCGTTAAAAGATAAGGGCGTGTTACAAGATGTAGGAGGCTTTGCTTATCTTGCCGAAATTTCAAAAAATACGCCAAGTGCCGCTAATATTCTTGCTTATGCGAATATCGTACGTGATCGTTCTGATTTAAGAAGCGTGATCAGTGCGGGAAATAAAATTGCGGAAATGGGTTATAAAACCAAAGGGCGAACGTCTAAAGAAGTGTTGGATGAAGCCGAGCGAATTGTATTTGAAATTGCGGAAAAACGCCACAATGCAAATGAAGGTCCGCAACGTATTGATGATATTTTATTAAAAACGCTCGCAAGAATGGATATGCTATCTAAAAATCGCCATAATGGCGGGATAACTGGCGTTTCAACAGGCTTTACCGATCTGAATAAAAAAACAGCAGGTTTACAGCCATCTGATTTGATTATTGTGGCAGCACGCCCTTCAATGGGGAAAACTACCTTTGCGATGAATCTGTGTGAAAATGCGTCATTACTGGATATTGAAGACAAAGATGACTTAGATGAAAATGGCAATCCGAAGAAAAAACCAGCAAAACCAGTGTTAATTTTCAGCCTTGAAATGCCAGCAGACCAAATTATGATGCGTATGTTGGCGTCACTTTCTCGGGTGGATCAAACTAAGATCCGAACTGGGCAAATTTCAGATGATGAAGACACGGCGAAAATTTCCAGCACAATGGCCATTTTACAGGAGCGGAATAATATCTATATTGATGATAGTTCAGGCTTAACACCCACAGAGCTTCGCTCTAGAGCCAGACGTATTTATCGTGAAAATGGTGGCTTGAGCTTGATTATGGTGGATTATTTGCAGTTAATGCGAGCCCCAGGTTTTTCTGAAAACCGAACTCTTGAAATCGCAGAAATTTCTCGCTCATTAAAAGCCTTAGCCAAAGAGTTAGAAGTACCTGTAGTGGCACTTTCTCAGTTAAACCGTAGCTTAGAACAACGTGCAGACAAACGCCCTGTCAACTCTGATTTACGTGAGTCTGGTTCTATTGAGCAAGATGCAGACTTAATTATGTTTATTTATCGTGATGAAGTATATAACGATAATTCCGATCTCAAGGGCATTGCTGAAATTATTATTGGTAAACAGCGTAATGGCCCAATTGGGCGTGTGAGATTAACGTTTCAGGGGCAATATTCCCGATTTGATAATTATAGTGGTGGACATTATGACGATGAATACTAAGCCAATGACGCTTTGTGCGATTTACAAAAGCAAAATAAAAGAAGAAATGTATTTATATGTAGAGAAGCGAAATCAATTTGAACAGGTACCAGAAACGTTACGCCAAATGTTTGGCAAGCCTGAATTTGTGATGATGTTTAACTTAATGGGCGACAAGCCTCTCGTTCGAGCTAAAAATGAAGAGGTTCTGCAAAAATTAGCAGAGCAAGGCTACTATTTGCAAATGCCACCTCCGCCTGAAAATCTGCACCACGCTTTTCTTGCACAACATAAAGGGAAGAAATAATGCGTTGTCCATTTTGCTCAATGGAAGAAACTAAGGTAGTTGACTCACGATTAGCTGCAAATGGCTACCAAATTCGCCGTCGTCGTGAGTGCGTAGGGTGTAAAGAACGCTTTACTACTTTTGAATCGGCGGAATTAGTTGTGCCTTATGTCATTAAAAATAATGGTAATCGAGAGCCATTTGATGCGGAAAAACTCAGAGTGGGCTTAAGACGTGCGTTAAATAAACGCCCCGTGAGTACTGATGATGTTGAAAAAGCGATTAGTCAAATGATTATTCAGTTACAAGCTATGGGGGAGCGAGAAGTACCGAGTCGCCATATTGGCACTCTTGCAATGAATGTGCTAAAACAGTTAGATAAAGTTGCCTATATCCGTTTTGCCTCTATTTATTTGAGCTTTAGCGATATTGAAGAATTTACGAAAGAAATAGAGAAACTAAAAGAATAAAGGATAAGTATGTTAGCAATTATTTCACCAGCGAAAACCCTTGATTTTGAAACAAAAGTAGATGGTTTTGCATTTTCTCAGCCAAATTTGACCGCTTGTAGCCAAGCGTTGATTGATACTTGCAAACAGCTTTCGCCTGCTGAAGTCGGGAGTTTAATGTCAATTAGCGATAAGCTAGCGGGGCTCAATGTCGCTCGCTTTGCAAAATGGCAAATTGAGCATAATCAAGACAATGCCAAAGCAGCGATTTTTGCGTTTAAAGGCGATGTTTATACCGGTTTAGATGCAGAAAATTTAACCAAAGAACAAATAGAATACGCTCAAAATCATTTGCGTATACTTTCAGGCTTATACGGATTATTAAAACCCTTAGATTTAATGCAACCTTATCGCTTAGAAATGGGGACGAAACTACGCAACGCAAAAGGTAAAGATCTTTACGCATTTTGGGGAAATACGATTACGGAACATTTGCAAAAAGCGATTAATGAACAAGGTGATCATATTTTAGTTAATCTTGCATCAGATGAATATTATGGAGCGGTTAAACCGCAGCATTTGAATGCGACTATCGTCAAGCCTATCTTTTTAGATGAAAAAAACGGCAAATATAAAGTAATTAGCTTCTATGCAAAAAAAGCAAGAGGAATGATGGTTCGTTTTATGTTAGAAAAGCAGCCAACTGAAATTGAAATGCTTAAGCAGTTTAATTATGGTGGTTATTGGTTTGATGAAGAAAGCTCAACCGCAACAGAATTTATTTTCAAGCGAGAAGAGCAATGATTGAGCGTTTATTTAGAAGAGGAATGTTATTTGCTTCTACATTGATGATAGTCGGTTGCGTGAGCCAACGAGATCCCTTTTCTGTGCCAGAAAAAGTGGATTTTCAAGGGCAAACTTACGTTAAAGTGACGGTAAATCAGCTAGATGAAATGCAGCATTTACTTTACTTGCCTGAAGCTGGAGAGAAAAATACGGCACAATGGGAAAAAGGTATTTTGTTTTTTCTAGATAAAAACAGCAAAAATCAGACGTTGGAACAACGAGCGACTTTTCGTCAATCTAGTTTTGCTAAGCAGAAAGATGTAGTTTCCACGTTTAAGATTGAGCAAAATGAACTGCAAAGTAGCGTAATTTATCCACCAACAGAACGCTTTCATAATGTGATGTTAGAAGTAACACGCGGACGTAATTTAGATTGTGGCTATGGGCAGATGCAGTTTTCAGATAAGAGATCGTTAAATAAATCGGAAATTGCAAAAAAATCAAAAAATCTGACCGCTTACAACGATGCAATCGCCGAACTTACCCTTGAATTCAACCAATTTGTGTGGTTAGTAGGATGTAGAAAATGAAAGAAAATTATGACAAATTAGTGAAGCTGGCAGCAAATTTTGCGATTATTGTTGCTATTTCGCTCATTATTATTAAAGCATTTGCTTGGTGGAAAACAGGCTCAATTTCTATTTTGGCGGCAATGACTGACTCTGTGGTGGATCTCTTTGCCTCTCTAACCAATATTTTAGTGTTACGTTTTGCGTTGCAGCCTGCAGATGATAACCACACTTTTGGGCACGGTAAGGCGGAATCTTTAGCAGCGCTCGCTCAAAGTGCCTTTATTTCTGGATCAGCGGTTTTTTTGCTGTTGCAAGGTTTTCATAAATTAACTAATCCTGAATTAATTAGCCAATCAAATATTGGGGTTGTGGTAAGCATTATCTCAATAATAGTTACTGCAATTTTAGTATTTTATCAGCGATACGTTGTTTCTGTTACACAAAGCCCCGCGATTGAAGCGGATTCCTTGCACTATCAAACAGATTTATTTATGAATGCGGCAATTTTAGTGGCAATGTTATTTAATGGGGCAGGTTTTATCTATGCTGATGCGATTTTTGCGATTGGTATTGCCTTTTATATTGCCTTTAATGCAGTAAAAATGTTTTGGGATGCGGTGCAAATCTTACTGGATAAATCATTGCCTAACGAAGAAATTGAGCGAATTAAAGAAATAGCGTTGCACCATCCGAATATTTTAGGCATTCACGATATTCAAACTCGCCGTGCTGGGGCTGTTCGGTTTATCCAGCTGCATTTGGAATTAGATGATCATTTAACGCTTTTAGTCGCTCACGAAATTACAGACAGTCTTGAGCAGAAATTGCTTAATGCTTTTCCAATGTCAAAAGTGATTATTCATCAAGAGCCAACAACGGTGGTTAAGCAAGAATTTCAAGATATGGCAGAGAATATTTAATGTATCAAATTATCGCTCATTTCAGTTACCAACATTTTGAGCAAGATCCTGTTACATTAATTAGCCAAGTTTTAAATCAATGGCTATATAATGGGCAGGTGATTGGCAGAGAAATGCCGATTACTTTTCACCAAAATGAGTTTCAAGTAAGAGTTTGTACACCCGAGCAAGAGAGTTTATTGGCTAAAAATAATAGTGATGAAGTGAATCAAGCACTATTACAAGCGGTCGAATATGGTATAAATTTTACTGGTTTTGAAATAATGGGGCGAGATTATCAAGGTGAAGAAACGAGTAATAATAAGCAGCCGAAATTCCAAATTTTATATACCACCTATTTAGATACTTGTTCGCCACTTTATGATGGCGAGCAATTTGCACCGATTCCTCTTTACTGTTTAAAAGATCAAGAACTGAGCGAAGCATTATTAAATTGGCAACAAAATTGGCAGGCTTGTGATCTATTACAAATGAAAGGTGTTATTTTAGAAGAAAACGCATTAAGACAAATCTCGGATAATAAAAGTGAATTAGCGATTGAGGGCTTAGCGTTGTGTAAACAACTAGAAGAGAAAACGCAGATTCCAACTTTCTACTATCTATACCGTTTGGGAGCTGATGAAGTAGAAGAACGTGATCGAAAATGTCCTGCTTGTAATGGGGACTGGAGATTATCTTCTCCACTGCACGATATTTTCTATTTTAAATGTGAGCGTTGTCGGCTAATTTCTAATCTCAGTTGGGAGTTGTTATAACTTTTAGTTATTTAAAGGCAATAAATCATCTTGAATGAATGCTGTAAGCGTAATAACCTTGCAGCATTTTTTATTATCTGTTGTTTTGGAGGCTGTATGTTTGTGTTTAATTTAGCGGTTTTTGTCGCTATTTTGTTTTTATTGGCAAGAATTTATCAATCTACGCAAAAGTTAGGGAAAACGGTATTTATTGGTTTAGTATTAGGGCTTACAAGCGGTGTAATTTTGCAAACTTTTTACGAGAAGCCTATTATTGATGAAACCTTAGCGTGGGTCAATCTAATTGGTAATGGTTATGTACGCTTATTGCAGATGATTGTGATGCCATTGGTATTTGTTTCTATCTTATCTGCAATGACACGCTTAAAAGAGGCTAGTACTTTAGGCAAAATCAGCTTTTATGTGTTGTCGGTATTGTTAGTCACTACAGCCATTTCTGCGGTTATCGGTATTGCGTTAGTTTATCTTTTTGATCTTTCAGCTGAAGGATTAGTGGCAGGTACTCGTGAAATTGCTGCACAAGAACGCGTTGTGGGTCGAGCTGAGCAAGTGAGCAATTTATCTGTGCCAGCAATGTTACTTTCTTTTATTCCAAGAAATCCATTTTTAGAATTAACAGGAGCAAATCCAACCTCTATTATCAGTACAGTCATTTTCTCTGGGTTACTCGGTTTTGCGGCATTAAGTTTAGGCAAAGAAGATAGGGATTTAGGCAGCCGTATCGCACAAGGGGTCGAAACTTTAAATAAATTAGTAATGCGTTTAGTCCACTTTGTTATTCGTTTAACCCCTTACGGTGTATTTGGATTGATGATTAAAATGGCAGCAACTTCGCAATGGAGCGATATCCTAAACTTAGGTCGTTTTATTGTTGCATCTTATATTGCAATCTTGTTGATGTTTGTTGTACACGGTATTTTACTTTTTGTTGTAAAAGTAAATCCGCTTGATTATTACAAAAAAGTATTACCAACCTTGAGTTTTGCTTTTACTTCTCGCTCAAGTGCAGCAACGATTCCACTGAACATTGAAACGCAAACTAATAAATTAGGGAATCATTCCGTCATTGCTAATTTTTCGGCAACATTCGGTGCGACAATTGGGCAAAATGGTTGTGCAGGGATTTATCCTGCGATGTTAGCCGTGATGATTGCACCCACAGTTGGTGTTGACCCATTTAGCTTAAACTATATTTTAACGCTGATTTTAGTCGTGGCTATTTCGTCATTTGGTATTGCAGGCGTTGGCGGTGGTGCCACATTTGCGGCAATTGTGGTGTTATCTACCTTAAACTTACCTATTGAGTTGGTTGGCTTATTGATTTCAGTTGAGCCACTTATTGATATGGGGCGTACGGCATTAAATGTAAATGGTGCTATGGTTGCGGGTAGCATCACGAATAAATGGATTAAATCTGAATAAATGCTATAAAAATGGGCGATTAATTCGCCCGTTTTTTCAACTCAATAATTATTCAACCCATTCGATCACTTCTTCAGCAGGTTTACGCGATTTTTTCTTAATATCTTTGTTACGGTAACCAAAGGTAACCATACACGAAATGCCATACTCATTGAGATCAAACAGCCCTTCATCAGCTAAAATTTGATTTACTTTCTCATAATGGAAACCTTCAATCGGGCAGGAATCAATGCCAATTAAGGCTGCACCCGTCATCATATTACCCAATGCGATATAAGTTTGCTTCGTACTCCAATCAAATAAGGTTCGTTCACTGTCTAAAATTTTCATATCTTCTTCTTGAAAACTTTTATAGCGAGCAACCGAAGCCTCAATTTGTTCATCACTTAAACCTCGTTTGATAAGTGAATCTCTTAAATATTGAGAATCATAGCGAACATTTTTTTTAGCAAGAATGACCACTAAATGGCTCATCTCTTCCATTGAGTGTTTAATTCCCCAAGAAAACGGGGCGATTTTGCTACGAATTTCAGGGTTTTGTAGCACTAAAAACTTCCACGGCTCAGAGCCAACCGAACTTGGCGAAAGACGACCCAATTCTAAAATGTAATTCATATCGTCGGTACTGATTTTTCGAACAGGATCGTAATGACGACAAGCCGCACGGAAGTTAAATGCTTCTAAGATCTGTTGTTTGCTAATATTGAACATCGCTTTTTCCTTTGTTAGCTTAAAAATTTTATTAATCATAACGCTTTTATATCGTAAAGCCAATTTTATCTCTAAATACTTGCAAAAAAATAAATAAATACGACCGCTTGTATTAAAATCCAATCCTTTACCTTAAAAATCAACAATTTAGCAGAAGGCTACATTTACTTTTTTTTGCTAAAGTATTATCATTTCACCAATTTTAAATCATCAAAATTATTAGAGGATAAAATGCACAACTTAGAAGGTTTAGTTGCACAGGCAGTTGATGCTGTTAATGCTACGAATGATATTGCCACATTAGAAGCATTGAAAGTGGAATATTTTGGTAAAAAAGGGCATTTTACCGCGTTAATGCAAGGGTTACGTAATGTTCCAGCAGAAGAACGCCCTGCGGTGGGTCAAAAAATTAATGATGCTAAACAAATCGCACAAAATGCGTTAAATGAGAAAAAAGAAAAACTGGAAGCCGAAGCGTTAAATGCCAAACTAGCTAACGAAAGTATTGATGTTTCACTTCCTGGTCGTAAAATTGAATTAGGTGGCTTACACCCAGTTTCTATTACGATTGAGCGTGTCGTAAAATTTTTCTCTGAGTTAGGTTTTACCGTAGCAAATGGCCCTGAAATTGAAACAGATTATTATAATTTTGATGCTCTCAATATTCCTGCTCATCACCCTGCCCGAGCCGATCATGATACGTTCTGGTTTGATGCAAATCGTTTATTAAGAACCCAAACTTCGGGCGTACAAATCCGTACAATGGAAAAGGTAAGCCCGCCTATCCGTATTGTGGCACCAGGTCGTGTATATCGTAATGACTACGATCAAACTCATACGCCAATGTTCCATCAAATTGAATTATTATATGTGGATAAAAAAGCGAATTTTACCGAGTTAAAAGGTTTAATTCATGATTTCTTAAAAGCATTTTTTGAAGAAGATCTACAGGTACGTTTTCGCCCATCTTTCTTCCCTTTCACGGAACCTTCGGCTGAAGTTGATGTAATGCGTCAAAATGGTAAGTGGTTGGAAGTATTAGGATGCGGAATGGTTCATCCTAATGTATTACGCAATGTAGGCATTGATCCTGAAGAATATAGCGGCTTTGCAGTCGGTATGGGTGTAGAGCGTTTAACAATGTTACGATACAATGTCACAGATTTGCGTGCATTCTTTGAAAATGACTTACGTTTCCTAAAACAGTTTAAATGATTGAATAAGACAAGCGGTCTAGAATAAGAAAAATTTTGCAAATTAAAGGATAGAAATAATGAAATTCAATGAATCTTGGTTGCGTGAATGGGTAAACCCAGCAATTAGCACAGAGCAGTTATGTGACCAAATTACGATGTTAGGTTTAGAAGTTGATGATGTAGAGCCTGTAGCAGGTAGCTTTTCAGGCGTGGTGGTTGGCGAAGTGGTTGAATGTGCCCAACACCCTGATGCCGATAAATTACGTATAACAAAAGTTAATGTGGGCGGTGAGCGTCTATTGGATATTGTGTGCGGTGCACCAAATTGTCGTCAAGGTTTAAAAGTGGCCTGTGCGGTTGATGGTGCCGTTTTACCAGGTAATTTCAAAATTAAGAAAACTAAATTACGTGGTCAGCCATCAGAAGGTATGCTTTGTTCTTATTCTGAGCTTGGCATTAAAGAAGATCATAGCGGAATTATTGAATTACCTGCAGATGCACCAGTTGGTCAAGATTTCCGTGAGTATTTGAATTTAGATGATGTTGCGATTGAAATCAGCCTTACACCAAATCGTGCTGACTGCTTAAGCATTGCTGGTATTGCTCGTGAAGTGGGCGTGATTAACCAAGCGGGTGTTAAGTCGCCAACGATTGAACCTGTTCAAGCAAGCATTTCAGATAAAGTGGCAGTCGAGTTACAAGCTCCAGAGGCTTGCCCTCGTTATTTAGCCCGTGTAGTGAAAAACGTGAATGTAAAAGCGGCTTCGCCATTGTGGTTACAAGAGAAACTCCGCCGTTGTGGTATTCGTTCAATCGATCCAATTGTAGATATTACCAACTTAAGTTTATTAGAGCTTGGGCAGCCAATGCACGCTTTTGATGCCGCTAAAATTGAAGGCAGCATTCAAGTGCGTATGGCAAAAGCGGGTGAAGAGCTTGTATTATTAGATGGTACAACAGCGAAATTGCAGTCAAATACGTTAGTAATTGCTGATAGTAAAGGTGCACTGGCTATGGCTGGGATCTTCGGTGGTGAAGCGAGTGGCGTGAGCGAAAACACAAAAGATGTAGTGCTAGAGTCTGCATTTTTTGCACCGCTTGCCATTACAGGCAGAGCTCGTCAATACGGCTTACACACCGATGCTTCACATCGTTTCGAGCGTGGTGTGGATCCTAAATTAACACGCCAAGCAATGGAACGTGCAACCGCATTATTAATTGAGATTTGTGGTGGTGAGGCTGGTGAAATTGTGGAGGCGGTCAGTGAAGAAAACTTACCAAAACGCAATACTGTCACGCTACGTCGTAGTAAATTAGATTCCGTAATTGGTCATCACATCGAAGATGCAATAGTTACAGATATCTTAACTCGTTTAGGCTTAAAGGTCACTTTTACTAATGATACTTGGACAGCTGTGGCGCCAAGCTGGCGTTTTGATATTGAAATTGAAGAAGATCTGATTGAAGAAGTAGCTCGAATTTATGGCTATAATAGCATTCCAAATAATGCTCCACTTTCTCATTTAACGATGAATGGGACACCAGAGAAGTTACTGGAAGTTAACCGTATTCGTACGGCATTCGTAGATAGTGATTATCAAGAAGTCATTACTTATAGTTTTGTAGATCCTAAAAAGCAAGCGTGCTTACATCCAGAACAACAGGCATTAGTTCTCCCGAACCCAATTTCAAGTGAAATGTCGGTAATGCGAGTATCATTGTTAACAGGTTTATTAGATACAATTGTCTATAATCAAAGTCGCCAGCAACATCGTGTGCGTATTTTTGAGGCTGGTTTACGTTTTATCCCAGATAGCAATGCGGAATCTGCTGTACGCCAAGAGTTTGTATTCGCTGCGGCAATTGTTGGTGATAAACGCCCTGTACATTGGGAAAACAAAGCTGAAGCGGCTGATTTTTTTGATCTAAAAGGCGATATTGAACGCATACTTTCTCTTAGTTCTGTGCGTAATGATCTAAAATTTGTTGTAAAACAATATCCTGCATTACACCCTGGGCAATCTGCGGCAATTATGTTAGATGGTAAAGAAATTGGCTTTATTGGTACAGTTCACCCATCTATTGTGCAAAAATTTGGCATTAAAGGTAAACCGATTGTATGTGAAATTTTAGCCTCGGCAATTGCAGAAAGAACTGTTACACAAGCGGTCGAAATTTCTAAATTTCCTGCAAATAACCGTGATATTGCGATTGTGGTTGATGAGTCTGTTCCAGCTGGCGAAGTGTTAGATGTTTGCCGTCAAGCTGCAGGCAGTAAATTAATTGCATTAAACTTATTTGATGTCTATCGTGGTGTAAATTTAGCCAAAGATAAGAAAAGTTTAGCGATTAGTTTGACTCTTCAAGATAAAGAAAAAACATTAGAAGAAAATGAAATCAATACTGTTATTCAAGCGGTATTAGCTGAATTGGCAGCACGTTTCAATGCGGTACTTCGTGATTAATCAGCAAATAAAATATGGCTGGTGTTTATATCAGCCATAACAATAAATTAAGGATAAATTATGGCTCTTACCAAGCTTGAAATTACAGAAAATCTAATTGAAAAATTAGATTTAGAAAAGCGTGTTGCCAAGCAATTTGTAGATCTATTTTTTGAAGAAATTCGTGCAACTCTTGAGAATGGCGAAGAAGTGAAATTGTCGGGTTTTGGTAATTTTTTCCTGCGAGAGAAAAAAGCTCGGCCAGGGCGTAATCCTAAAACGGGTGAAAATGTTGCGGTATCTGCTCGTAGAGTAGTTAGCTTCAAAGCGAGTAAAAAATTGCGTGAACGTGTTGAGCTGGCTATGGCTAATGCACAATCAAAAAAATAATTTATTTATATGAATATGAAATGCTCATTAAGTGGTATTAAATGAAATTAGTAAAAAAATGGCTATCATTAGGCTTTGTGCTAGTAGGTGTAGTTGTATTATCAGCTTGCTCTAGTTCAAATGGCTCTAAAACTGACGAACAAGCAAAACGAAAAATTTATCCTTCAGCTTATCATGCGGAGCTTGCAGATCCGATTATAGCAATTAGCCGCTTAAGCGAACATCAACATGAATGGAAAGGCACCCGCTATCGTTTAGGTGGCAATAGCAAATTAGGTATTGATTGCTCTGGTTTTATGCAAGTGACCTTTAGAGATCTATTTGGGATTAATCTACCGCGAACAACAAAAGAGCAAGCAAAAGAAGGACAACGTATTTCTAAGCGAGAATTACGCACAGGGGATTTAGTGTTCTTTAATACAGGCAGAGGACCAAATGGCAAACACGTGGGTGTTTATGTTAAGAATGGGCAGTTTCTTCATGCTTCAACAAAAGGCGGTGTGATTTATTCCGATATCGACTCTCCTTATTGGTCAAAGGTATTTTGGCAAGCCCGCCGCTTATGATAAATAATAACGTTTTAAGGAACTTATAATGCTGAAAAAAATTGGACAAGCGGTCATTTT
This sequence comes from Mannheimia pernigra, assembly GCF_013377995.1. Taxonomy (NCBI): domain Bacteria; kingdom Pseudomonadati; phylum Pseudomonadota; class Gammaproteobacteria; order Pasteurellales; family Pasteurellaceae; genus Mannheimia; species Mannheimia pernigra. The sequence goes on from NZ_CP055305.1 coordinate 1,489,068, forward strand.
TGGACTTTTTTGTGCATTTTTGATTCTATTTATTGCGCCATTATTTCAAGGTAACGTAGGGATATTTTCAGCACTCAATCAAAAAGAGATCATCAGCTACAATACTGCGGTTAAAATTGCTTCTCCAGCTGTTGTGAATGTATATAGCCGAAATTTTAGCTCAGAAAACTCAAGTTTTGAGGTAGAGAATTTAGGTTCAGGCGTTATTATGAGTAATGATGGGTATATTTTAACCAATAAGCATGTTATTGAAAATGCAGACCAGATTGTGATTGCATTGCAAAATGGATTAATTTCGGCAAATGTTAAATTAATTGGAGATGATTCATTAACAGATTTAGCAGTATTGAAAATTGATGCTGAAAATCTACCCACTATTCCGCAAAATCCAAATAGAAAGTTAGAAGTTGGTGATGTGGTATTAGCGATTGGTAATCCTTTAAATTTGGGGCAAAGTATTACCCAAGGTATTGTGAGTGCAATTGGACGTAAAACATTGACCGAGAGCGGAAGACAAAATTTCATTCAAACAGATGTGTCTATTAATCAAGGTAATTCAGGTGGTGCATTAATTAATACGGCAGGAGAATTAATAGGCATTAATACACTTCGTTTTGGCAAGAATACAAATGAGCTATCTGAAGGATTAAATTTTGCCATTCCTATCAATCATGCTAATCGAATTATGGAAAAAATTATTAAAGATGGTCGTGTCATTCGTGGTTACTTTGGCGTGAGTACTGATTTGATTGATACCGCAAAAATGAATGGCTATGAAAAGGGCGTTTTTATTGCGAATGTTGATGAACAAGGCCCTGCTGCTCAAGCTGGAATTAAATCAGGTGATTTGGTGCTTAGCATTGGCGGTATTGAGGCTTTATCACCTATTCAAATGATGACTGAATTAGCAGAAATGAAGCCCTATAGCACAGTGAAAGTGGCCGTGCAGCGTGGTGAACAATTATTGAATTTTGATGTCACAATTACCGAACTACAAGCTCAGTAAGTGATTGAATAGAAAGGGATAAAATGGAAAAAGTGGTTATTACGGTTGATGGTCCGAGTGGCGCGGGCAAAGGCACATTGTGTCACGCTCTAGCTGAAAAATTAGGCTTTGATTTTTTAGATTCTGGAGCCTTGTATCGCATTACTGCGTTGGATGCAGAGAAAAAAAATGTCTCTCTTGATGATGAGACAACATTAGCCGAAATTGCACGTAATTTAGATATTCAATTTTTACCTGAAAATGGTGAGATTAAGGTAATTTTAGAGGGCGAGAATGTTGGCGACCAAATTCGCACGGCACAAGCGGGTCAAAATGCGTCAAAAATTGCAGCTTTTCCACTGGTTAGGGAAGCGTTATTAGCGCGCCAACGTGCATTTAGCACTGAAAAAGGACTGATCGCAGATGGACGGGATATGGGGACAGTTGTCTTTCCTGATGCTAAAATTAAGCTATTTTTAGACGCAAGTGCAGAAGAACGCACAAAAAGACGCGTAAAACAGTTGCAAGAAAAAGGATTTAATGCTAACTTTGACGAGATTTTAGCTGAGATAAAAGAGCGTGATTTGCGCGATAGAAATCGTGCAGTTGCACCGCTTGTCCCAGCGAAAGATGCGTTACTTCTAGATTCCACGCATTTATCGATTGATGATGTGATTAAACAAGCGTTATACCACATCGCTCAATATATTAAATTTTAGTTTGTTGGCTTTACATAGGATTTGTTTAGCTTTTACTACCAACCCCGTTTAGCAGGAAGCTAGATGGATGTTTATTTTTAAGAAGATTTATTATGTCAGAATTATCGTTTGCTCAACTACTTGAAGAATCATTTGCAGCTACACCACGTTTAGGCGATGTTGTTAAAGGTACTGTTGTTGCTATCCAAAAAGGTTTAGTGATTGTTGATACAGGTTTCAAATCTGAATCAGCGATTGATGCATCAGAGTTTACTAATGCACAAGGCGAATTAGAAGTTCAAGTTGGTGATGAGGTTGATGTTGTCCTTAAAGCTGTAGAAGACGGATTTGGTGCAACAGTTGTTTCTCGTGGTGATGCAAAACGTAACGAAGCTTGGATTGCTTTAGAAAAAGCTTTTGAAGAACAAGCTACAGTTGTCGGTTTCGTAAATGGTAAAGTTAAAGGTGGTTTCACTGTTGAATTAAATGGTGTGCGTGCATTCTTACCAGGCTCATTAGTTGATACTCGTCCAGTTCGTGATTCTTTAAACTTAGAAGGTAAAGAGTACGAATTTAAAGTAATCAAATTAGATCAAAAACGTAATAACGTAGTTGTATCTCGTCGTGCGGTTATTGAAACAGAAAGCAACCAAGATCGTGATGCTGTATTAGCAAGTTTAGTTGAAGGTTCTGAAGTTAAAGGTACAGTTAAAAACTTGACTGACTACGGTGCTTTCGTAGATTTAGGTGGTGTTGACGGTTTATTACATATTACAGATATGGCATGGAAACGTGTTAAGCATCCAAGTGAAGTGGTTAATGTAGGCGATGAAGTTACGGTTAAAGTATTGAAATTTGACAAAGACAAAACTCGCGTATCATTAGGCTTAAAACAGCTAGGCCAAGATCCTTGGGCTGTTATTGCTGAAAATCACCCAGTAAATAGTAAATTAACAGGTAAAGTAACTAACCTAACTGATTATGGTTGCTTCGTTGAAATTTTAGATGGTGTTGAAGGTTTAGTCCACGTTTCAGAAATGGATTGGACAAACAAAAATATTCACCCATCTAAAGTAGTTAATGTAGGTGATGTTGTTGAGGTTATGGTACTTGAAGTTGATGAAGAGCGTCGTCGTATCTCTTTAGGTTTAAAACAATGTAAAGCAAACCCATGGGAGCAATTCGCTGCAACTCATAATAAAAACGATAAAGTATCAGGTAAAATCAAATCAATCACTGATTTCGGTATCTTCATCGGTTTAGAAGGTGGTATTGACGGATTAGTTCACTTATCTGACATTTCTTGGAATGTTTCAGGTGAAGAAGCTGTTCGTAACTACAAAAAAGGCGACGAAGTAGAAGCTGTTGTGTTACAAGTTGATGCTGTGAAAGAGCGTATCTCTTTAGGTATCAAGCAATTAGAATCTGATCCGTTCACAAACTTCGTAGATAGCACGAAAAAAGGTGCAGTCTTAACAGGTAAAGTTGTAGAAGTGGATGCTAAAGGCGTTAAAGTTGAATTAGACGGTGGCGTTGAAGCATTTATTCGTACAAATGAAGCAACTGCGGAGCGCATTGAAGATATTACATCAGTAATTTCTGTAGGTGATTCAATTGAAGCAAAATACACAGGCGTAGATCGTAAATCTCGTATTGTAAACTTATCGGTTCGTGCGAAAAATGAAGCTGAAGAATCAGCAGCAATTGCACAGGTGAACAAAGAAGAAGTTGCAGTACCAAATGCATTTGCTGAAGCTTTCAAAGCAGCTAAAGGTGAATAATTTTAGCTTCTAACTGATAAATGGGTATGTTCTAAACATACCCATTTAAACTTAGAATAGTTATTTTAAATACTCATTAATTTTATAAGTGATTATTTAAAATAGCTATAATGATTTTGATGAGGAAGAGATGACCAAATCCGAATTAATTGAGAGGTTAATTGCCCAAAACTCAAGTTTGCAAATTAAAACCGTAGAAAATTGTGTAAAAGAGATTTTAGAGCATTTAACGCTTACGTTAGAAAAAGGTGAGCGAATTGAAGTGAGAGGTTTTGGTAGCTTTTCCTTGCATTATCGACAACCTCGAGTAGGGCGTAATCCTAAAACTGGTGATAGTGTGGTATTATCTGAGAAATACGTTCCTCATTTTAAACCAGGTAAGGATTTAAAAGAGCGGGTAGACTTAATGTAATTCTCATTAAGTTATACATTTCTATAGTCAGGGAGATTATATGGTTAAGTATATTTTGAGTATTTTAATTGTAATTACGGTAATTATTGTTGCAATTACAGTTGGTGCAAATAATGATCAACTTATTACTTTTAATTATATTATTGCACAAAGTGAATTACGCTTATCTACATTAGTAGCAATTTTATTTGGTTTAGGATTAATTTTAGGCTGGTTGGTAACAGGTATTTTTTACTTAAAAATTAAACTCCAAAATATCGCGTTGAATCGCCGTGTAAAACGCCAATCTCAGCAAATCATTGAATTAACCACGCCAAAGGTTGAATAGCTAATGCTTGAATTATTGTTCCTTTTATTGCCTATTGCTGCATTATATGGTTGGTATATGGGGCGGCGTAGTGCAAAAAAGGAGCAAGAAACCGTCAGTAATAAATTCTCTCGTGAGTATGTTGCTGGCTTAAACCTTCTATTATCTAATCAACAGGAGAAAGCTGTCGATCTTTTCCTTTCTATGCTGCAAAAGCAAGAGTCTGAAAATCAAATTTCTACTGAATCTCAGTTTGAAGCAGAATTAACTTTAGGTAATTTATTCCGTTCAAGGGGAGAAATTGATAGGGCTCTGCGAATTCATCAAGCATTAGAGAATAATCCTAATTATTCGTTTGAACAGAAATTATTAGCAAAGCAGCAATTAGCTAAGGATTTTATGGCTGCAGGTTTTTATGATCGAGCAGAAAATTATTATATTTCATTGGTTGATGAACCAGAATTTGCTAAACATTCCTTATTTCAGCTTACTGTTGTTTATCAAAAAACACGAGAGTGGAAGAAAGCGATTAATGTCTTTGAGAAATTATTAAAAATTTCGCCTGAGTCCGATAAAATCCCGCTATCTCATTTTTTCTGTGAATATGCACAAGCGGTCAAATTTGAAGATAAAATGGCATTTGTTGATGCGTTAAATAAAGCTTTAGACTATTATCCAGAATCTACCCGAGCCTCAATGATGCTTGGGGATTTTTATTTAGAACAAAGAGAGTCTATAAAAGCATTAGGTTATTTTGAGCAAATACTCCAGCAAGATCCTGATTATATTAGCGAGGTACTTGGTCGTATTCTAGAATGTTATACGGTCTTAAATGATCCTAATGGTTATGAGTTATTTTTGATTAAAGCAAATCAAGTAAAACATAATAGTAGCGTAGATGTTGCATTAACTGAATTTATTGAAGAAAAAGATGGCGTTAATGCTGCGCATTCTAAGTTGTATCAGCAGTTAAGTAGTTATCCGAGTTTGATCACTTTCCATCGTTTTATTCGCTATCAAGCAGATTTTGCTGAAGCAGGGAGTGGTAAAGAAAGCTTGATTTTGTTACATAATATGGTGGGTAATCAAATCAAAAAAGGTTTTCAATATCGTTGCTTAAATTGTGGTTATCAAAGTTATCGATTAATGTGGCAATGCCCATCTTGTAATCAATGGGAAAAAATTAAACCGATACCAAGTATCGATGGTCTTATCCAATAGAAAATTAAGGAGCTCAGTATGAACAATAAAGTTATTGTTGCTTTAGATTATGAAACCGAAGATGAGGCACTGAAGTTTGTAGATTTAGTTGATCCATCACTTTGCCGTTTAAAAGTAGGTAAAGAGATGTTTACGACATTAGGCACAAATTTTTTAAAACAATTACACGCACGAAACTTTGATGTATTTCTTGATTTGAAATATCACGATATTCCAAATACGGTTGCTCGTGCAGTGCGTTCAGCGGCTGATTTGGGCGTATGGATGGTAGATTTGCACGCTTCAGGTGGCTTAACGATGATGGAAGAAGCGAAAAAAATCTTAGAACCTTATGGTAAAGATGCACCATTATTAATTGCTGTAACCGTGTTAACCAGTATGGAAGATTTGGATTTATTACAAATCGGCATTAATGCCTCACCAATGGAACAAGTTATTCGTTTAGCACATTTAGCTCAACGTGCAGGTTTAGACGGTGTAGTTTGTTCTCCTCAAGAAGTGGAAGTATTACGTACACATTGTGGGAACGATTTCAAATTAATTACCCCAGGTATTCGCCCAGAAGGAACGGATTTTGCTGACCAACGTCGTGTAATGACGCCTAAAAAAGCCATAGAAACAGGTTCAGATTTCTTAGTGATTGGTCGTCCAATTACTCAAGCTGCAGATCCATTAGCGGTATTAAAATCAATAAATCAATCAATTGCTAATTAGTATAAGTTGCGCTTTTCTTTTAAATAAATACAAGCGGTCATATTATTCGCTTTTTTTTGCTCTTTTAAACCAGGAGCAGAAGTTAACCTTCAAATAGATAGATGTTTTTGAGGAAAATTTACAAATGACATTAGTTTATTCAACCGAAACAGGGAGAATTAAGCCTGAAGTAATTGAAGAAAAGCGTCCTAAATGCGATGGTATTGTACGCATTCAACGTCAAACCAGCGGGCGAAAAGGCAAAGGTGTTTGTGTTATTACAGGATTGGATTTAGAGGATAAAGCCTTTAATTCTCTTGCCTCAGAACTTAAGCGTAAATTAGGTTGTGGTGGCTCCTTTAAAGAGGGAATTATTGAAATTCAGGGTGATAATCGTGAAGCTATCAAACAAATTCTAGAGTCTAAAGGATTTCAAGTAAAACTATCAGGTGGTTAAAATAGGGAGATCAGACGATCTCCCTATTTCTTTAGATGAGATTATTTGAAAATAATGTCATCTTTCGGATCGTATTTATCCGCTTCAATGACTTTATTTTCTTCAAAGTATTTTTTCAGCATTTCTGCATCAATAAACCCTGTATTTACATAAGTTGGGTGATTTTTCAGTAATGGATAACCATCACCACCAGAGGCTACATAGTCAGGTAAAGAGACTTTGTAGGTTTTGTTTTCATCAAATGCTTTATTGCCAATTTTTACATTAGAAATAGTTTTTGTATTACGATCAACGACCATTGAAATACCTGCAAATTGTGGATATGCACCAGTATCTACCTCTTTTAATGCAATGGTTGTAATTGTATCTAATAGCTCCTTGCCTTTTAAATCAACGGTTGCAATCATATTACCAAATGGCTGAACGGTTAGAATATTTTTATAAGTTACTTTACCTTCTTCAATGGAAGTACGGATACCACCTGAGTTCATAATACCAATATCAGCTTTCACACGCTCCATTTGAGATTGAGCAATGAGGCGACCAAGATTTGTTTGATGGAAACGAATATGCTCACGCTTACCATCTAATAAGCCTTTAACAATACCGACATCAATATTGAGCTTTTCATCACCTTCATCTTGGTATTTTTTAAGTAGTGTATAGGTATTTTCATCAGCTTTAATTTCTGGTTGGTAAAGTTGATATTCTTTTTTACCATCTTCTTTTTTTATCGTTTTTTTCAAATTGACAGGAATTAACTCATATTTTACTAAGGTTGTTTTGCCATTTTTAAACTCAAAATCGGCACGTCCAACAAATTTGCCCCATTCGCCTGCTTGAACAATCCAAGTACCATTTTGGAAATCAGGCTTACATTCTTCACCTGGCGTATATTTGGTTTTAAATTGACCTTTTTCATCAATGCAGACGGTGTCATGAGTATGTCCGCCAATGATTAAATCAAAAGCACCTTTATCTAAACTACGAGCCATTGTTACATCACCCGGTGCGTTAGTGCCGTGTTTACCATCAAAATAATAGCCCATATGAGTTAAGGCAATCCGTACATCTGGTTTTTCATTTTTGTTAATTTCTGCCAGTGTTGTTTTTGCGGTTTCAATCGGATCTTTAAATACTGCATTTTCAGTGACATCAGGATTGCCTAATTTTGCCGTATCTTCTGTCGTTAATCCAACAACCGCAATTTTTATACCGCCTCGTTCAAGAATAACGTAAGGTTTTACGATAGGCTTATCTGTTTTTTTATTAATTACATTCGCAGAAATAAAAGGGAATTTAGCCCATTTTTCTTGGATAGACAGCGTTTGTAGCGGAAAGTCAAATTCATGATTGCCTAAAACCATCGCGTCATAACCTATCGCATTCATACCCTCAATATCAGGACGAGCATTTTGCATATCAGATTCAGGCACACCCGTGTTTACATCACCTGCATTTAACACTAAGATTTCACCCCCTTTGTCTTCCACTTCTTTGCGAATATGTTCAACTAGCGTTTTTTGTGCAGCCAAACCATATTCACCTTTATCATTTTGCCAAAAGTGCCCATGCAAATCATTGGTATGTAATACCGTAAAAGAATAGGTTTTATCTGTTTCATACGCGATTGCGGATGCAGAACCTAAAATAGAGAGTGTAAGTAATGTTTTTTTAAAATTCATAGAAATACCTCAGTAAGTATTAGCGTTGTAAAATAGCATTAGAAGAATAAGACCAATATCCAAGTAATTGCCAGTAAAATCATTGATAAAAATACGGCGGCAGAACCAAGATCTTTTGCTCTGCCTGAGAGTTCGTGGAAGTCAGAACCGATACGGTCAACGACCGATTCAATTGCACTATTTAATAATTCAGTAATTAATACAAGAAAAATGGTTGCAACTAACAACACTTTTTCAATGTTAGTGTCACCTAAAATGAGGGCTAAAGGAAATAAGATAATCGTACACCACAGTTCTTGACGAAAGGCTGCTTCATTAATATAGGCGGCTTTCAAGCCTTTGATTGAATAATTTGTTGCATTAATAATGCGTTGAAAATCAGCTTTATTTTTAGGTTTCATAAGTTAAATAAGATTAAGTGTGTAAAGGGATTATTGTACTGAAAGAAGCGTTATCTTCAAATAAATTTAGTATGAATACCATAAATTAATCTGAAAAGAGAAAAAAGCAGCTTTTTGCAAAAAACTTCAAAAAAATGACCGCTTGTTTATTCCATATTGATTATTTTTCCGCTAATCTAATAAGCCTATTTTTAGGTGGGTAAATTGTCTTTATCCTTATTTTTATCTTACAGAAGTGAAATGTTATGAGTTATTCATCATCAAAAATTCTTGGCGGTAATTTAGTATTACGTATCGCTATTGGTTTAGTGCTAGGGGTGTTATTGGCATTTATTAATAAAGATTGGGCTGTTAGCGTTGGGGTATTAGGTCAATTCTTTGTGAAATCTCTACGTGCTATTGCACCTATTTTAGTTTTTGTATTAGTGTTATCTGCGATTGCAAATAAAGAAGTGGGAACAGATAGCAAATTAAAACCAATCTTAGTGCTTTATATATTAGGTACATTCTTTGCAGCCTTAATTGCAGTTATTTTAAGTTTTATGTTCCCAACCACATTAGAATTAACTGCAAGCCCTGATGGTTTAAGCCCACCACAAGGCATTGGTGAAATTTTAAAAACGGTTATTTTCAACTTAGTCGATAACCCACTAACTGCATTAAGTAATGCTAACTTTATCGGTATTCTTGCGTGGTCTATCGGTTTAGGGATTGCTTTCCGTCACGGTTCAGCAAGTTCAAAAGCTTTTTTAAATGATTTAGCTGATGCAGTTTCTTTTGTGGTTAAAGTTGTGATTGCTTTCGCACCTATTGGTGTATTTGGTTTGGTTGCTGAAACTGTTGCAGTAAATGGTTTAGAGGCATTTGAAGGTTACGCTCGCTTGTTATTAGTATTAGTGGGTGCAATGTTATTCGTCGCATTGGTGTTAAATCCACTATTAGTTTTTTGGAAGATTCGCCGTAATCCATATCCATTAACGTTCACTTGCTTGCGTGAAAGTGGTGTCACCGCATTCTTTACCCGTAGCTCAGCGGCTAATATTCCAGTGAATATGAATCTTGCTAAACGTTTAGGTATTCGTGATGAAATTGCATCTGTAGCGATCCCTTTAGGGGCAACCATTAATATGGCGGGTGCGGCAATTACTGTTACGGTATTAACTTTAGCCGCAGCTTATACACAAGGTATTCAGCCTGATTTTGCAACCGCATTATTATTAAGCGTGGTAGCATCAATCTGTGCTTGTGGTGCATCTGGCGTTGCTGGCGGTTCATTATTGCTCATTCCATTAGCCTGTAGCTTGTTTAATATTCCAAATGATATTGCCGCTCAAGTTATTGGCGTTGGTTTTGTTATTGGGGTAATTCAAGATTCAGTTGAAACTGCATTAAATTCATCAACCGATGTTTTATTTACCGCTGCGGTAAGTTATTCTGAAGATCAAAAGTCAGCATAATCTGATTACAAAGGCAGGCATTTTGGCCTGCCTTGTTTATTTTTGCGATCTGGCTCGAAAATTTACATATTCTCTCTGAAAATTTTTAGCGTAAACGGCATACTCAGTTTAAAAATTTAAACTGTTTTATTATGACCTTAGATCGTTTTTGTATTACTACTGTCTTATGCCATTTGCCTATCTTATTTTTACCTAAAGATTGGTTATTAGGTAGCATTGTCTTTGGTGGAATGATTTTGCTATACGGTATTTGTAGCCGAACAACATTCACTTTTTTATGTGGGCTGATAATCTGTATTAGCTATTTTCATACTTTCCAAGTTGCAAAAAATGCGGGAAATATAACCGCTAATAAACAACTCACTCAATTTAAAATCACGAAAATCCTTAAACAGGGAGATTATCAAACCGCTATTGCCACAATTAAAACTGGTGAGAACATTTACCTAAATTGGCAAGCAGATCAACCTTTATTCCTCGATCAACATTATCAAGCAGCACTTCATCTACGCCCGATTTCAGCTCGCAGTAATATCGGTAATTTTGACCGCCAACGTTGGTATTTCTCTAATCATATCAATATGATAGCAACCGTTCGTCAAGTTGAAAAATTAGCACAAACAGACAACTCATTGCGAACAAATTGGCTTAATAAAGTTAACGCAGAAACGAAAAATTTACCTACTCAAGGTTTATTATTGGCGCTAGCTTTCGGTGAGAGAGCTTGGTTAAAGGCAGAACATTGGGCGCAATTTCAACAAACTGCAACCGCTCATTTAATTGCAATTTCAGGATTGCATATTGGTCTTGCTATGTTATTTGGCTTTTATGTTGCCAAAGGATGGCAATGGTTATGCTTAAAAAGCAGGCTTGATTGGTTACAAGCGGTCGGATTTTCACTACATTTTGCAAGAGTAGTTGGCTTTCTCACGGCGTTTGCTTATAGCTATTTAGCTAGCTTTGCTGTTCCGACTATGAGGGCGTTATTCGCCATTACGTTTGTGTTACTCTGCCAAGTGTTAAGGCGACATTATACTCATTGGCAATTTTGGTGGAGAATTGTTGCTTTATTGATTGTGATTGACCCTTTGAGTTTGCTTTCAGATAGCTTTTGGCTCTCTATTTTAGCCGTAGCAAGCTTGATTTTGTGGTATCAATTTTTTCCATTAAATCGTTTTATTTCTGATGAAACACGCAAAAAAATGACAAAATTCAACCGCTTGTGGTTATCGCTTTTACATTTGCAAGTGGGTATTTGGCTCATTTTCTCGCCTGTTCAGCTCTATTTTTTTGAGGGTGTCTCTACCTTTGCATTACTTGCTAATCTTATGATTGTGCCACTATATAGTTTTTTGCTTGTTCCACTCATTTTATTCAGCCTGTTAAGTGATAATCTCTTTGCTACTTGGCAGCTAGCGGATTACCTAGCTCAATTTAGTTTATGGCTGTTAGCCCCATTTTCTAACTCTTGGCTTGCACTAAACGATTGGCAACAATGGCAATTACTCTCATTTAATTTACTCGTCTTGTTATGCCTTTATTGTAAACTTTATCGGCTCTCTTATAAAAAATGGTTTAATGTAGTCATTTTCACAATCTTGTTTAATTTCAGTTTTTATCTACCTAAATGGGCTTTTAAAGCCAAATCAGAATGGATTATTTTCGATGTTGGACAGGGCCTAGCAATGGCATTCATTGATGATCAAAATAACGCGGTGATTTACGATACAGGTTCAAGTTGGCGATCGAATAATAATGGCAACAAAAACTCAATGGCGAAGCTAGAGATTTTGCCTTATTTAAAACGTAACGGCATTTTAGTTGAAGCGATTTTTCTCAGCCACGATGATAACGATCATTCAGGGGGCGTGGTGGATTTGCTTTCTGCCTATCCAAATGCCAAGCTTATTAGCTCAAGCAAAATTCGTTACTTAGGGCGTGAGCCAGAGCCTTGTATTCGAGGAAAAAGATGGCAATTTGGTGAATGGAATTTATCGGCACTTTACCCCTCTCATTTGGTAGAAAGGGCTAAGAATCAAGATTCTTGCGTTATTTTAGCAAAAAATGACCGCTTGCAGATTTTGCTAACAGGGGATTCAGGCATACAACAAGAACGCCAATTTGCACAAGATGCTAGACAGATTAATTTCTTACAAGTAGGGCATCATGGAAGTAAAAGTAGCACCAGTGAAACATTATTAGCCCTAACTGAACCACAATTTGCGATGATTTCCGCAGGACGTTGGAATGCCTGGAAATTGCCTAATAAAGGGGTTATTGAGCGATTAGAAAGAAAAAATATTGCGGTATTAAATACCGCAGAAGTAGGGATGATAAGAGTAAAATTTTATGAGCATTCTTTTGAAATAGAACAAGCCAGAAGTGATTATTCGGCGTGGTATAAACAACAATATTAAGGGCAGATCATTTTACACTTAATCCTTTTTGTTTATAGAGTTGCTACAAGCGGTTATTTTCTTGCAATATTTTGTAAATTCGCTATACTTCGTTGCGAGTTGGTTAGGCAATCGCTGGTTTATTGAAGCCTCTAAATTCGTGAAAACGTAAACTGAGAAACAAGTAAACGAGAGGAAAGTCCGAGCTACACAGGGCAGAGTGCCGGATAACGTCCGGGGGGCGTGAGCCTACGACCAGTGCAACAGAGAGCAGACCGCCGATTTTTCGGTAAGGGTGAAAGGGTGCGGTAAGAGCGCACCGTGTGGGTGGTAACATTTCACAGCAAGGTAAACTCCACTCGTAGCAAGACCAAATAGGAACTCAATCGGTAGCCCGCCGAGAGTTCGGGTAGGTTGCTTGAGCGTATGTGTAAATGTACGCCTAGAGGAATGATTGTCCAAGACAGAACTCGGCTTATCGACCAACTCACCGAATTTTTAAATGCGAACAGGGCTAACTTGTTCGCTTTTTTATTTTATAGTGAATGAATATGAAATTATTAAAATTTTTTGTGATTGCATTATCTACTTTATTGACAACTTATGCTTATTCTCACCCTCATTCTTTTGTGGATTTAAAAAATAAAGTGGTAGTTGACGGTACAATGTTGAGATCATTTCAAATGGAATGGATGCTTGATGAAATTGCTTCATCGGAGTTGATTTACGAAATGAATAATAGTGTAGATAAAGCGAAAACTCGTCAGGCTATTACGGCAGAGATGGTGCAATCTGCCCGACAAAACCATTATTTCAGTGTGCTTTATGACAGTAAAAATCAGCCAATAAAATTTTCTTCTCAACCAACAGAAACACGTTTTGAAATCAAACATAATCGAGTGGTGTTTTATATCACGTTCCATTTAAGTCAGCCTTATGAGTTAAAGCAAAATAAGGTAAGACTTTCAACTTATGAGCCAAGTTATTATATTGCGATGGAGTACAACCGTGCTAATGAAATTAGTATCAGCAACCCGAGCTGTAAAGTAACATTATTACAGCCGCAAGTAGATAATAAATTGCGTTTATATGCTTCAAGCCTAGATAAAACGCAATCTCAGGAGATGGTGGATAATCAAGATGATTCATTAGGTGCTCAATTTGCTCAGAAAGTGGAGATTATATGCGATTAGGCACGAAACGATGGGCAGTACTAGCGGTTGGATTTCTGATATTTTTTGCATTTTATCAACTTTATCCGATTTTGCTATTTAAAGTAATGGAGTGGCAAAAGGTGTTTAATTCAGCGATTTCCACTTCGTTAAACGCATTGAGTAACAATCAGCAAAAAGCAGGTGTGACCTTAGTTTTTATCAGCTTTTTATACGGTGTGTTTCACGCGGTAGGCCCAGGGCACGGTAAGTTTATTCTAACGAGTTATCTTTCGCTTGAAAAAACAAAACTCAATCAGGCAATGAAAATTACCTTCGCTTCAGCTTTGGTGCAAGGCTTGGTGGCGGTTTTACTTGTTACGGTGATTGTGGTCATTTTTACGCTTTCTCGCCAATACTTTAATTTAACGTTGAAGTGGGTTGAGCGTGGTAGCTTTGCTATGATGATTTTGCTTGGGCTTTATTGGTGCTATCAGATTTTCAAAGGAATGAGGAAGTCGAGTAAGCCTAAGATTAAATCAATCCGATTTTCAAAACAGCTCACTTTGCAAAAAACATTACAAAAACAACCGCTTGTTCAGCATATAGATCATATTCATAATGAACATTGCAGTTGTGGACATAAACATTTGCCTACCTCGAATGAAATACAAAAAGCCAAAGATTGGAAAGCTCAATTAATACTAGTGTTAAGTATTGGTGTGAGACCGTGCTCTGGTGCGATTTTGGTATTATTTCTCTCTTATACGCTCGATCTCTATTTTTGGGGCGTGATTTCAGCGTTAGTCATGGCAATTGGCACAGGATTTACCTTAAGTTTATTGGCATTCTTAGTTCTTATTGCAAGAAATAAAGCAGTTAAAATAAGTAGTTGGTATTTTTCAGCACGAATGAATAGAAAGGCAGTGCTATTATTTAAATTTGCCTTAGGAATAATGCTGATTCTATTTGGTATAACATTATTTCATAGTAGTTTTATTGATACTAGCACAGGTATTTTATTTAGGCGTTAAGTGGATGGCGATAAAATTATTATAGAAAAGTATTAAAAAATGTTTAAAAATGGGAATTCGGTTAAACTAGCACGTTTTTATTTTAATTAAGAGGTCTTTATGGATTCTATTATTCTATTTTTTGAAGGTGTTTTAACTTGGATAGTCAATACAATTGACGGCCCACTTTGGGATATTACTATCATATTATTACTCGGTGCTGGCATGTTTTTTACTATCACGACAGGCTTTGTGCAGTTTCGTCTTTTTCCCCAAAGTTTGCGTGAAATGTGGGGAGGACGTTCTACCTCAGGTCAAGCACTCTCGCCATTTCAAGCCTTTACAACAGGCTTAGCAAGTCGTGTTGGCGTTGGTAATATAGGTGGTGTGGCAACAGCGATTGCTCTTGGCGGACCAGGTGCGGTGTTCTGGATGTGGATAACGGCATTAATGGGTATGAGTTCAGCTTTTGCTGAGTCCTCTTTAGCTCAATTATATAAAACCAAAGATCCAAATGGTATGTTCCGTGGTGGTCCTGCTTACTATATTACACGGGGGTTAAAACTGCCTTCATTGGCGATTGCTTTTGCCATCACCTTAATATTTACCTTCGGTTTTGCATTTAATGCAGTACAATCCAATTCAATTGTGGAAGCAACTAAAAATGCGTGGGATTGGGATCCTTCTTATGTAGGGCTTGCTTTAGTTGTTATCACAGGCGTGATTATTTCAGGTGGAGTAAAACGTATTGGTAAATTTTCTGCTCAAGTTGTACCAATGATGGCATTATTTTACTTGATTATTGCTGTGATTATTTTAGGCATGAATATTGAAAAAGTACCACAGATAATCACGTTGATTATTGAAAGTGCGTTTGACTTCTCGGCAGTAGCTGGCGGGATGTTTGGTGCGTTGGTGTCAAAAACGATGCTAATGGGAATTAAGCGTGGTTTGTTCTCAAATGAAGCAGGGATGGGGTCTGCACCAAACTCAGCAGCGACGTCTGATGCAAAACACCCAGCAAGTCAGGGGTTGATACAAATGTTAGGTGTATTTGTGGATACTATCGTGGTTTGTACTTGTACGGCGGTCATTATCTTAATGTCGGATAACTATGGTGGCGAAAGTTTGAGAGGTATATCACTTACCCAAACAGCGTTACAATTCCACTTAGGCGAGTTTGGACTACATTTCTTAGCCTTTATAATTTTGCTATTTTGTTTTACTTCAATTATCGGTAATTACGCTTATGCGGAAACTAATATTCGCTATATTAAAAATAATGTTTGGTTTGTCTGGGGTTTCCGTGCTGTTGTGCTGTTCTTTGTTTACTTTGGTGCGGTGAGAGATGGTGGTATTGTATGGGCGTTTGCAGATACGGTAATGGCATCAATGGCAGTTATCAATCTAGTAGCAATTTTAATTCTGTCTCCTATTGTGTGGATTATTATGAAAGATTATATCCGCCAGCTCAAACAAGGCAAAGAGCCTGTGTTTAAAATTGAGGAGCACCAAGTACTTATTCAAAAAGGTGTTGATCCATTAATTTGGAAGTCAAAAGAGTAATTTAAGTGCAAAAAACAAGCGGTCTAATTTGCAAAAAAATGTGTAAATTAGACCGCTTGAGTTTTTGGGGCAAATCACCATTCGCCCAAAATCCCTATAGCAAAACTCCCCCAAGTTTGCCCAGTCGAACTCTTGACTTTACCCCCCTAATCAAAGATAAAGTAGAGCAATTTAAACAGTTTGCGACAGAGGCGAACAATAAAATTATTTTAGAAGCCACCTTACAAGAGCGACAAGAAAAACAAGAGCTTTTGCGTGAGCGTGTGCGTTTTATACGAAATCTTGATTATATTGAGAAAACAGTACAGGTGCAAAATACTCGTGAAGAAGATAGCCGCATTCAGCGTAATATTGAGAGACAGCAACAAAATATTCAGTCTCATTTAGCTGCAATGGTGGTATTACAACAACGTTTTGATAAAGTAGAAGCACGTTTTGATAAAGTGGAAGCGTTTTTCCAATCGCAAGAATATAAAGAAATTGAGAGAAAAATGGACTCTTTTGTTTCTCAAAACCCTGAGTTTTCGGGAATTTGGAATGAGACTAAACTTACCCCAGATAAGATTGCTTTAAATAAAAATATTCAAAATGAAATTAAAAACGCTAATCCACCCATAGAAAATGGGGTTGAATTTCTTGAAGGTATGGCAAATTATCAAGAGAAAATACAGCAGGTAATGCAGGATAGCAGTTTGAGTGAGAAGGAAAAGCTCAATAAAATTTTTGAACTTCAAATTGAAGAAGCATTAAGAGTGGAAAAATTCCAGAGGGAAAACAAAGATAAGTTACCCCCGATTTTGGTCGACTTAATGAAAGATTATGCCAAATCAATAGGGAAAGACAAATTAACAGAGGAAGATTTATCGGAGCTTCTTGCCAATATTAAAAGTGGTAAAATAACTCTTGATGATTTAAAAGGTAAAGCATTTTATTTAGATGCTTATATTGCCGAAGCAAATATTAATGAAACCATTCAAAAACGCAAAGAGTTGCAAGCGAAAATCGCCACCTATAAAGGTGAAGTCCCCGCCCATTTAAAAGGTCAGCTTAATAATTTAATTTACACTGAAATCACCGTAGGGGTAACAAATCATATTCTTGCAAAACAAAAAGATGACGAAAACCTCAAAGGGTATCAAATTAAAATCAGTAGCTTTGGATCCGATATGGGGGTGATTTCCTTAAAATCCAAAGATGACGGACAAGTTATGTTGGATTTTACCGAAGCGATGTTGAAAGTGGGGTTGAAAAATTTAACCTCAGAAAATAAAACTGATATTAACTCAGTTGATGACTTCTTAAAAAATTTCACGAGTGAAAATACAAAGTTTACCCTTATTAACGAAGATGAATGTAAACAGGCGAAATTTAATGACATTAATGAGCAATATGCGAAGTTAAGAGCATTAGTGAGCTATAAGTTGGAAAATAAAGATAATGAAGACTTATCAAAAATGCTAGTGGGTCATATAAATGCTATGAGAAAAACATTGATTTCCGCTTATGTTAACGACCCTCATATTAAAATGAATCAAGAAGAAGCCGAGCGTTTTATAAATCGTATGACCGAAGATGAAATTATGGCGAATAACGCTTATAGTGCATACAATAATGTTTATAAAAAAGAAGAAGTTAATCAATTAACGCCCTATTCTTTGGGGGTTGTTTTACAGAAAATGAAAGATAAAGAGCCTGTTAGCGAGGAAGAAAAACAGTTCGCTCTAGATGAATTATCTAAACAAGGGAAACCGTTAGGGGAAATTAAAGAAGAATATCCTCAATTAGATAGGCTCGTCGCAAAAGAACATGAAGCGGTCGCATTAGGAAATACAAATGAGCAAACGAAAGAAATAGAAATAAAAGAAGAAAACATTGGTGTTAGAGTATAAAAATAGCGGGAAATCCCGCTATTTTTTATTCTTCATATAATTTTAAAGTGTCTAAAATTTGAGAAGAGAAGTTAATTTCTTGTTTTAATTGTTCAAATTCAGGCGTACCTTTGATTTTCCTGAAGTAATCCCAAAATTGATATTTAAACGCTCGCTGAATGTTTTTAATTGTAGCATCGTATTGTAAAAGCATATAAGGGTTGTAACCGTCCAAATAGATGGTTTTACGCATTGGCTTTAAAGTTTGTAAACCCTCAATAAAGGCTTTCGTCATCTTAATAATATCGCTTTCAGATTTAGTCTCTTGTTTTAAGAATTTTTCTAATCTTTTTTCGAGATTAAAATATATTTCATTGTTTTTATCAACAAATTTCCATTGGGGGGTTAAAATCGCTTTTCGTTCACCATTGACGATTTCATATTTGGTTTTACCATCGTCAGGAAATGCAGGTCCTTTTACCGTAATCTTCCCAAATTCAGGGTCGGTAAACGTATCGCCAATTTTAGCGTGTGCGGTTAATGATAATGCAAATAAAGTAATCGTAATCAGTTTTTTCATAATGGGCTCCTGTTTACGCCCCTCGTTATTTAATATAGAGTTGGGGCGTTTTTTGGGGTAAAGGCTATTCTTCAGATTCAGGTTTGGAATCGTGTTTATCATAATTTTGGTTTAACTTATCGATATTTACAGCAGCATTTGCTGCTAGAAATAATCCGAAGTTAAATAAAATTTCGGTTGGAGTTTGCAGAGGTTTTTCTGGTGTAAAGAGGTAGCAGCTAATCAATATAAAAACAGCCGTCACTCCGAATATTTGCTTTCTGGATAGCTGCTTGCTAAGTAGCTTTCTATTCAAATAGGCAGTAAAAAATACAAGAATGAGAGCACACCAATATTGTTTTTTAGAAAGACATTCATTTAGGACAACCCCCCAAATCACAAAAAAGACAACAAAAATGGTTAAAATAGAATTGTTTTTAATAAAAGACATCATAATGTAATCCTTCAGTTGAGTAATAAAATTCATATTCTGCATTGTTTTTTTTTTGTGCAATATGCGATGATGATTTGAACAGGTAAAGGGGCGGAATGAGGATAGGAAATGCGAGAAACGGTGGTGTTAGTGTGTTTTATTGGGCTGTATTTTTTGAATATGGGGAATGAGGTTGGATTGTTGATGGTTTAGTTGCGGGGCGAATATGATTCGCCCCTACGGTGATATTATTAACCCAAAATCTTACGAAGAGCAGAGCCGATTTCTGCGAGGCTTCTCACGGTAGTTACACCAGCATCTTCCAATGCTTTGAACTTCTCATCTGCTGTGCCTTTTCCGCCACTGATGATAGCACCAGCGTGCCCCATACGTTTGCCTTTTGGTGCGGTTACACCAGCAATATAACTGACCACAGGTTTAGTTATATTATCTTTAATAAAAGTAGCCGCTTCTTCTTCTGCAGAACCGCCGATTTCGCCAATCATCACAATGGCATCGGTTTCAGGATCTTCTTGGAACATCTTTAAGATATCAATAAAGTTAGCGCCTGGAATAGGATCGCCGCCGATACCAACACAAGTAGATTGCCCAAAGCCCTCGTCAGTCGTTTGTTTAACGGCTTCATAAGTGAGCGTGCCAGAACGAGAAACAATACCAATGTTTCCTTTTTTATGAATATTGCCTGGCATAATGCCAATTTTACATTCATCAGGCGTAATCACACCTGGGCAATTTGGGCCGATCATTGTTACGCCAGTTTGTGCTAAACGTTGTTTAACTTGAAGCATATCTAGTGTCGGGATGCCTTCGGTAATACAAACAATAAGCTGAATACCTGCATCAATAGCTTCTAAAATCGCATCTTTACAGCCAGGCGCGGGAACGTAGATGACGGTTGCGGTTGCACCTGTAGCTTCTACCGCTTCACGAACGGTATTAAAAACAGGTAAACCTAAGTGCGTAGTGCCCCCTTTGTTTGGTGACACGCCACCTACTAATTGAGTGCCATAGGCGAGAGCTTGTTCGCTGTGAAATGTACCTTGTCCGCCAGTAAAACCTTGGCAAATTACTTTTGTGTTTTTATCAATTAAAATCGACATTTTCCCTCCTAATTTGCAGATTTTACCGCTAATTCAGCCGCTTCTTTTAGTGATGAGGCTGATAAAATACTTAGTCCACTATTGGCTAACATTTCACGCCCTTGTGTTGCGTTGGTACCTTCCAAACGTACAATGACTGGCACATTTACACCGACCTCATTTACGGCGGCAATGACCCCTTCAGCAATTAAATCACAACGTACAATACCACCGAAGATATTGACTAAAACGGTTTTCACATTTGGATCAGATAAAATCAGCTTAAATGCTGCCGCTACACGCTCTTTGGTTGCACCGCCGCCTACATCTAAGAAGTTAGCCGGTTTGCCACCATAGAGTTTTACAATATCCATCGTCCCCATTGCAAGCCCTGCACCGTTTACCATACAGCCAATATTACCATCTAATGCGACATAATTTAGGCTCCATTTTTCGGCTTCCGCTTCACGCTCATCATCTTGTGAGAGATCTTGCAATGCTTTTAGATCTGGGTGGCGATAAAGTGCGTTGCTATCAATCGTGATTTTTGCATCTAAACAGAGCAGTTTTCCTTCTTTGGTTACTACAAGTGGATTGACTTCTAATAAGGCGACGTCTTTATCTATGAATAATTTAGCCAGTTTTACAAAAATATCAGCGAATTGTTTAACTTCATCGCCTTTTAAGCCTAATTTGAAAGCAAGTTCACGCCCTTGATAAGCTTGACCACCTGTTAGTGGATCGATAGTCACTTTGTGAATTAACTCAGGTGTTTTTTCAGCCACTTCTTCAATATTCATACCACCCGCACTTGATGCCATAAATACCACTTTTTGTGCAGAGCGATCTAACACCGCCCCTAAATAGAGTTCACGGTCAATATTGCAAGTTTCTTCTACATAAATAGCGTTAACAGGTTGCCCGTTAGCATCTGTTTGGAAGGTAACTAAGCGTTTGCCTAGCCATTGTTCCGCAAAGGCTTTTGCATCATCAGCATTACTCACTAGTTTTACACCACTGGCTTTGCCTCGCCCCCCTGCGTGAACTTGGCATTTTACCGCCCACTGTTCGCCCTTTAGTTGTTTTATTGCTTCAACGGTTTCATCTGCTGAAAAGCAAGTGATACCTTCACTTACAGGCAGTCCATACTGCTTAAATATTTGTTTTGCTTGATACTCGTGTAGATTCATAGAGTTTCCTCATCGTGTTATGTTACTTTGCTTTGTGCAAAGAAAAGTAACCAAAAGAAAGCAGACCTTGCTTCGCCACTTTGTTTGCTTGACGCAAAAAGTAGAGCGTTTATCCGATTTTGTTAATTTTGATTAAAAATAGACCGCTTGTAGCGAACTACAAGCGGTCAAATTTATTAGATTTCTAGTAATAAGCGAGTTGGATCTTCCAGTAATTCTTTTACTGTGACTAAGAAACCAACAGACTCTTTGCCATCAATTAAGCGGTGATCGTAGCTTAAAGCCAAGTACATCATCGGGCGGATTACTACTTGTCCGTCAATCGCTACTGGGCGATCTTTAATTGCGTGCATACCTAAAATCGCACTTTGTGGTGGATTGATAATTGGGGTAGACATTAATGAGCCAAACACACCTCCATTGGTAATGGTGAAGTTACCGCCAGTTAAGTCTTCAACCGTTAATTTGCCATCACGCCCTTTTTCCGCAAGCTCTTTAATTTTCTTCTCAATCTCAGCCATACTCATTTTGTCGCAATCCCGTAGCACGGGCGTTACTAGCCCACGAGGCGTTGACACTGCAATGCTTATATCGAAATAATTGTGATAAACCACATCATCACCATCAATAGAGGCATTGATTTCAGGGTAGCGTTTAAGCGCCTCAACCACGGCTTTGATATAGAACGACATAAATCCTAAGCGTACACTATGTTGTTTTTCAAATTTTTCGCCATAGGTTTTACGCAAGTTCATAATTGGTTGCATATCTAACTCGTTGAAGGTGGTGAGCATTGCGGTTGTATTTTTTGCCTCAAGTAAACGTTCCGCAATACGTTTGCGTAGCCGAGTCATTGGTACACGTTTTTCACTGCGGCTGCTGAAAGCAACCGTGCTGACGGTATTTTGATTCGTTGCTGATTCTTTTACTTGGTTGAGTTGAACGCGTTTGGCAATCTCTTTTTCAATGTCTTCACGAGTAATTCTTCCGCCTACGCCACTGCCTTGAATATCGGTTGCTTGTAAATCGTGTTCAGCTAATAAACGACGGATAGCTGGGCCTTGATCGTCAGCGTTTGCGTGACTATTTTCAATAGCGGCATATTTGCGATCTGATGGGGTTGCTTCCGTCTTTTGCTCAATGGTGGCTGAGCTAATATCACCTGCTTGAGCCGTCTCTAATTTCCCTAAAATTTGTTTTGAAATAACGGTTGCACCTTGTTGTTGGGTTATTTCAATCAGTACGCCGTCATTGGTAGCGGGTACTTCTAAAACGACTTTATCTGTTTCGATTTCGACTAGAATTTCATCACGTTTTACGCTGTCTCCCACTTTTTTATGCCATATCGCTACGCTTGCATCTGCGACAGATTCAGGAAGGTCTGGAGTTAAAATTTCGATTGTCATTTTATAATCCTTTTTCTTTAGAGGGTATGTAATCTACCTTATAATCAAATGTGTAAATTTTTGTTGAAAATTAACCGCTTGTAGGCGTATTTTATGCGACATTTTCATTTGATTAAGCTATCGTTAAAGCATCTTCAACAAGTTGTTTTTGCTGTTTTGCGTGCAGTGACGGATAGCCAACCGCTGGAGAAGCTGAAGCCGCTCTGCCTGCGTAAGTTAATTTTGCACCTTCTGGAATAGAGGCCTCAAAATTGTGCTTACTGCAATACCACGCACCTTGATTTAATGGCTCTTCTTGACACCAGACAAAATCTTTTATGTGTGTGTAAGGTTCAAGAGTTTGTTTCATTTCTTCAAGTGGGAATGGGTAGAGTTGTTCAATTCGAATAATTGCAACATCTGTTTGGTTATTCTCACAGCGTTTTTCAATTAAGTCATAATAGACTTTACCCGAACACATCACCACACGTTTAACTTGTTTCGGTTCGATGTTATCAATCTCGCCAATCACATTTTGGAATGAGCCATTAATCAGTTCATCAAGTGACGATACTGCAAGTGGGTGGCGTAACAAGGATTTAGGTGTAATGGCAACCAACGGACGACGCATTTTGCGAATTGCTTGGCGGCGTAGCATATGGTAAACCTGAGCGGGTGTTGATGGCACACAAACTTGGATATTTTGTTGTGCACAAAGTTGTAAATAACGCTCAATACGAGCAGAAGAATGCTCAGGTCCTTGACCTTCATAACCATGCGGAAGAAGCATGACTAAACCACACATTCTTCCCCATTTTTGTTCACCAGAGCTGATGAATTGGTCGATAACAATTTGTGCACCATTTGCAAAATCACCAAATTGAGCTTCCCAAATTGTTAAGGTTTTCGGATCGGTTGTCGCAAAACCATATTCAAAAGCAAGAACCGCTTCTTCAGAAAGCACCGAATCCCACACTTGGAAACGCCCTTGATTTGCATGTAACTGTGTTAATGGAACATAACCTGTACCATCTTGTTGATTATGGATTACTGCGTGGCGGTGGAAGAATGTGCCACGCCCAGCATCTTCACCAGAAAGGCGAACGTGTGAGCCTTCATCAAGTAACGTAGCATACGCCATTGTTTCAGCCATTCCCCAGTCGAATAGTTTTTTGCCTTCATACATTTCTTTACGATCGGCATAGATTTTTTCAACGCGAGAGTGGGCTTTTAATGATTCGGGATACTCACATACTCGTTTAGCAATCGTTAAGAAACGCGCTTTAGGAAATTTACTTTCGTATTGTGCTGTCCAATCATAGTTGAGATATTGTAACCAATCTACGGCAGCCATATCCATTTCACGCCATTCAGGCACTACGCGTTCACCATTATCTAAGGCATCACGATAAAGATTTAACATTTCAATTTCTTGATCGCTGGTTAATACCCCTTCGGCGATTAAACGATCAGCGTAAACTTTACGCGGTGTTGGGTGTTTTTTTATAATGCCATACATCATTGGTTGAGTGGCTAGTGGCTCATCTGCTTCATTATGGCCGTGACGGCGATATGAAATTAAATCAATGAAAATATCACGTTTAAATTTAGTACGATATTCCACCGCCATTCTTGCTGCGAATGCAACCGCTTCTGGGTCATCTCCATTTACATGAATGATGGGGGCTTGAATCATTTTAGCGATATCAGTACAAAATTCTGTTGAGCGAGTATCGCTTGGATTAGACGTAGTAAAGCCGATTTGATTATTAATCACTATGCGAATAGTGCCGCCTACTTTATAACCACGGGCATTCGCCATATTTAAGGTCTCTTGAACAACACCTTGTCCTGTAACTGCAGAATCACCGTGAACAGTAATTGCTAATACTTTTTCGTGCTCGGTATCACGTATACGCTCTTGTCTTGCACGAACAGAACCGATTACTACAGGACTTACGATCTCCAAATGTGATGGGTTGAACGCTAAGGTGAGGTGAACGTTTTTATCATCTACAGCAAAATTTGAAGAGAAACCTTGATGGTACTTCACATCGCCAGTACGGCTCTCATCAGTGTGTTTACCTGCAAATTCATCAAATAATTCTGCAGGGCGTTTACCAAATACGTTCACTAACATATTTAAACGACCACGATGAGCCATACCTACAACGACATCTGTCATTCCTTGGCGAGAGGCGTGACGAATGATCTCTTTCATCATCGGAATAAAGGCGTCACTTCCTTCTAAAGAGAAGCGCTTAGCTCCAGGGAATTTCGCCCCTAAGTAACGTTCTAAGCCATCTGCTGCGGTTAATTCACTTAATAAATTCAGTTTTTCTTTTTTTGTGGAAAGAGGTTTATTTAATACGCTCTCCATTTTTGTTTGTAGCCAGTTACGTTGTTCAATATCTTGAACGTGCATAAATTCTAAGCCAATTGAGCCTAAATAAGTTTCTTTTAACGCATCATTGAGTTCGCTTAGTTTCATTGTATCTTTATCATACACATAGCGACCAACAGTAAAGGTTTCATTGAGTTCTTCATCTGTGAATCCGTGATACTTGTAATCCAATTCAGGCACACTAGAGGTTTTCCAGCGATAATAGCCAAGTGGATCGAGTTTGGCTTCTAAATAACCACGAAAGCGGTGGGCATTAATCCATTGCAGTAAACGAACTTGCTTCGCACCAGCTTCTGGATCAATAACTGTTACAGATTGAGGTTGTTGTTCGCGTACTAATTTACGGAAGTAGTCACGCACTTTAGAATGAGGCTGTTCAATATGAGGAATGTTGGGAAATGAGTCAAAAATGCATCTCCAGCTTTCATCAACGCTTGCTGGATTTTCTAAATACTGTTCATAAATTTCTTCGACATAAGATTGGTTTGTACCACCTAGAGGCGATGAAGTAATCCAATCATCAAAATTTTTATATTGCATAAAGACCTAACCTAATTTTAGCGTGTTGAATCATAGTGCTATTATACTTGAAATAAAGTAAATAAAATGTGATATAAGTCTGATTTTTATATAATTGTTGATTTATAAGCGGTTATTTTTAGCAAAAATTTTACAAATACTAAACAGAATAAAACTTTAATATTTACACTGACATTCGTCTAAACAAACATCGCCGTGTAGATTATGGTGGTGATTATGGCGGTGTGAATAAAATGCGACATTTCGAGCAAATTGATCGCCAAAGAAATGAATGAAACTAGGATCATGAGTAATCACTTCTGGTGTGCCTTGGCAGCAGATGTGTTTATTCACGCAAAGTACTTCATCCGTATTTGCCATTACAATATTTAAATCGTGCGAAACTATTAAAATAGCACAATTTAGCCAAGAGCGGGTCTGATTTAATAGTTGATAGAGTTCAGTTTGCCCTGTAATATCTACCCCTTGCATTGGCTCATCTAATACTAATAATTGAGGTTTATTTAAGATAGCTCGGGCAAGTAAAACACGTTGTAGCTCTCCGCCAGACAATTTCTGCATACTGTTTTGCGCTAAATGGTGGATAGCAAACATAGACAATGCTTCTTCAATCATCGCTTTATTAGTATGCGGTTTGAGACCAAGAAAATGACTCACCGTTATAGGCATAGACGGATCTAAATGCAGTTTTTGTGGCACATAGCCAATTTTTAAGTCTTTATGGTGAACGACTTTGCCTTTAGTTGGGGTAATTAATTTTAGCAATACTTTGAGTAAGGTTGATTTACCGCCGCCATTTGGTCCAACAATTGTTGTAATGGAGTTAGGGTAAATAGATAAATTGATATTGTGTAAAGCTTTCTGATTGTTAAATACGACCTCTATATCATGTAATGAGACCAAAGGCTGATGTTGTTTAGTTAAGGCAATTTTTGTGGCATTTAGGCTAGGTATTAGTTGATTAATTTTCATTACGATAAAAAATTTAAGGACACTGAAATAAAAGTAGCGGATTTTTTACTTGATGACAATAGAATAAATGAATTTTTTCTTAGTAAGATAGTCTATTAGGAAATTATGTAAATTTTAGTAAATAATTTAATAAAGAGAGAGATAGTTTGCAGTATGTAATTTTAGCAAGAGATCGTAAACAGCGTAAGAAACACTTAAAAATAATGGTTTTTTTATTAGCTGTCTTTAGTTTGCTTGTTGGTATTGTTCTCACATTAAAAGAGCAATCTGCAATAAGTACGATGGCTACACGAGAAAATGTAGTGGTTTTGGCTCATCAAAATGAACCTCATACCCATATTCCTCCACAAAAGCGCAATGTTGATCACAATACGAGTTTTGTTTGGCATATTACAGAGGTAATCACCCAATTTACTCTTTCTATACTGGGAAAGGACGTGCTTGTTGAGGATCAAAGTGCGACATCTTATGAAGATGACTTAACAAATGAAGATGACGAAGTTGAAGAGCGGGTTGATACAGTAAATAGTCTTGATACAGAAGAACTCCCTGCAGAAGCAGAAAAAGTATTAGAAGATATTGTTGATGTGGCAGATCAGGCATTAAGAATTCAAAATCAATTTAGTTATACGGTGGCAGTAGGTGATAAACTAAGACATGTATTAGAGCAATCAGGGCTGGATGCTTCAGTTGCCAGCGATTTGATTAAACAATATTCATCATTAGCTCAATTAGAATCAGGACAACAATTTTACTGGGTGTTGGATAAAGACGGCGAGTTGGAATATCTAAACTGGTTAGTTTCAGAGAAAGAAGAGCGTGTTTATGAACGGCAAGCAAATGGCAAATTTACTTATCAAAAATTTAATAAAAAAGGTGAATGGAAGCAAGATGTTGTACGTGGCACGATTCAAAATAGTTTCACGGCTAGTTTGAAAGCAGTAGGGCTTTCTGGTCGTCAAATTAACCAATTAGCGGTTGGATTACAATCACAGATTGCGACGAATAAACTGAAAAAAAAGGATAAATTTGCTATTTTAATTAAGCGTGAATATATAAACGGAAAAGTAACCGATTTAGGTAATGTAGAAGGTATCCTCGTAATTAGTGGCAAAAAAAGTTATTATGCAATCCAAGCGGATAATGGACGATATTATAGTCGCTATGGTGAAACGTTAAGTGGTGGATTTGCTCGACATCCATTATTATATGCAGCAAGAGTGACTTCTTCATTTAACCTAACACGTAGACATCCAATCACTCGCCTTATTAGTCCGCATAAAGGGGTAGATTATGGTATTCCAATAGGTACACCAATTATTGCACCTAGTGATGGAGTAGTTGAGCGTGTAGCATATCAAGCCAGAGGAGCAGGACGTTATATCAAAATTAAACACGGCCATATTTCCACTGTTTATATGCACTTAAGTAAAGCGTTGGTAAAGCCAGGGCAAAGAGTGAAAAAAGGTGAGCGTATAGCTTTATCTGGCAATTCAGGAGGTTCCACAGGACCTCATTTACACTATGAGTTTCATATTAATGGGCGACCCGTCAATCCAATGACGGTAAAATTACCAGGGTCAAGTTTAGGTATGAGCAACAAAGAACGCCAAGCATTCTTAAATAAAGCCAAGAATGTGATAGCAAAACTAAAAATGTAAGGACATCTAATGAAAAAAAATGCAATTGCACTCGGATTAATGTTTTTATCAGCATCAGTTTTTGCCTCTGATGCAAACTTAAAAAAACAGTTAGAACAGATAGGGGCAACAGAGGTGAAAATTTCTGATTCGCCGTTAGCTGGTTTTAAAATGGCAACGTCAAATGAAGGCATTATTTATATTAGCCAAGACGGACGTTATGTGATTCAGGGCAAGGTTTTTGAATTGAAAAATGGCAAGGTGGTTGATATTACCAATCAAGAATTACTTGCAGAGCTAAATGCTTATACTAATGAAATGATTATTTATCCAGCAAAAAATGAAAAGCACGTGATTACCGTATTTATGGATATTACGTGCCATTATTGCCACTTATTACACGAAAGAATAAAAGAATACAATGAGTTAGGAATTACTATTCGGTATTTAGCATTTCCTCGAGGTGGTATGAATAGCCAAACGGCAAAACAAATGGAAGCGATTTGGACGGCTAAAGATAAAATAACAGCATTAAATAATGCTGAGAACGGAAATTTACCAACTCAGTTAAAGACGCCAGATATTGTCAAAAAACATTACCAATTAGGAATCAAGTTTGGTGTAACAGGCACACCAAGTATGGTTACCTCAGAAGGTGAATTAATTGGTGGCTATGTTGAGCCGAAAGAGCTTATTAAAATGCTTGAGCAATAATAACAAATAATACAAGCGGTTAGATTTTGTAAAAATATTGCAAATTCAGACCGCTTGTATTGATTTTTAAGGATTTTTAGCTTTTGCTCCTACAGTGCCTTTCCAGCTATTATCTTTATCATTATGATCATCGTAATCTAATGTTCCAGCTAGAACTTCCCCATTTTTACCATATATGGCACCATTGAATGTGGCGTTAGCCGATCTATTATCATATAGCCGACCAAAAACATCACCTTTTTCTGATACTGTTACACCTGCTTCATTTGGCTTTTCTTTTAACTCGAAATGTTCTTTATTTTTTCCGAATAGTTCCATAAATAGCCGCTTATCTTCTTCACGATAAGAGGCTTTCACATCTCCTTTTAGTGCTGTAACAGGTTGATTTTTATAGTAATAAAAGAAAGATCCCTCATAGTTGATATTATGAGTTGGACGTGCTTTTTGTGACTGATCCATTTCTAACATCGGAAAAGTGTAATGTGTCACGATTTCATCACCTACGTTATTGATATTTGGCTTAGTGTGAGTAAATGACGCATAGCCGACATAGCCAAGGAATTGCCCTGATTGGTCAAATAATTCTGTTACTTCTTGGGAGCTAACTATCATTTTTTTGTGTAATGGGAGCATTTGAATTTTCCCATTATCATCAAGTTTTAGTGAAATCCATTGCCCTGATTCAAAACTACCTCCGTTACGGCTTAACGTATTGAAAATAGCTGCCTTAGTTAACGGTTTTTCATTTTTATCGTTCGGTTTTATTGGATTAGGTTCAGTTTTAGGTTGCTCAATAGTTGGTTTTTCAGCTTTGGGTTTAATATTATTTTCTGCTTTTTTAGCAGGGGGAGCTACTGCATTTTTCGATGGCACTAATACGTGTTCTTTTTGTTGATTGCCTGAACTGCCACCGCCACCGCTGCTACAAGCGGTTAAAATCATCGTAGATAGCAAGGTGAGGGTAAATTTATTCAATATTTTCATTAATTACTCCTTAAATAAACTATGTATATAAAAAGTGGATCATATCCTATACATTTCGGTGTAAGATAATAGACTAAAAATGATAAAAATCAATAGATAGTTTGAGGTGGCAGTGATTGAATGATTAATTTTCTTGAAAAGGTTGAATTATTGCAAAATTTATGCAAAATCAGACCGCTTGTTATTCTAAAAAAAGAAGAGTATTGTGGAAAAATTAATTAAAAAGCGTCCTTTATTAACGACTAAAACCTTATCTGAAAATACGCTATTAAATCGGATTTATCAAAGTCGAGGCATAAAAACAACGAAAGAGTTAGAGCATCATCTCCAACATTTACACAGACCACAACAGCTTGCCAATATTGAACAAGCAGTTGATTTATTAATTAATGCGTTTGATAAACAAAGCCGAATTGTGATTGTGGGCGATTTCGATGCTGATGGAGCAACTAGCACAGCACTGGCAATTATTGCACTAAGACAGCTCGGTTTTGAACAGGTTGAGTACTTGATTCCAGATCGTTTTTCACAAGGTTATGGTTTAAGCATTGCGGTTGCAGAAATTGTTATAGCAAAGGGGGCTGATTTAGTTTTAACTGTGGATAATGGTATTTCTTCGTTTGAAGGCGTTGAATTACTGAAACAGAATGATATTCAAGTTCTGATTACCGATCACCATTTACCGCCTGAAGCATTACCTATTGCTGATGCAATGATCAATCCCAATTTACCATTTTGTACCTTTCCTTCCAAATCGTTGGCGGGTGTTGGCGTTATTTTTTATGTGATGATGGCGCTTCGCGCTAGAATGCGAGAGCAAAAATATTTTCATAATAAAGTAGAACCAAATTTTGCAGAGCTTTTAGATTTAGTTGCTTTAGGCACGGTAGCGGATGTTGTACCGCTTGACCAAAATAATCGAATTTTAGTATATCAAGGGCTTCAAAGAATCCGTTCTGGTCATTGCCGTTTGGGGATAAAAGCATTAGCGGAAGTGAGTAAGCGTGAGCTTTTAACCTTACAAGCCTCAGATTTAGGTTTTGTGATTGCCCCAAGACTGAATGCCGCGGGCAGGCTTGAGAATATGTCTTTAGGCGTTGAGTTGCTAATTTGTAACAATATGGATATAGCTCGTCAGCTTGCTTTTGAGCTAGATTCCCTTAATCAAACTCGAAAAGAGTTTGAACAAGAGATGAAAACTGAAGCCTTAGCAATTTGTGCAAACTTGCCAAGTTTGTCTCAATCTCAACAAGCCCACGGTATTGTGTTATATCAAGCAGATTGGCACCAAGGTGTAATTGGTATTCTTGCTTCTCGCATTAAAGATCAATTTCATCGTCCAGTTATTGTATTTGCACAAGAAAGTGAAAATAGTGAATGTTTAAAAGGTTCTGCCCGTTCTATTTCGGGCTTGCATATGCGAGATGTGTTGGAACATATTAATATGCAATATCCAGCGTTAATCACTAAATTTGGTGGACACGCAATGGCGGCAGGTTTGACAATTCACCAAACTCAATTAAACACCTTTAAACAAGTTTTTGATCAAACCATTAATGAAATTTTAGAACCAGAACAATTACAAGGCATTATTTATACTGATGGAGAGCTTGCAGAAGAGGATTTCACTATTGCAAATGCGGAAATGTTTCGTTGTGCAGGACCTTGGGGGCAACATTTCCCAGAGCCAAGTTTTGAAGGCGAATTTAGTATTTTGCAACAAAAATTATTGGCAGGTAAGCATTTGAAGTTGATTTTACAATCGGAAAAAGGACAATTATTAGAGGCAATTTGGTTTCATGTTGAGGTAAGTTTATTTCCAGATTTGTCGGCTAAAAAGGCGAAATTTGTGTATAAATTAGATATAAATGAATTCAGAGATAGCAAAAGGTTACAATTAAAGGTTGAATATATGCGTTATATTTAATGACTTTACGTAAAATTTAATGAATTCATTATCGTTGTATTGTAGAATTGTTGTAAATATATCGTTTATGTATAAATAAATTATTAAAGCGTTTTTAAATAAGTTAAATAAGGAACTTAATATGAAAATGGAAAAAACAAATATTTTCCGTATGTTTTTATTATCAAGTGTTGCACTAGCGGTTGCAGCCTGTGGTAACTTAAGCAAAGTGAGCGATGAAGGAACAACTGAAAATCCGGTATTTCCAAAAATTCCAGCATCTAAATTCAACCACGATGGTTCTCAATTTGGTTCATGGCCAAATTGGGAAAATGTTCGCCAAATTGAAAAAGGGATGAACAAAGATCAATTATATAATCTAATTGGTCGCCCTCACTTTGAAGAAGGCTTGTATGGTGTGCGTGAATGGGATTATGTTTTTAACTATCGTGAAAATGGTGTGCATAAAATGTGTCAATTCAAAATTTTATTTGACAAAAATATGGACGCACAAAGCTTCTTCTGGTATCCAAATGGTTGTAATGGTAACGCATCATTCAGTTTAACTGGCGACTATTTATTTGATTTCGATAAAGCAACCTTAACGAATAAAGGTACAGAAGTCATTGATAATATAGCACAGCAATTAAAGGCGACGGGTGCACAAAAAATCAAAGTTGCAGGTTACACAGACCGTTTAGGTTCTGAACAATACAACTTAGATTTATCGCAACGCCGTTCTAATGCGGTTAAAGAACGTTTAATTCAACAAGGTATTAATGCTCACATTGACGCTGTAGGTTATGGTAAGGCAAACCAAATTAAACCTTGTGAGGGTTATGCTTATGCAAGCCAAGCAGAAAAAGATTGTTTGCGTCCTAATCGTCGTGTAGAAATTTCCGCAAACGGTGGTGTACTTAAACAAAATGAGAGTGGTAATGTAGCAGGTCCTAATGGTCCAGCACCACTTTACCAAACACCAGCATATAATAGTGGTAAATAATTTCTAGTTTTAACTAACTTAGAGTAAAATATAAAGGCAGCCAGAATGGTTGTCTTTTCTTTTTTCTTATCTACTATTTTTTCAGGAGAATGCTATGAATTACCAAGCTGTCGCTTTTGATTTAGATGGAACCTTACTTTCATCAAATGCTACGATTTTAGAATCAAGTAAACAGGCAATTAAACAGATAAGAGAGAAGGGCATAAAAGTTTATTTTGTAACAGGCAGGCATCATACTGCTGTTCGCCCATATTATGTTGAACTTGACTTAGACACACCTGTAGTTTGCTGTAATGGTACTTATGTTTATGATTTTAAAAATGAAAAAGCACTTATTGGTAATCCGTTACCAGCAGAAGTTGCGTCTAAACTAATTAATGATGCACAAGCTCAAGGTATTCATACGGCCGTTTATTTTGAAGATGCGATGACTTATGAAACCCAGAATATTCATTTTGAAAAATTTCAAAAGTGGGTGGAATCTTGTCCAGAAGCTGTTCGCCCGAATGTTTATCAAGTTGAGAAGTTCCAACAAGAAATTGATAAAGGATTAACCGTTTGGAAAGTATTAATCAGCGATCCAGATTTAACTAAAATGCAAAAATTTGTTGAAAAATTACCGCTTGATCAAGTTAGCCCTGAATGGTCTTGGGTAGATCGTGTGGATATTACCAATGTCGGCAATAGTAAAGGGAAAAAGTTGGCAGAATTATTGAAAACAGAAGGTATTGAACTACAAAAAGTCATCGCATTTGGTGATAATTTTAATGATATCTCAATGTTAGACATTGTTGGATTAGGAATTGCAATGGGGGGGGCAGAAGAGGCTGTTCAGCAAAAAGCGAAGAAAATGATAGGTTCTAATAACGAAGATAGCATTTCTGAGGAATTAAAGACGCAATTTAATCTATAAATTATGATTAAACCGAAAGACTCAATTGGGCGACGTATTGGCATTTATTTTCTGATAATGATCGTATTTGCCTCTATTATTAGTACGATTTCGCTGGGTATTATGTGGAGTAATAAATCGGATGCGAGCCTGATTAATGTATCTGGCTCGCTTCGAATGCAAACTTATCGTTTATTATCTGAAATGGATACCAAGCAAGACGTGCTACCTGAGCGTT